>JAKSLC010000060.1 GCA_024401415.1 Bacteroidales bacterium | reverse complement strand
AGTTGTATGGAGCAATGATATCTATGAGCATTTCGCCCTGAGCCATACCTGTATAATTGATGTCTATAGCACCTACAGCAGCTTCTCCATTCTCCTCGAAGAACTCGATCTTGCCATTCCATGTCTTATCAGGAGCCTGAGTCTCGATTTCGTTTTCATCGAATGCGATCTCGATCTCGTTCTCGCCAACTTTGATTTCGAGAGTATTTCTACCATTGAAAGTCAAGAAAGAAGGAAGTTCCTTAGCTGCGCACTCAACATTAGATGTAATTTTGATTGTAGCGCCTGCATAACCTACAGAAATAGCCTCGGCATCTACCAACTTAACTTCACTAACCCATGGGCTCTGTGAAATAGTAGCGATAACCATACTTGTTTCAGGAGCGTTAGGATATGCGAGAGTAATATTTGCTGTCTTACCAGCATTCTCACGAGAGAGAGTAACCACCACAGCTATATTCTGTTCACCAGCTTCGCCCTGTGTAGTAGTTGATCCATTCTCAAAAACTGCCCATGAAGCATCCGAAGAGAGAGTCCAGACATCATTAGCAGTAAAAGAGACAGAACAATTCTCTGCATCAGTAAAAGTCTGAGCTGCTTGAGGGAACGAAGGGACGAACTTAGCATCGTCATCATCCTCACAACTTGTAAATGTAACAGCTGATGCCATCATAGCAATAACTGCAACTTTTCCAAAAAATCCTTTTCTCATATTATTTCTGTTTTTATGTGTGTGTTAGATCTTAGTAACCATTTCTTATAAGTTCCTCTGCCTCTCCATCAGAAATCCATTGAAGAATATTAGCGAAAGTACCTACCTGATTAGAGGACTCTGGCATGCCAGATACATACATATTGAAGTACATAAAGAGGAACCCTTCACAAGTACTATAATAAGATGTATAACCCGCAGTTTCACGGATATGGATATTACCATCACCATAAATAGTTCCAAAAGCCTCTACAGTAGATGCTACAACCTGATCCTCAAAATTCACAAGAGGATTGAGAATATCATTATCGGTAAAATGAACCTTGATATTGAAATCGTCATAAAGACAATCGTGAATAATGATACCTGTAGGATCTTCCGGATCAATAGATGTTTTTACCAGACGGCTCATGCTAGTCGCATAATTCATCAAGTAGGTACTTGTCAGCATTGCATAACCAGTAAAAGCCCCCATATCCAAAGGACATGCCTTACGAAGAATGACATGAGTTTCAGTTCCATACATCTTCCACTCATCCACCTTATCGCAAAGAAGGCGAACAGTAATACCCAGACTATCATCTACGGAAATATTATCCGTAATACCTTTTATTCTCAGATTGCCGACACGCTCACCTGCAGGGATTATTACATTATAATCCTCAAATACATAATGGCGATGTTCAATAGCATTGCTCTGAGACTCAACGACCTCTATTCCAAAACGACGATCCTTGTCGGTCGTTTCAGTAGCAACAACTGCTATATCGAACAACTCATCATTATTCTGTACAGGGAGTACAGACAAAGTATCTGCGAACATCACATAAGATGGTCCACCATACTTAGTATACTCAGTCTCGCAAGAAGAAAAACACAAAACGAGAAGAGCGACTATTATAATTGAAATCCTTTGTATCATCGGTTATCGGTTACTCTCATTAGGTTGAATATTAGCACCAGGAGCCTCTAGTTCGTGCTGAGGTATAGGCCATACGAAAAGAGCATCGTCAGCCTCTACCTTAAGAGAGCTACCACTCTTTATGCTCTCTGCCTGAGGCTTACGAACGAATCCCTTATGCCAACGCTTAAGATCTGTCAGGCGGAAACCCTCCATATATAATTCCTTCACACGTTCCTGTTCAATAATCTGCATAGCTGTACTTGCATCCATCTGAGGCGTACCAGAGTAATTTGCATAACGAGCCTTGCGGAGTGTTGCTATATCCTTTGCAGCATCAGTATACTTACCAAGCATTGCGTTAGCCTCGGCTCGAATAAGATATTGTTCGGCCAATCTAAAAACCTTTGGCTGGTGAGTATGCAGTATATTAAGACTTGTGAAATTAGGATTACCCCAATACTTAACCAACAGAGGCCATTGTAAACCATGAGTATGACCTGTTGTAAAAGAAGCAAAATAGGTATCTGCACGGAGATCATTAGCATCATACAGATCGAGTACCCATTTAGCTGGGACATAATCTGGCTTAACAGACTGGAAATCGTAATTAAAGAAAACCTGACCTAGAGCACCTCCATACGCTGTAGGAGTAAAACCAATCTTCCAAATCGTTTCTGTTCCCTCATCGTACTGCCAGAGATAATCGAAATAAGTTGTATTACCACTATATAATGCCGATGCTGAAGACAATAGGTAATAGCCACAATCTATAAGTTTGCCAGATTCCGATGCTGCCTCTTCCCAACGTCCCAAGTATAAGGCTACTCTAGCGTGGAGTGCATGAGCCACATATTCATTGAAATACTCGCTACTATACAGAGGACCATGAGACGATGGAGAATAATCTTCATCAAGTTTCAACATCTCCTCAGCCAGGGCTATCTCTTCCATAAGGAAATTGACAGACTCCCTAAGAGAAGCTCGATAGAGGGGACCATCCTGATTGTAATGTTCAGTAATAACGACACCCAAGTCAGTATCAGCGGTTGCCTCATTATAAGGTTTAGTGAATAGGCGTATCAACTCCCAGTAGGCCAAAGCACGCGCCATGTGAGCCTCTCCACAATACTGATCCAAACGATCTAAGTCGTCATCATCAGTTGTAGTTCTACGTAAGCGATCCTCGTAGTCCAACAAGAAATTAGCACTTGATATGACACCATAAAGTGATCCATATACGCTCTCTACATTTGCATTAGTAGAAAGAATCTCCCAGCGCCAAACATCACCATAAGCATTAGTGTATCCATTTATTGCATACGCCATATCACACTGAATATCTGGCATAATACTAAGAGCACCGCTATACAATGCGCCACTGAGGAACGATGAGTACAATCCTATGACTGCCTGATTGGCTTCACTGACAGTAGTAATAGCCTTATCTGCAGGAATAGCATCCTCGGGCAACTTATCCAGACAAGATGTAAAGAGCAAACCTGCCAAAAGTATATATATGATATTCTTCATAACTCTCATATTCATATTAGAAAGTAAACTCTGCACCAAAAGTAAATTGTTTAGTCATAGGATACTGTGCCTTATATACATTTGCACTGCTCTCTGGATCTAGTCCAGAGAAATTAGTAAACGTCAGCAGATTCTGAACCTGACAGAAGACACGAGCAGAATGGAAGAACTGTGTCTTATGCAGCATATCTGAAGGGAAAGAGTATGACAACGATAGATTTTTGAGGCGAAGGAAAGAAGCATCCTCGAGAAGATGAGTGTCCATCTGAGGAGCAATACCATAACGAGGAATATCTGTCACATCGCCAGGATTCTTCCAACGATCATACAACATACGCTTACTCTGGTTATAGACAGAGTACAAGCCATTACTCTCCTCAAAAAATCTGTCGTTATTTATCATCCAACGATCATATACCCAACTCCATTGAGAAGAGAGAGCTATACCCTTCCACGAAGCATTCAGCTCGAAACCACCTTGCCATGGTGCGATATAATTCTTTCCCACCATAACCTTATCGGATTCCTTATAATCAGTAGTCAACTCACCATCCTTAGTCAACCACAAAGCATCACCATTAGCGGGATTGACACCAGCGAAACGATTGATATAGAACTCTCCAACAGAATGACCTACCACGAGCTTTGTATTTGTGCCACTCATCTCGTACTCATCCAATCCATTATACAATTCCTTTATCTCGTTATTATTATAAGATGCTGAAGCATTTACAGAAATACGGAGATCACCACTTTGGAATACTGTGGCGTCCACAGATACTTCCACGCCCTTATTGACCATCTCACCTACGTTATCCCATCGGCTACTTGCTCCTGTAAGAGAATAACTCTGCGGCACGGCCATGAGCATATCAGTAGTACGCTTATAATACAACTCAACATTCAGATTCAAGCGACTCCAAAAAGATGAGTGAATAGCGATATTGCTACTCCACAGTTTTTCCCATCGAAGATTTTCGTTACCCTGCTGCATAGGGTATATACCAGATTCGTCTTCATAAACAGCACCACCTCCGACAAGAGCGAGATGATCATAATTAGGAATACTTGAGTTGCCAGACGTACCCGTACTGACAGCTATCTGCATACGAGATAAAAAACTTCTAGAGCCAACCATCCATGACTCATCAAGCATATCCCACATACCACCTACCGACCAAAACGTTGCCCAACGGCCATCCTTACCAAAACGAGACGAAGCATCAGAGCGGAGAGAGCCATCAATGTAATACTTACCCTTATAATTGTACTCGGACCTACCGAAGAACGAAAGATAAGCGTATGAACTCTTACCATCGCCCCAAGATGTTGCTGATGTTGCAGAAGAGAGATTTGTCAGAAAATCATTATTCTGACCACGGGTAACGACCTGAAACTGTTCTTGCGTATTATTTACCCCTTCCTGACCCAAAAGGAAAGTAAAATGATTGTCGTCATTTACATCCCACAAATAGTTAAGAGTATTAGTAATTGTGAGATTAATATTATCATACGTACTTCTACCTGCACGACCAACACCATTATTAGCAGGGAACGATGGTCGACTCTTCATATCAGCGGTACCATGTGTATAGTCGATACCTAAAGTTGTCTTCCAAGTGAGATTCTCAATTGGGGCATACTCAGCGAAGAGACTTAGCAGAGACTTGTATTTTTTATGCTTAAGCGGATTTGCATCCATCCATTCTATAGGATTTACAGAAGTACCCTTCCAGTCCTTTGAACCCGTCTTAGCAATTTTTCCATCCTTTGTATAAGGATTCCAATAAGGAAGCATGAAACGGCATGCCGAAATAGGAGAATACAGAGAATATTGCCCATCATCAGCCTGTTGTACCTCTTCATATGCCAACATAGTATTAGTACCGATTTTAAGTTTATCGGAAACTTTCACATCGGCATTAATACGAGAATTGTATCTACGGAACTTTGATCCTTGAGCTATACCATTCTGATCGAAGAAACCTGCCGAGACATAATAATTAAGATTATCGGCCGCCTTATTCACTTGGATATCATAGCTTTGCAGCATTGCGTCGTCATTAAAAACCAAGTCTCTCCAATTAACATCCGTTTTTGCCAAGATATCATAATTCTGTCCAGCATCCAGACCTACCTCTTTTTCGAACTCTATACGTTCTGCCGTATTCATGAGATTCCATTTACCATGAGCCAACTGACTGATACCACGCTGTGCACGGATAGTAACCTTAGCCTGATCCATAGACAAACCGCGTTTGGTCGTAATTACTACGACGCCATTAGCAGCTCGAGCACCATATATAGAAGTACTACCCGCGTCCTTAAGTACATTTACACTCTCTATGTCAGCAGGAGATAAAGCGTTGAAATCCGATGCTGATACAGGGATGCCATCCAAAATAAACAAAGGAGCTGTACCACTATTAATAGAATTCGTTCCACGAATTTGGAAAGTAGCAGTCTGCGAAGGCTCACCACTATTGCTAAGAACAGTCAAACCTGTGGCCTTACCCTGCAGAGCTTGATCGAAACCAGCAGTAGGGGCATCGGCTATTTTATCATTTGAAATTGTAGATACCGAACCAGTGATTGTTCCTTTTTTACGAACGCCATAAGCAACTACCACTATCTCTTCCATATCTTGCGAATCTTCTCGCATCTCCACATCAATCATAGATGTTGAAGCATCGAAAGAGCGTTCCTCAGAGCGCATTCCAAGGAAACGAAAAGTGATAGTACCTGTAGATGTAGCACACTTAATAGTGTATTTTCCGTCAAAATCTGTGACAGTACCTACATTCTGATCCTCCTGAAGAACAGCGACACCAGGTAATGGTTGGTGAAACTGAGCGTCTGTGACTGTACCAGTTATAGTCACATCTTGCGCCCATAGGTTCGTAATGCTGCCGAATGACAACACAACAAGGGCTGCCACACACAGTCTTTTTATCATACTAAAAAGAGTATTAGGTTTAACTACTAAATAATCGCACTATAATAGGTTGGCATAGGTCGATTAAATGTTGTTGCAAAGATAATCACAATGTGTTATAATTAATACAAAGCATTAAAGTGTCGAAGCATATTTATAATTATTTAAGAAACTGAAGCAAAAAGAAAGGCGAGAGTAACCCCTCGCCTATAAAGTATAAAAGTAATCTAGCTTAAAAAGAGAAATTGACACCGGCAGTGTATACACCGCCCAAGATATCCATGAAACAAAGTTCCCTCTTGTGGTTATTCAATAAGTTACGACCATTGAAGAACACCTCAAGGCATTCAGTAGGCTTATAACCGACCTTCATATCTACAGTGAAACGCTTGTTGAGTTTATCCACACCGTAGAGAGTCTGATACTCACGCTTACCCATATAGTTCATAACAGCTGCAACATTGAGCATTGATACTGGACGATACAGGAAACCAAGAGAGCCGTAAAAAGAAGGTGCTGCCTTATGCTTGTGATTATTCTCAATTTTAGGTCTCTCATAATCTTCGCTAAGAGTACAGATAGTCATTTCGTCAAAATTTACTCGAAGACCTTTAGCCATCAACTCCTTGAAAGTAGCAGGAACAGTAGTATTTGTACCCATCATCATATCCTTTCCATAAGCTTGAACTAAATCGCCGAAAGAAAGAGCGAGACGTTCGATACCCAATGCCATCTGATTAGATACTGCTTCACCTTGGTCATAAGGGAAATAACCATCAACAGTTGTTCTCTGTGTATTAAAATTAGCCTTTAGCATCAACTTCTTGCTAATAGACCAGTCGATAGCCATAGATATTCCCATCTGATGGACATCAAAATCGAGTTGATCATTATACTGGATAATTGCCTGAGTTTTTGTATGAGGGAGCATAGTAGCACGGATATTGCTAGCATTAAGGCCCATAAGAGCAGAAGGATCGGCCAATAGAGGCTTCAGATCCAAAGTGGCCTCACAATTCTTGCTCATAAGTTCACCATAATCGCTTGACTTTGAAATGAAAGCCTCAAAATCGATTAATAAGGTATTTGTAGGGCGAGTACGATATCCTATCTCAAAATTGTCAATCTTGACGAGATTAGACTCTGGGTTACCTAGGAAACGGATTCTATCTGGGATAGACTCTCTGCTCCAAGAGTAAGAACAAGAAGAGTTGAGCAATATAGCAGAACGCATACCTCGAGAATACGAAGCGCGAATAAAATTAGCCTTATTGAACTGATAAGAGAGGGAACCGAGCCATGATGTATTCCATTTATCAGGCATATTAGTCTTATCAGAACGAACGGCACCTACAACGCGGAATCCATCTAACTTATAATCTACTTTGAAACTAGGAGTGAAAGAGCGCATTACAGATGAAGAATTCAAGAAACCACCGCCTTGACCCATTGCTGCTTTACGAAGACGGGTATATTCACAATCGTAATCTTCATACTTACTCCACTGCCAATCTACGCCTGGACGCAAAGAGAGATTACCGAGATTGAAATCGTATGCCAGCATCATTTGGACCTGATTTTCGTGAGTATAGAACTCTGGCTCTGCCATTTCGTATTCACCAGATTCATTCTTATAGCTTGCTCGGAAAGAGAGATTCTTGATATTAGCATTAAGGTTCACATAAGACCCCTTAGCCTGCTGATAAGTATTCGAGTAATATTTATCAGTCAAAGACTGATGCATAGCATAGCTTGAGATATAACCACCAGTAAGGTCGATTCTGACATCAGGAACAGGAGTTAATGCTACATAACCATTAAAACCAATACTATTACGAGCAAGATTAGGATTCTCGAAACGATCGGTGAAAGAGATTCCATACTCATTCTTTGCCCATGGTACTGGATATGGTGATGTAAATGTAATATAGTACATATTATTCACATCCTCCAGAGGATAGTAACCGGGATCGATAGGATTGATAAGATGCCATCCCACTACAGTAGGATTACCTTCGGCATCTTGTCCATACTCATATTCAACTACATTACCAGTAGCATCAGGAAGGCCGGTAATATCGCCATCATCAACCACGTATATCATATCAGTAGGACGCTCGCGATACTGGACATTGAGAGATGCACCGAGAGCCAACTTGCTATTTAAAGCCTTACGGAAAGCAATATCCGCAATTTTGGTATTCATATTACCCATTTGAATAGAACCCTCTACAGACTTAGACTCTGCACTAGGCTTTTCAGTAATGATATTTACTACACCCTGCACGGCATTTGAACCATAAAGAGCAGAACTAGCACCTCGTATCACCTCAATACGCTCAACATCCTCAATAGATATCGGGAGTCGATCGAAGTAAACAGAGCCAAGGGTATAATTGAAAGCAGGACGGCCATCAATCATCAACAAAGTATTACTACTCTCTATATAGCATAGCAAATTATTGTCTGGTATATTAGCCAAGCCACGAAGTTGGATATCATAGACACCATTAGTTTTCTGCTGAACAATAACTCCAGGAATAAGTTTAAGAGCCTCCTCTATTGTTGTAGCACCATACATACGGATTTCTTCCTTAGTGAGTACAGAGGAAGACAAAGGAGACACGAAAGTATCCTCTTCCTTCTTAGATGCAGAAGAGACACTCTTATTCATGATCAAAGAAAAGAGTTCGTCGACACTAGTCACGCCAAGGAGTTCCACGGCCTCCATCAACTCCTCAAGAGAAAGATCAGACAACTGTTCAATAGTCATACCAAGGACTTGTTCCTTAGACATTTTCTGTTGAGCATCAACACCTTGTAGCAGAAAGGCAAGGCACCCAATAATAACAATTAAATGCTTCATAGTTTTAGAATATTACTTTGTTCCCTATTATATCGTGTGTGGGGGGAATGGCAAATGTTAATGTTTGCAAATATATATAAAAAAAAGAGACGCCGGTAGTAGCGCCTCTTTTTTTGAGAATATTTTTTTACAAATGATATTAAAATCCGAAATTCAAGCCAAATGTATACATACCCTGAATCTGGTCTCCGTAGAGGAACTCTCTCTTCTTATTGTTGAACAAATTGTGAGCATTGAAGAAGACCTCAACATTAGAAGTAGGATTATATCCGACCTTAGCATTAACAGTAAAACGAGGGCAAAGCTTATCAGTACCGAAAGATGTCAAATACTCGCGTGACGACATAAAGTTTGCAAAAGCTGAGATATTAACCTGACTGATAGGCTTGTATATTAAACCGGCCATACCATAGAACGCAGGAGCTGCCTTATGTTTATGACCATTCTCAAGCTCTGGGCGAACATAATGGCTATCACCAAGAGTAACATCACCCTTTTCGTTCATACGCACATTATACTTCAAACCATAATACATAGCCAAAGGATTCTCCACAACGTAACCATTCATATCAGTATAAGTTGTACTTCCTGCTTGAGCTGCGCTAAGAATAGCAGCGAGAGTAGCTTGCTGTTGCTCTGGAGTCATACTACCATAAGAAGCGGCTACATAGTTCTCAGCATGAGGATTCTGGAAAGCGGCCTGAATGAAGGCCAGACCGGCAGCTTGTCCACCACCAGACAATACAGTATGCGCATATCCCATCATAACATCTGCCAAAGCGGCTCCTGAATATTTACCAGACTCCTGCAACTGAGCAGAGATAGCTCCATTTTGGTCGTATGCAAAATAGTTATCAATAGTTGTCTTCTGGATATTCAGGTTGAATTTAGAAATCAACTTGGGAGAAATAATCCAATCGATACCCAAGCTAATACCCTTCTGCTTGACTTTATATGGGAGGTTGCCATACTGGATAAATGCCTCCTTCTGGAAGATGCTGTGTGGATTTGCGGCTGACATTACTGCTCCGAAAGCACCTCCAGCAACACCCATCAGCGCCTGACTAAATGCAGCATCTCCTTCTGGGCCTTCAGGGAAGTTCTCTCTCTTGAATTCTGTAGCAATCTGACCGAGCATTCCGGATGCCATAGCAACCAACTTATTCATTGTCTCGCGAGACAGATTGAAATTAGCCGACCTACTCATCAATGCGCCATAATCACGGCTCCACGAGAGGAACGCTTCTGCATCAATAAGTAAAGCATTAGTAGGTCTCCAACGGTAACCCAGTTCGAGGTTATCCAAATTGGTCATATCATAATTGTCGTTACCTACGAAGTGGATAGTATTAGGCCACAACATATTTGTACGCTCAACGGTGAGGGCCGATGATGTATTAACCATTGTCATAGAACGGTTAGCACGACCATAATTCAAGCGAATGAAATTATTATCATTGAAGACATAATTTGCGACGAACTGGAAAGATGTGTTCCATGCGTCAGGAATACTGGTTTTGTCTGAACGCAAAGCAGCAATAAGACGCAAGTCTCCGAGGCGAGCATCGAAACGTACTGAAGGAGCGAAAGTATTGATATCTGCCTCCTTATCAAAGAAGCCGCATAATTCTTGAACACCCTCTTTGTACTGAGTACCTACACCCATACCTTTACCGAAATCGAATGATGGAGTATAGTCCTCATACTTAATATACTGATAAGAAACTCCAGGACGAACAGAGAGGAAATCAGCTACGCGCCAATCATACTCTGCAGACAAATCGTAAGCAAAAGGCTTAACCTTGAAACCAGGAACACCTACAGCATAATTATTAGAGCCTGTCATGAAATCGGCGTTGAGCGACAACCCATAGATATTAGCCCTTAAATTACCATAAGTACTCTTTGACTGGCGATTCTCGAAAGACATATAGCTATCACCAACTTGAGTTGCCATAGCAATAGAATTCTGATAACCAGCAGTAAGGTCGATACGAACGTTGCTATTAGGGACTATTGTTACGTAACCATTAAAACCTGTAGTACGGCGAGCCAAACTTGGGTCCTTATACTTACCCTTCAAAGCACGCTGAGGCAAATTAGTCTCGAAAAGGAAGTACTCTTGAACAGTAGGATCCTGAGTATTTGCTGTAGTAATAAGCTGCATCAGATTCTCTATCTCATCAACAGAAAAGTAACCGCCATTAGAAGCATCTTTCAAAGCGCCAGATTGAATCAAGGCTCCAACAGCTTCTGGTGTAATAGCTTCATTGATACCAGGAAGAGCAACATTACGATCTGCGATGAAAAGACCATGCTGTGGCATGATATACAACTTATCTGTAGGACGGTCGCGACGTTGATTATTGAAAGTCAAGCCTACAGAGAACTTAGGGCTGAAAGACTTACGAAGAGCCAACTCTACGACATAAGAATCCTGATTACCCATCTGATAGCTACCACTGATAGCCTTTGATGAAGGATTAGTCTTTTCTGTAATAATATTGATAACACCTTGTACGGCATTACCGCCATAAAGGGCTGAACTTGCTCCGCGTACTACTTCTATTCGTTCAATATCTTCAATAGAAATTGAGAGCATGTCGAAATTGATTGCACCCATAGCATAGTTGTGCGCTACTCGACCATCTATCATCAAGAGAGTGTTGGCATTTTCTGAGTATAGCAACAAGTTGTTATCAGGGATATTGTTCAAACCGCGAAGCTGAACATCATACATACCATTTGTTTTCTCTTGAACGATAACACCTGGAATAAGACGGAAAGCTTCTTCGATTGTTGTCACACCATAAGTACGCATCTCGCCCTTAGTGAGAACTGAAGAAGAAAGTGGGCTAGTGAAAGCATCCTCCTCCTCTTTAGAAGCAGAAGATACGTTTTTGTTCATAATCATAGCGAAGAGCTCGTCTACACTAGATACGCCTAGAGTCTCAACGGCTGCCATAAGATCTTCCAACGGAAGGTCTGACAACTCCTCAATAGACATCGCCATAATCTCTTCTTTAGTCAGGCTAGTCTGCGCATTACCAAAACATACTACAAACGACAATAGTAGTAAAATGGTCGTAAATCTTAATTTCATCTGTGTTGAATATAAAAAATAAACTCTGTTTCCCCCTACTACGGAGAAAACAGAGCTAAGGTTTTATTCTACTATAAAAGTTCGCGAATTGGCGAAGATGAAACCAGATTAGAACACCTCGATACCCAATGATACAAGATGCTGAGGCACATGCAATCCGGCATGTTTAATATTTTTCTTACATATTTCGTATGTGAGTTTGCCATTCTCTGCGAAGAGAGAGATAGCTGCACCATTGCTGCACAAGCCCTTTTGTGTACTTACTATAAGAGCCTTATCGCCCTGATTAACCACGAGTTCAGGCATTTGAGCAGACATTGATTTACCTACCACGATAACATCACTTTTTGGAAGCTGAGCTACAGAAGCGGCGCCCTTAACGACAACACGACGACCACCAGTCTTTGCCTTAACAATATTCTGGAGTTCGTTCTGAAGTTGAAGATCACCGAGAACAGTAACTACGAGATCAGACTTTTGTGTATTATCTACAAAAGTTAAATTCTTTGCAAAATTATAGACATAAAGCGCCTCGAACTTTGACATCTGAGCATTTACGGATAATGTCATTGCCATCATAAAAAATGCGACGAAGGCGAAACGAAGTGTAGATGATAATGTTTTCATTGTCGTAACGTTTAAAGGTTAGCAAAAAGCGTTGGTAAATAAGTTGATATGTTTATGTTTGTGAAAGCAAAAATATGTGTCTGCGCGCAACAAAGCAAACATTTACGGCATCGAATTGCAGACTTCCAGATATTTATCTGTTATTTCCACAAAAACATCGGCAGTTGTCGTAACCTTGATATTTTTACGAAGGTTACACCCAAACAGCAATAATTTGAGATTTTTCAATATTTAACAATATTTACTCTCATAGACACACGTGATTAGGATTTGATTTTTTTGAGACTGAGCACGCTCCGTCTGTATGGTGGGGCTATACTCGGAGATCTCTCGGGGATCACTCGGGGAAGACCTTAGTTGCTCGCAAATTTTTTATTATTTGATGCACAAAAATGGAGAGTTATGAGGACAAAAAAATCCCTTGACCAATCGGCCAAAGGATTCCCATTATCAAAAAGTATAAAATTTTAGATATTGTACTCCTGCCAGCTCTTGATCTTGATTTCTTCGAGTTTAACCGAAGTAAATGCGTTGATGAATGCCTTTGCAAGACGAACATTAGTCATCAATGGAATATTGTGGTCGATTGCTCCACGACGGATCTTGTAGCCGTTTGTAAGCTCTCTCTTAGTCTGGTTCTTAGGAACATTGACAATGAGGTCGAACTTATGATTAGCAATCATCTCCATTACATTGTTCTCGCCATTCTCGTCTGGCCAACTAACTGTAGTAGCCTTAACGCCATTCTCGTTCAAGAACTTAGACGTACCTGCTGTAGCATAGATCTCGTATCCGTTAGCGACACGTGCCTGTCCAGGCTCGAGGAGGCCGACCTTACCCTTAGAAGCGCCTGAAGAGAGGAGGATAGACTTCTTAGGGAGCGAGTAACCTGTAGCGATGAGTGCGTTGAGGAGAGCCTCATTGACGTCATCACCCAAGCAACCTACCTCACCAGTAGACGACATATCCACGCCAAGAACTGGGTCGGCATTCTGCAAACGAGCGAATGAGAACTGCGAAGCCTTGACACCTACATGGTCGATATCAAACTCACCCTTCTCTGGACGAGTGTATGGAGCATCAAGCATAATCTTTGTAGCTGTCTCAATGAAGTTATGCTTGAGAATCTTTGATACGAATGGGAACGAACGTGAAGCACGGAGGTTACACTCGATCACCTTCACCATATTGTTCTTAGCGAGGAACTGGATATTGAAAGGACCCGAGATATTGAGTTCCTTGGCAATCTGACGTGCGATATTCTTAATCTTGCGTACTGTAGCGAAGTAGATGTTCTGCGCAGGGAAGAGCATTGTAGCATCACCCGAGTGAACACCTGCGAACTCAACGTGCTCAGAAATAGCGTACTCAACAACCTCTCCCTTATCGGCTACGGCGTCGAACTCTATCTCCTTAGTATCCTGCATGAACTGCGATACAACAACCGGGAACTCCTTAGAGACCTCTGTAGCCATCTTAAGGAAGCGCTCGAGCTGATCGTTATCGTAGCAGACATTCATCGCAGCACCCGAGAGTACGTATGATGGACGAACCAATACTGGGAAGCCTACCTGGTCAATGAATGCCTTGATGTCGTCCATTGATGTCAACGCGCGCCATGCTGGCTGGTCGATACCGAGCTTATCAAGCATAGCCGAGAACTTATCGCGGTTCTCAGCACGGTCGATATCTACAGGACTTGTACCGAGCACTGGCACACCGCGACGGTGGAGCCTCATAGCAAGGTTGTTAGGTCTCTGACCACCTACTGATACGATTACACCCTTAGGAGCCTCAAGGTCGATAACGTCAAGTACACGCTCGAGAGAGAGCTCGTCAAAGTAGAGACGGTCGCACATATCGTAGTCTGTTGATACAGTCTCAGGGTTATAGTTGATCATTATTGACTTATAACCGAGCTTACGAGCTGTGTTGATAGCATTAACCGAGCACCAGTCGAACTCTACTGACGAACCGATACGGTATGCACCTGAACCGAGAACTACTACCGACTTCTCGTTCTTGTAATACTCAATATCATGACCCTCTACTGCGTAAGTCACATAGAGGTAGTTTGTCAACTCAGGATGCTCGCTGGCAACAGTATTGATGCGCTTAACAGCAGGAACAATACCCTTAGCCTTACGATACTTTCTAACATCGAGATTCTTCTTCTCCATGTTGCCTTCTGCATTCTTGAGAACGAAACGCGCAATCTGGAAATCAGAGAAACCTGCAACCTTAGCCTCTTTCAAGAGAGCATCAGGGAGCTCCTCGAGTTTGTTGTAGGACTGAAGCTTATGCTCAATATCAACGATATTCTTGAGTCTGTCGAGGAACCATACGTCGATCTTTGTCAGCTCCTCAATACGCTTTGGAGTGTAACCCTCTTCGAGAGCCTGAGCGATAGCGAATATACGGAGGTCAGTTGGGTTTTGGAGTTCCTCGTCGAGGTTATCGAACTTAACATGGTCGTTACCTACGAAGCCGTGCATACCCTGACCGATCATACGCAAGCCCTTCTGAATCATCTCCTCGAAAGAGCGACCGATAGACATGATCTCGCCTACCGACTTCATTGAAGAACCAATCAAACGGCTTACACCAGAGAACTTGGTAAGGTCCCAACGAGGAATCTTACATATCATATAGTCGAGGCTAGGAGCCACGTATGCTGAGTTAGGGGTACCCATCTCACCGATCTGGTCGAGAGTGTAGCCGAGGGCAATCTTAGCGGCAACGAAAGCCAAAGGATAACCAGTAGCCTTAGATGCGAGAGCAGACGAACGAGAGAGACGAGCATTAACCTCGATGATACGGTAGTCATTAGTCTCTGCGTTGAATGCGAACTGAATATTACACTCACCAACGATACCTAGGTGACGAACACACTTAATGGTAATCTCTTGAAGGAACTTAACCTGCTCCTCTGTAAGAGAACAAGTAGGAGCTACTACAATAGACTCACCAGTGTGAATACCCAGTGGGTCGAAATTCTCCATAGAAGCTACGGTGAAACAGTGGTCGTTGGCATCACGGATACACTCGAACTCAATCTCCTTCCAGCCCTTGAGGGATTCCTCTACGAGTACCTGAGGAGCGAATGTAAATGCGCTCTCAGCGAGTTCCTTGAAAGTCTTCTCGTCA
>JAKSLC010000006.1 GCA_024401415.1 Bacteroidales bacterium | reverse complement strand
GTGATCTCGAGAATGCTATAGTATTCGTAGAGAAGGAACTTACAGCAGAGGAGAAGGCACAGGTGGCAGCACTTATGGGTAAGACACCTACTATTCACCCTTCGGGCGTACTGAACGACCGCGATCTTAAGTACAATAATGAAGCTGCTCGTCATAAACTTCTCGACCTTATTGGCGATTTGGCATTGGTAGGTAAGCCTATCAAGGGCAGAATCATTGCTACACGTTCGGGCCATGGCTCAAATGCTGAGTTCGCTCGTATGTTGATAAAGAAATACGGATTTTAATATAACGAACTAAAAAAGTTTAGTAGAAGATGATTAGTCCATTAGCATCAGTTGATCCTAAAGCTAAGATTGGCGCAAATGTAAGAATCGATCCTTTCGCTTGCATCGCAGGCGACGTTGAGATCGGCGATGGCTGCCACATCATGTCCAACGCAGTTGTTTGTGATGGCGTACGCATGGGTAAGAACAACCGTGTATTCCCTCACGCTACAATCGGTGCCATTCCACAGGACCTCAAGTTCGTAGGTGAGTACACACTTTGCGAGATTGGCGACAATAATACTTTCCGCGAGTGCGTTACCATAAACCGTGGTACTGCCTCTAAGAATACCACAATTATCGGTTCCAATAACCTGCTTATGGCTTACGTTCATGTAGGTCATGATTGCGTTTTGGGTTCTAATATTATTGTATCTAACGCTTGTCAGTTCGCTGGCGAGGTACAGATTATGGATTGCGCTGTAGTTGGTGGTGGCTCTCTCGTTCACCAGTTCACCCGCATCGGTTCGTATGTTATGATTCAGGGTGGTACCCGTCTCGGTAAGGATATTCCTCCATTCTCTATGATCGGTCGTGAGCCTGCTGCATTCTGCGGTTTGAATCTCGTGGGCCTTCGTCGTCGTGGTTTTGAACGTGAGCAGATCGATACTATCAATACAGTATACGATTATCTCTATCGTAAGAATCTTAACACAACCCAAGCTGTTAAAGCTATCGAGGAGGAGATGCCTCAAAGCGAGGCTCGCGATATGATTCTCGATTTCGTTAAGAGCAGCGAGCGTGGTATCGTCCCAGGTTTGAAGTAATATATATAGTATGATTATACAATAAGACGCAGTTCGGAGAACTCTCTCCGGACTGCGTTTGTTTTCATATAGACAACATTAGCAATTTTGGACAACTCTAGCATATTGAACCTGCTTACCTTTGCCGATGTAAATCAGAACAGATAATGGATGAAGACACAACAGACTAATTCTCCAACGATGGTCGATTACTTGCGACGTGTGAATATAGTGACTGCCTATATAGAGGGTCACTTGAGTGAACCGATAGACGTGCAGAACCTTGCAAATATGTCGGGCTTCTCTGTCTTTCATTTTCACCGCATCATGAAGGCCATGCTTGGAGAGAATATCGGGGCTTTCATAAAACGCAGACGACTTGAGATGGCCGCTGAGCTTCTGCGATATACTGACAGACCGATAGCCGACGTATCTGCAGTGGTCGGTTATGACGTTCCTTCATCCTTAACCAAGGCATTTCGCGAGTGCTACGGTGTATCCCCTTCTGATTATCGTAACAATCCAACAATTTACATCGTGAAAGAAGCAAAGATTAATCCTCTTATGCAGCTCAAGGAGCGCATAGAGCAACTCAATGAACGACCAATCATATATGTTCGCCGTTATGGAGCATACAATTCTATAGACTATGACCAGTCTTGGGGATCGCTGTTAGAGTACCTCAAAGAGGTATATGCAGAAGAAATCAAGAAAGACTCTGGTTTCCTGTATAAGATGTTGTGCGGTGGAGAGGTGCAATATGTGGGTATCTATCATAATGACCCTAAGGTTACTGATCCTGACAAGCTGATATCCGATATCGGTATGATTACGCCTGTGACACTGAGTCCGAAGGGCGAAATAGGTGTTAAGAACCTTGCAGGTGGCAAGTATGCAATATATACCTATAAGGGTTCATATGAACATCTAGAGATAGCGTATGACACTATTTATGGCAAACTCATACAAGAGAAAGGATATGTGCTTGATGAACGACCAGCATTTGAAATATATCTCAACGATCCTCAGGAAGTGGCGCCAGAAGAACTCTTGACGGATATATATGTTCCTATTGTGTAAAGCAGAATAACTATTGTAGCCCCCTATAGTTGATATACTGTGGGGGGTGTTCTTTTTTTGTTTTCTTTCTTGTGGAGTGAGGCTCTATTTATTTTAGTCACCAATTATAAGTATTGGAAGGCTATGGTTCTATACTCAATCGTATCTAATCACATTTTTTCTGACGATCAAAGTACTATTCTCCACACTTTTCCTGACGAATACAGCAAGGTGGAATTGCGACTTTGTTGAGAACTGTAATAGTTACAAGAGGAGACTGTTATTGTGACTCATAATAACAGTAAATGGTATATTCTCATAAGTATGTTTTTATTGCTTATTTTATAATCACTTATTTCTCAAATGCCCACTCAACATCCTTAGCCACAACAAGTAGACTATCCTTCTCTTTCTTAGAATAATCTACCCAGGCCTTCCCATTGGCAGAAATCACAGAGTCATTCAAGGAAACACCATTGTTTATGCTATACCCATTTATATTCATCATGTAAACTCTATTCTCTTTGTCTGCCCTAAAATCATATTTGATGATAGGCTTAGATGGATAGTTAGTTTGAACTGGCTTAAGTAGCAATCTCTCATTTTTAAGGTCAATAACAAAGTTGAAGTTCTTCAGAAATTGCATGCCTATTGTTCCAACAACTCTTTTCCCTCCATTCCCCTTCTCGACATCTTTGAATTCTGCTCTCATTGATCTGACCCCCGTATAAATGACTACCTTCATCCCATTTTGTAGGCATTCTGTTCCATCTATCGTGTAGTCCGATGCAAATAGTATCTTTTTATCTCCTCTTTTTTCCGACATCCATCTGTCTATCTCTTGGAGGCCATCTGCCATTATCGCGAAATCTATAAATTCTTGCGTCGGGTCTGTTATACAAAATGAGAAAGGAGTGCCAGTATCAACCATATAGCAACAATCGGTTCTTACACTGTCGTTACCATTACTAAATATTATCGGAATATTCACAAAGGGGACAATTCTATCCTTTCCTCTTGTGTCAAAGTAGATATTAAACTTCAAAGGATATTGACTCTCATCAATGCTATCTGTAATAGAAAGTATCCTGTTCTCCATATCAAATTTCCACATCCTATAGTCAACCTCATAGCGTGGCCCGAATAAGGACAGATTTGTACCAGCATTCGTAATAGTCTTCCCTAGATAATTATATCCTAATATGCTGATACTGTCGCCTTCAGATATTGTTATGCCATTAATATTGGTAATATTTTGATGGTTGGGAAATAGCTTTTCGAAATTTACGGCATCCATATGGTAGTGCACAAGTGCTCCAGTATCAAATATCGCATTAATAGTATCCGTACCATTAATCACAGTATTCATCCTAATGACATCATACTCTATCTCAAAATTAGAGTTGTCTACCAAAGTTCTGTCAGTATCATTAGTGTAGGTATGTGCTGACTGGTTCTCCGATGTACATGCACACAAAATAGCACATGCTATTGTATATGTTCTACTAATGCCCATACTCTATTCTTGTATATCGTCTGTAACTTGTATTTCTATCACTTGTCCATCCCTCATTATCTCTAGTGTCGCAACTCTTCCCTTGAAATAGCCAAAAGGTATTTCCAACATAGATTTATTGTCGCATGATAATATGCAATCTCCTACTCTGACTCCATGTTTCCCAAAATAACTCTTCTCGCCTACGTGATAAACAACAGCTCTGTCTCCGCTAAACATTGCAGCCATTCTATTAATGTCGTACGTTTTGTTTATTTCATCTATGGCAACACCGTATGCCTTCTTATCCTTAAGGTCTAGATACAAGTTATATCGGCATAGCATGTTGTTCCCCCATATATTGCTACATATATTAAATCCAGATTTACTATTCTTGAATACAAATGTATCTTTTAATACATTCACTTCGTGTGCTAAATAGTAGCCGTTCTTACTATCCGTTGCTATAGAATGTTCTTTGAGTCGGTGCACTAACTCCTTGTTTGCGCATATATCTATATCCCCTCCTATAAATGATATTTCATTTGGACTCCCTGTGTCAATTAATCCATCCATCTCAACATTCATGGTATCATTGCCAAATACGAATGATAATGGAATTGTTATAGACAAATCTCTTCCTGATAATTCTATAGGCGAATTAAGCGAGCAGCTGTCTACTACGTTTTGTGGTACTTTATCTAAAATGCGTAGATGTCGTTTCTCATAATCTATGTTTAGAACTCTCTTTTCATCTTCTGGAATAGATAGATATATTCTGACGTTAGGGAAATCATAAGACCCCATATGTATTAATCCGTATGATTTATAGTGTAGTGTGTCGTTTGATGGCAATATTATATCGATAGGTTTATTCACTCTATATCCGATTCCTGTTTTCCCTGTCCACTGGTTGGTAACATTTAATGGATGTTCACACGTACTGTCCCGAAGCTCAGGGAAAGAATCTATATCAAAATGAATCAAATCATTAGCTGTGTCAAAAATAGCACAGTATTTTTTGCCGCTGATATATACATTAGTAATCATCCTGCCATTAATATCGTAGCAGAATTGCGTAGTGTCAGTTTTTCTAGCGTTCTCGCTATTTGTTTGTTTGCAACTTTGTCGAGTACAGTCACATTGGCATGAAGTATATATAATTAAACAATTTAGTATAATAAAACAGATGTGTTTCATGATGTTATGGCGTTTATATTAAGAAATACTAGTCATTATTTTTTGCGAAATTAACACAATTTTGCAAATGCGAAATTTTTTGTTTCGTTTTTAGAAATAGGTATGGCAAAATTAGGATTTAGTAATAAGGAAACACCATTGTTTATGCTATATCCATTTGTCTACCTCTTGGTGTCCATCTGCCATCATCGCGAAATCTATGAGTTCTTGCGTTGGGGTCTGTTATACAAAATGAGAATGGTGTACCAGTATCACTTCGGCGATGTAGCAATGTATGAGAATGACTGCACTTCGTCAACCGTATTAAGAAATGAAATACCCAAAAAAGGGGGGGGCATCAGCAGTGATGCTCCCCCTTTGATATTTTATTCCCTAAATGTAGGTATTTCAATACCAATATTGTTGGGCGAACTTTGCGTCGTGAAAATGATTAGACGTAAAGAGATGAAAAAACTTATAACATTGTCTGTGGCGACTCTCCTGACGATAGCGGCAATGGCGCAGACAGATTCTACACAAGTGAAGAAAAACCGTCTCTCACTTGGCGGTTATGGCGAGGCTGTGATGACACGCAACTTTTACTCAGACCACATCTATAGATATAGTAAACCCGAGGCGCATGCTGATGATGACTCATATGGAAGATTTGACTTGCCTCACGTGGTATTCTTCGTCGCCTATGATTTTGGTAAAGGATGGAAGCTGAATACTGAAATAGAGTTTGAGCATGGCGGAGCTGAAACAGCTGTTGAGATGGAGGCCGAAGAGTCGGGAGAGTATGAAGCAGAAGTAGAGAGAGGTGGAGAGGTGGCTCTTGAGCAGTTCTGGATTCAGAAATCTTTCAGCAATGAGCTGAATATCAGAGCTGGTGAAATCATTATCCCTGTCGGCTTGACTAACCAGGGGCACTTGCCAAATGAATTCTTCACCGTATATAGACCGGAGGGGGAGAATACTATATTGCCTTGTACTTGGCATCAGGTAGGTATCAGCTTTTGGGGAAGGACTGAAAACTGGAAATATGAGGCAATATTCACTTCTGGTCTTAATGCTGATCAGTTCGGTAATGAGTCTTTTGTCCATTATGGAGCAGCTAGTCCATACGAGTTCAAGGTTGCTAATAACTATGCTGGGGTGTTGAGAGTCGACAACTATAGCATCCCTGGCTTGAGGTTGGGTGTCTCTGGATATGCTGGCCCTACTTTTAGAAATTCGCTGAGTAAGAACACTAAATATAAGGATTGTAAGGGAACATTGGTTGTCGGGTCTTTTGACTTCCAGTATAGGAATAGGAGAATCATAGCGCGAGGCTATGCCGACTATGCCCATTTGTGTGATGCCTATGAGATAGGATTGTGGAATAGGGAGACTTTCGCTACTAAGTATGATGATAGCCCAAGTAAACGTCAGTATGTGGGGTCTGATGCAGTCGCTTTCAGCCTTGAACTTGGATGTTCTTTGCTGAATCCCAACAAAACGGATAATGTACTGTACCTCTTCGGTCACTACGAGTATTATGACTCTTTTTTTAAGGGTAAACTCTCTGATACTTATGAGTGGTGTGGCAAACACAGAATGGCTGTGGGTTTGAATTTTATGCCTATGAAGGAAATTGTTATAAAGGCAGAATACTCAAAAAGGTTCCTTAAGTCGCAGTATAATGACGAACCTGGTGTATCCCTGGGTATTGCTTATAGTGGATTCTTTAAGTTTTAGTAATAATAGATAAACAACGTATAAACATATATCTAATATGAATTTTTCTTTTACAAAGGCGCTATTTGTAGCAATGTCTGCTACTTGTGCAATGAGTTTGACATCTTGTGATGACGAAGAAGATGATAACAAAGATGGTGGGTCGGTAGTATCTGATTCTGTATTGAAGGTGGCTAATGCCCAGTTCGTAAATAATACGGTAATCCCGACTTACCGTGGTCTTGCTGATCACGCTGTTTCGTTGCTGAAAGCTGTGGAGAATATGTCCGATAACGAGGGTGTCGTGAAAGCTTGTGAGGAGTGGAAGCAGGCTAGACAATACTGGGAGTGGTCGGAAGCTTTTCTTTTCGGCGCAGCTTCTAACTATGGTATAGACCCTCATATTGATACATGGCCATTCAATATTGAAGCCTATAGCAGTATGACGGATTTCGAGACTTCTAACCCTGAGCTGCTCGGCTTCCATGGCGTGGAGTATATACTTTTTAGAGATGGTAAGCCTCGTGACTACGCTGATTTGACCGAAAAGGATCTCACTTTCGTGGCAAGTATTGCAGAGGACTTGGCTGTATCAGCAGCTCGTCTTGAGGGCGCTTGGGCAGGTGTAGAGAATATATCAGAGGCTAAACAGCAGCTCCTTGAAGATGCAGAGATAGAGATACCTGACAACTTTGGTGAAGATATGGAAACTGCAGGTGCAAATAACCGATGGAAGACAGTATTGGCAGGTAGTGTTCAAATCCTTGAGGGTGCTCGTACTATTGTTGATGAGGTTGCTCATGGTAAAATTGGTACTCCTCATAATGGTGAGGATGTAGACTATATAGAGTCGCCATATTCATATAACTCAATCCAGGACTTTGTGGATAATATTGTCAGCGTTCGCAATGCTTATTATGGTGGCCTTAAATCGGAGAAGCCTCAAGCGGGTTCTCTTTCAGTAGCAATAGCTAATGCTAAGAACGGCAAGGCAATAGACGATGCGGTCGTGTTGGCTATAGAGTCGGCTATCAGTGCTATCAGCAACATGAAGAAGCCTTTTGTGCTCAATTATACCGACGCTAGTGCTCAGACGGCTATCGGTGCTCTTGAGACGCTTGACGATGCGCTTCTTGCAGCAGAGATGTTCCTTCAGAACAAATAACATATAATCGAATTATGAGACAAGCACATTATCTTTATTATTCAGTGTTGATGTCATCTGTGCTATTTTCTTGTGCAGATGACATCAAGGGGGGGAGTGGTAGCGATACCCAGTTGGATGACCCCTCGACATATTCTGAGGAGTGGTATGCTGGCGGCGAACTAGGAACTGTTTTCAATTATACTTCGCACGCCTATGAGCAAGCTACTCCTGCGACAGAGCAGGCTGGTATGTATGATGCCTTCAAGAAGGGAGAATATTTCTTTAAGAGAGATTACAAAAACTCTACTACAGGTGCATTCAAGGGCCTTGGTCCTTTGTATATCAGGAGAGGCTGCCTCTACTGCCACCCATCGTATGGTCATGGCAAGCGTCAGGATAGATATCGTGCTGATGATATGGGTAATGGCTATCTTCTCGTAATAACAGATGAGACTGATACCTACCTCAGTAGCCTCACAGGTATGCCTCAGACCATGGCTGTTAAACCTTTTAAGGCTCCAATAAATGAGGATGGTATCCATATTACTTGGTTGAGGGCTACTGATGAATGGGGAAATAAGTTTGATGATGGAGAGACATACGACCTTACTTACCCTGAAGTGACGATAGATAAAGATGCATTCTATGTGCCACTTGAGGTAACTAAGGGTGGCGTAACGAGTGTTGTTCCTTATGAGAGTGTCAAGGTGCGATTGGAGTCTACCATTGGTGTATACGGTACAGGTATGCTTGATGCAATAGACGACTCTGAGATACTTGCTGAGTATCAGAGACAAGAGACATATGGAGTGTCTCTTAATCCTGCAATGTACTCTAACGGCGTATTTACAAATATGTATGCTAATACGCTTCAGGGTGACGGTACTAAGTATATGAGAAGGTTTACGTATGCCATCAGTCGTGGTCCTCTTCAGGATGGTCCAGGTGCCAATGCTATATGGAATATCACAAACGTGACTCGCTCAGACAGAATGTATCACTATATGACTAAGTCCTATGCTCAGGTGGCATCAAAAGATCCAGAGGTACAAGCTGAGTTCTATAAGTATTATCCTGAGCAAAACTTAACTGGCGATGTAGAGGAAGATATATACAATTACCTCATGGGAAGTAAAGAGGTGCTGATGACACCAGAGATGTCTGATCAGGACTACAAAGACTTTATGGTATGGCATAGAGGATTGGCTGTCCCTGCTGCTCGTGATCTAGACAAGCCAGAAGTACAGAAAGGCAAGAAGATATTCAATAAAATAGGTTGTGCATATTGTCATAAGCCATCGTGGAAGACTGGGGACGATGAGGTGCAAGACCCTAACAAGTTCTTCAAGAATGCTAGTGTAGAGTTGCCAAGATACCCAAATCAGACTATTTGGCCATATTCAGATCTGGTTCAGCATCGTCTGTTTATGGTTAACGATATCAGAACTGGGTGGTGCAGAACTACACCATTGTGGGGAAGAGGACTGAGTAAGACTGTAACGGGAGCCGAGGATCGCATGCACGACTGCAGAGCAAAAAATGTCATTGAGGCTATCATGTGGCATGGCTATTCACCTCAGAGTGATGCTCGCAAGGCTGTTGAGGAGTTCCGTAAACTCTCTAAAGAAGAACGAGATTGTGTGGAAACGTTCGTAAACTCGATATAATTCCCTTTTTTTAGTTGTAAGTCACTTTGTTTTATTAGGTTCTTCGTTGTTTGAGACGAAGAACCTATCTTTGTGAAAGTATGAAAAAGAAATTAGGCATATTTATATTAGTTGCTGTAGTGGCAATAATGGTTGTTCTCATTGTGGCATCAGTAATAGAAAATCTATACGGAACAGATTTTGCTCACAAGAATATATATGGTGCTGATTGGTTCTGTGCCATTTGGGCCCTTCTTGCTATATCGGGTATGGCGTACATATTCAGCAATAAATTGCAGCGAAGACCAGCGTTGTTTGTATTACATATAGCATTCGCTTTTATTTTGGTTGGCGCAGGGGTAACTCATTACTTCGGTAGAGATGGTTATCTTTATGTCAGAGAGGGGCATCATACTAATATTGTGACTGATAATGAGGGAATATTAGTAGAAAGACTGCCTTTTGAGGTCTCATTAGTGCGATTTGAGATGAAGTTGCATAAGGAGAGCGAAATGGCAGAAGATTTTGTAAGCCATATTGCCATAGATGGAGATAAGTATTATATCTCCATGAATAATATTTGTAAGAAAGATGGCTATAGATTCCTTCAGGTTTCGTATGACGAAGATCTCAAGGGAAGTACGCTAGCTGTTGTCCATGATCCATGGGGAATCTTGATAACATATATCGGATATTTGTTCCTCTTGATAGGCTCTCTTGTCTGGCTCGCTTCTCCAACTTCCTCTTTCCGTCAATTATTGTCTCAGAGAACATGGCTCAAGGGTGTGCCAAAGCCTGCTAAGATTACAGTATTGTCTCTTGTAGGAGCATTCGTCGCATATTGGATAGTAAAATATATAATTGGATGGCAAGAGGGTACTTTGCCTCCTGTCTTGAGATCGCCTCTGCTGTTCGTACATATCATCATAATAATGTCGGCTTATGCTTTACTTGCTGTGGTATTGATATGTGGTGTAATAGGACTTGCCAATAAGCGTAAGGGAGAAGCTATGATGATGCTAAGTAGGACATTGCTTTATCCTTCAATAATACTTCTGACTCTCGGAATATTTGTCGGTGCGCTATGGGCAAATATCTCATGGGGTAACTACTGGACATGGGACCCTAAGGAGGTATGGGCTTTGATAACTTTACTGGTATATTGTTTCCCGGTTCATTATAGGAAGTTCTCTTGGTTGCAGACGCCGAAGGCCTACCATACATTCTGCGTGCTGGCTTTCTTTACGGTTTTGTTTACCTATTTCGGTGTGAATTATCTTCTAGGGGGCATGCATAGTTATGCTTGACAACATTCCCATTTTCCCTCATCGCATTATAAAAAACTGCGATGAACAACAGCCTTCCCTTATACTACCAAGTACCTTCCTGCTCTGTACCGGCTATCTGTCAGAGAAGAATTTTGTGAAACGAGATTATTCCCCTACATTTGTACGAAACCAAATGAAATTATGATAGAAACAATACGTAGAGGGGTATTCGCAGGTATTACAATCGGCATAGGTGGAACGGTCTTTTTGAATGTCGGTGGTGTTGTAGGTGCCGTCCTTTTTGCTTTCGGCCTGTTGGCTGTCGTGCATTATAAACTGAAACTCTATACAGGTACAGCTGGTTACGTTACTAGGAATTCTTGGGGAAACTTGGGCATGATATTGCTGGCTAATATTCTAGGCTGCTTCGTCACAGCTATGTTGGTAAGGTATTGTGAGCCTGATCTCGTAAAAACGGCTGATGCTATATTGCAGAAGCGTTTGTCTCTTGGACCTGTCAAGTGTGGATTGTTAGGTATTGGTTGTGGCCTTATTATGACTACTGCCGTGGAGTTTGCCCGAAAACAGCAGTTCTTGCCTCTTCTTTTTGGTGTCCCTGTATTCATCCTCTGCGGATTCACTCACTGCATAGCAGACGCTTATTACTATTGCATGGTCTCTCCAGACTTGCTGATGGATAATCTGGCTTCTGTCTTGGTGGTTTATATCTCTATAGTGATTGGTAACCTTGCCGGTTGCAATCTCTACAGAGCTTTTGTATAGTTTGTTATATTGTCTGCAAGAAGTATCTCGGCTATTTCTTATTCTGCCTCCAGAATAATAAGTACTGACGCACATTTGGCATACATAGTTATATCTAACCTTTGCGATCTGCCAGCACAATCCCAATAAATATCAATACCGCTCCAACCGCAGCCCAAATGGTAAATTCCGATGCGTCATACGCTGTTGCGGTAATAAGCGAAACGAGCGGCATTATATAAAGAAATACATTCGTCTTGGATAAACCTATTTTGTTGAAACTCCAGTTCCATAGCCACATACACGTAGCAGAGGCTATAATTCCAAGATATAAGACACTGATAATGCACGAATAATCTGTTGCTAGTGTCATTATCTCTTCTTTCGAGGAGTAATATAGCGCAAATGGTAATATAGTAATAATGGCATAGAAAAATAGCCTGCGAGAAACGAAGAACGGCGAGTATCTATCGCTAACCCTGTCCAGAACAAGTGAATAGACCGACCATAGTAAAACGGATACAATACAAAGCGAATCGCCCAATATGTTGATTGTCAAAGAACTGGTGTCTCCGCTCTGAAGTACTGGAGATAGAATGACAAATGCTACTCCAACGAACGCTAGTAGCGATCCTATGATGTAATGCCTGTTAGGTCTTTGGCGATAGACAATATATTGGAGTGTTGTCCCAACAATGGGAACAGACGATGTGAGTAGTCCAACATTAGTTGCAGTAGTATGCTGCAAGGCGTGGTATTCAAAAAGAAAATAGACCGAACCTCCCGAAAGTCCAATAAGTAAGAATTTCAGTTCGTCTCTATTCCACTTTATCGGTATATACCTGGGGTATATACACCACAATGAAATATATGCCAGTACAAACCTTATAAACATAATAACGCATGGCTCTATACCATGCGTTATTATATGCTTTGATGCGATAAACGTTGAACCCCAAACTATTGCAGTAAATAGGGCAGGGATATATTTCATTCCCTTGGTCAGCATCTTTATACGGTCATTATATCTTTCTCCTTAGCAACGTAGAGTTCGTCAATCTTCTTCATGAATGAGTCATGAATCTTCTGAACCTCTGCCTCTGAATCCTTTGCTATATCCTCAGAAAGGCCATCTTTTTTCAGTTTCTTGAACTCCTCATTGGCGTCACGGCGTACATTTCTTACAACGATACGAGTATCCTCGCAAGTTCCCTTAGCCTGCTTGCAAAGGTCACGACGGCGGTCTTCTGTCAATGGTGGAACCATGATGCGGATCATCTCACCATTGTTGTCAGGGTTCATACCTAGGTTTGCTGCCATAATTGCCTTCTCGATAGCTGGAATCATAGACTTCTCCCATGGGCGGATAGCAATAGTACGTGGGTCTGGTACCGATACGTTTGCTACCTGTGAAAGTGGAGTAGCAGTGCCGAAATACTCAACACGGATATCCTCAAGCATCTTTGGGTTGGCTTTGCCAGCACGAATCTTTCCCAATTCGTAATCTAGGTGGTCGATAGCCTTCTGCATCTGCTCTTTGGCATCGTCCATTATGAGTTCTATCTCTTCTTGCATAGCTTTTTTGTTTCTATTTTAGTGCCACAAAGGTAATATATTTTCTTATTACACAAAAAACAACGCTACTCCGGCTACACTAATAAGCGCACCTAATACCTCAATAAGTGTTACTTTCTGCTTGAAGATTAGTACTGCAGGTATAAGTATCATTACTGGGGATATTGACATTATAGTCTGTGTGACGCCGACACTTGCATATCTCGTAGCCTCAAGAGATAAGGAGACTCCAATAAACGGTCCGAATAGTGTGGCCCCAGTAAGCAAGAGAAGTGCCTTGCGGTGGTACACCTTAGTGGCAAAGTCTTTATGCGCGCCCCTTATGAATAAGATGATAATAAAGCCTATAACGCCGCACACAGCTCGCATGAATGTAGCAGACATAGAAAGTGATTGTGCAGCAGCGGTATCTGAAGCTGGTATCAGAGATTCGTATTCCAGAATGCCTTGCTTGCTTAGAACTAGTCCGACGCCTTGGCCTATGCCTGCACCGATACCACAAAGCACTCCTGAGAGAGGTAACTTTAGACGGGTATGTTTCTTTCCGTCGTTGCCCTCCTGTCTGTTGAAAACAGAGATAGCTATGCCTGTAATTGTCAGAGCCATGCCTAAATAACCCATAGGGGTCATGCTCTCACCCAGCAATACCCATCCAAAGAGGGCTGCCGAAAGCGGTGCCAACGTCATGAAAAGTTGTCCGAAACGTGAGCCTATCAGATTGTAGCATGAAAACAGGCACATGTCTCCGAATACATATCCAGCCATCGCTGATAGGCCAAGCCACATCCACGTCGCAGTATTTGTATATTTCGGGAATGGGGTTCCTGTATAGATAGCCAGGCAAATGATAATTAGCAGCAAAGACAACGCCATTTTGACGATATTGGCGTTGAGTGGGCCAACTCGTTTTACGGCTCGTTCGGCAATTATGGCCGATCCTGTCCATAATATTGCAGTGATAAGTGATAGTAACTCTCCTAGGTGTGACATATTTTTTTCTATCTGTTTTTATATCAGGCCTTCTTCGTTGAAGCTGAAGTACGAATTCTTCCCAATGATTATATGGTCATCAAATCGTATGCTGAGTGTCTTCGCCGCCTCTTGTATTCTCATGGTCAACTCTTTGTCTGGCCTGCTCGGCGAACTGTTCCCCGAAGGATGGTTGTGTACCGCTATAAATCTGGCTGCCCCTCCAAGTATCAGCTTGCGAAATAATGTTCGTAGGTCTACTATCGTTGCATCTATACCTCCTATGCTTATCTCTTCTATGCGTATAAGCTGACAGGCTGTATCCAGCATCAAGACGCGGAAGTGTTCTTCTGGTAAATCTACCATTATTGGCTGCATTACACGAAAAACATCATTGGCCGAACGAAATGTGCGAATCTCATGCTCTGCATCTGCTTTGGCTTTCCTGCGTCCAAATTCTAGCGTGGCTATAATATGGGCAGCTCTGGCTTTGCCTAAGCCTTTGATAGACATTATCTCGTCTGCTCCTACACGTCCAAGAAGAGAAAGGTTATTGTCATGTTTGTCAAGAAGCTCTTTCGCTAAATCAAGAGCGCTGTGCCCTGGAACTCCACTGCCAATCATTATGGCAAGTATTTCTTTGTTTGAAAGTGTTTCGGGACCTTGGGTGAGCAATCTTTCTCGTGGCCTCTCGTCCTCCGGTAGATCGTGAATCGTGTAGTAACTCGGGGTGTCGTTTTTCATTTGTTATAGATTTTAGTGGTAGCAGATTATATGGCTCTCATTCCTTCAAGACCCAAGCTTTCTCCATGCCTTGTATCTTGCGGATGATGCGGTTCTGCTCTTTCGCCTCTTCTTGCGTAGCAAATGAAGCAACGCTTAGTCTCACTCGTTTGCTGTTTGGTGTGGTAATCAGCTCTATGTCTGTTATGCCTTTTTTCTCCAACTCAGCACGACGCCTCTTCGCATCTTTCAGCGTAGGGAAACTGCCTATTATTATGTGGTAGCGTACCTCCTCTATCTGCTCCTCTGCTATGGCCTCCGCAACATTGTAGTAGAGCTCTTTCTCTTCTGTCATGGTCGTCGAAGGTGCCATCGCTGCCTCAAAGACCGAGGCCATAGATGCATAGTTGGTATTGTTTCTCTCTGGTACGGAAATGTCATTCAATTTCGGACCGAAACAGAGCAATAGGGCTACTGCCGCTGCCCATCCCGCTACTCGTCTGGCTTGAGGATGTGCCCCAATTCGTATCGAGTATGATGTCTTTATTGGTAGTACTGGCGCACTGATCGATCCTAACCCATAACTCTCAGATAGGTAGTTCATCTTGCTGTCCGAGGTAAACGCTATGGCATCATTTTTCAATAGCGCCATCTTACCAAGGTGTGGCAATGTAACTATCTCTCCACTTTGTAAATCTGATTTTAAGGTGTCAACAAAACCTTTTATCCGCATTGCAGCCTCAGAATACGTAATCTTCTCAGATTGTGCAATGCAATTTGTTAATAACCCATCATTATGAGTCAGTTGAATGTTGAATACCACCTCTTTACGTGGAGGAAGAAGAAGACCTCTGTTTACGTCAATTGTAGCATCCACAGAATTGGTGATAAAGGCACCTAGCCCAGGTACAATCACGCATTCATGGTCATAAAGCATTGACGATATATGTCTTGTTATAGTCTTCATCTCATTTTTTATCAACGATGCAAAAGTAGTATTTTACCACATTTCTGCAAATAATTAGTTATTAACAATGACTGTTAATAACACGTATTTACTAGGGGTTCTAAAATACTATCGGCTGAATTATAACGGCTTAACACTGTTAAGAAATTTTCCGTATTATGGTCAGTCCGTCTCGTAGGGGTAATATCACTTTTTCAGCGTGCGGATCGTTGGCTACGATATCGTTGAAGTCCCTAATGGCTTGTGTCTGTGCAGCATCTGCTTTCGGTAGCGGCCCTATTACTTTCCCGTCCCAGAGTATGTTGTCTGCTATTATGTAGCCTCCTACTGGTATGTGCTCCATGCACATCTTGTAGTACTCAGGGTAGTTCCGCTTGTTGGCATCCATAAATACTAAATCCCAAGGCCCTCCTAATTGCTCTATGACCTCTTCACATTTGCCTATGTGTAGACGAACTTTGGCTCCGTAGGGCGATTTCTCCAGAAATTCTCGTATCGTGGGTTCTAGCTCGTCGTCTATCTCTATGGTGTCTACGTAAGCTTCTTCATCTAGTAATCCCTCTGCCATGGCAAGCGCAGAATAGCCTGTAAAGGTGCCTAACTCTAATATCTTCTTAGGGTTAATCATCCTCACAAACATCTTGAGCAGACGCCCCTGCCAGTGACCACTGGCCATACGCCCAAGCAGAAACCTGATGTGCGACTGCCTGTTTAGTTCATGTAGCACTTCAGGTTCTTTGTCTATATGCTGTTCTATGTATTCTTCTAACTCGGGCGTTATCATCTTCTCTTATTTGAAGCTCTCGCTGAATTGCTTGATGCGTTGCTCTTCTTCTTTCTTGCAGACTAGGAATGTATTGTTGTCCTCAGCTACAATGTAGCCGTCCAATCCTTGAAGTACCATCTTCACGTTCGAGGATGTGCGTACTATGCAGTCGTTGCTCTCTATGAGTCGTACGTTCTCTTTGCCAACTACCGCATTGCCTTGAGAGTCTCTGTCTAGTTGCATGTAGAGAGAGCCCCATGTGCCAAGGTCCGACCATCCGAAGTCTGATGGCATAACGTATACTCCGGCACTCTTGCCGTTCATTGTCATTGTCTTGCCACTCATGCGCTCCATTACTGCGTAGTCAATGGAAATGCTGCGACATTGTGGGAAGAGCTCGTTTATAACGTCTCGCTCGTTTGGCTGACCAAATGATTCCGACATCTTGTCGAATAGCAATGATATCTCTGGCTCAAATACTCTGAGCGCTTGCTCTGCTGTTTGGGCATCCCAGATGAAGAGTCCTGCGTTCCAGTAGTAGCCTCCTTCGTTCAGGTATTGTTTCGCAACGTTTAGTTGTGGCTTCTCTTTGAATGCTCTTACTTGACAAACTTCTGAGCCTCTTACCCCATCTCCAGATTGTATGTAGCCGTAGCCTGTGTCAGGTCGGGTAGGGAACATGCCAAGGGTCAATATGTTGCTAGTGCCTTTTACAAATTTTACTCCCTCACGAATAACTCTTCTGAACTCTTCTGTGTTTACCACAAAATGGTCTGCTGGAGATATTACTAATGTCGCATCTGGGTCCACTTGCTTTATCTTCCATGTCACGTATGCTATACATGGTGCTGTATTGCGCATGCATGGCTCAAGTAGTATGTTCTCTTCTGGTATCTCTGGTAGCTGGGTATGTACCTTCTCCGCATATTTAGCAGATGTCACTACCCATATGTTTTCAGGCGCAAATTCTTTGCCAAATCTGTCTACTGTTAGCTGTATCAAGGTCCGACCAACTCCTAACACGTCTATAAATTGTTTAGGGTTCTCTGGTCTGCTCATTGGCCAAAAGCGACTTCCTACGCCGCCTGCCATAATCACTAAATGATTCATATAAAATGTGGTAAGCTTGTTTACGGGTGCAAATATACGAATATATCCTTTTATGAGTATCCCGTATGTCCTTCTCTCTGTTTTGTAAAAAACTGCGAGCAACCCGAGTGCTCCCCGAGTACACACCGAGTGTAGCCCGAGCCTAGCCACGCCGTACAGAAGGAGCATGCTCCTTCTTACTATCCCTAAACACACACAATTCCCCAACCGCAATCTCCCCTCCAGTATGACTTGCTCTTTGTCCGATGCCGCTATATTCTTTTCCTCAATGTAAAATAATAGTATCTTTGCTCCGTCTAATATCGTGCTTATGGCAATAGATTTTAATAAGAATATGCACTTGTGGTTTTATATGAAGGGCTATTATCGTTACTTCATGCCGAAGTGTTTTTGTCAATCTCGTCTCGAGTCTAAAATAGATAGTTATCTCAAGAAGCATCCTGATGAGGTAGAGTATATCAATGATAGAGTAAATTACTATTGCAAACTTCTTAACGAAACTCCTCTGTCTGATAATGCCATCGAATTGGCCCATTTTAAAAAGACTAGCAAGTTGAAGGCTAAGCAGGCTAGAAGTACTTATTTCTTCGATACTTATGAGTATACTAGATTCTTCCCCGACGATAAGAAGATCTTGACGCTATATGGCGATATCACTCATGTGCCAGATTTCCCGTCTATAACCAAAAGTCGTCCGATTGCTGGCGATAACGCTAATAGCGTATTGCTTAATCTTGATAAGGTACGCCACTTTGTATTCCTTAATGATCGTATCCCTTATGAGAACAAGGAGAATAGAATGATCGGCTATATGGGTGTTTCTCAGGAGCATCGCGTTAATTTCATGCGAAAGTATTTCGGCAATCCTCTTTGCGAGTTGGGTCAGGTCAATAAGAACAGGGATTATTGTAAGGATTGGATTAAGCCTAAGATTACTATCGCCGAACATCTTAAATATAAGTTCATTCTCAGCCTGGAGGGTTATGATGTCGCTACAAATCTAAAGTGGATCATGTCTTCTAATTCTATACCTGTCACGCCAGAGTTGGTCTATGAGACTTGGTTTATGGAGGGTCGTCTGAAACCTGATTATAACTATATCAGAATCGCAAAGGATTATAGCGATTTGGAAGAACGTCTGCAGTATTACATCGACCACCCCGATGAAGCAAGGGCTATTATCGAACATAATCATGAGTATATTGCTCAATTCAAAAATAAGGAGCGGGAAGATGTCATATCTCTTCTGGTCTTGAAAAAGTATTTCGAGAAGACTGCTCAATAAATCCGAATTTTAGATTCTCTAATATGGCGCGGACTTCGGTCTGCGCCGTCATTTTATACAAAACACAGCATTCGCATCCTTACCATCATGCCGTATTTTTACGGGTATGTAATTTTTCTGAAACAAAGTCGCTGAATCTTGTAGTTTTTCGTCTGCCTCTTGCGACTAATAGGTAAAACAGAAACATTTGATCGAATAACAAATGGAATCAAGCAAGGAAAAGGAGTTCAAACAACTAGTCCATCGCCATAAGGAGACTATCTATACTGTCTGCCTCATGAATGCTGCCGATCAGGACGAAGCCCAGGATCTTATGCAGGAGGCTCTGGTGCAGTTGTGGCGTGCTTTCGGATCTTTCCGCGGAGATAGTAGCGAGAAGACTTGGGTATGGCGTATCTGTTCTAATACTTGTATCTCTTACTGTCGTAAGGAACGGAAAAATAAAGATAAGATCCAACTCGAGGTCAGCAATTTCTTGACTGTCGATGAGGAGGATTCTAGGCAGATCCAGATGCTGCACGATCGCATACATAGGCTTCGCCCGTTCGACCGTGTCATAGCCCTCTTGTGGATGGAGGACTTAAGTTATGAGGAGATCGGCGAAATTGTCGGTATCTCAGCAAAGAATGTTTCAGTGCGTTTGTTCCGTATCAAGGAGCAGTTGCGCCAGATGTCTAACCCTAATGCAGAATGATTACTATGGAAAATAAGGATAATTTTGAAGAGTTGCAGTTGCTTAAACAACAGTTGTCGGTTCTGAAAAAGCAGTTGGATAATGAGACAATTATCGCCGACGATCAGATAGAAAAGGTTGCTAAGAAGTATACAATAGGAACGCCATGGACTAATATCGTTTTAGGAATCGGCGTCGCTTTTAATTTGAGCTTATATTTATATAGGTATTTCTTTGAGCCGGAAACATTAAATACTTGGCGATATATCTTGCTCTTCGGTTTCTTGGCTCTGATTTTTGCGTATCTGTTCTGCTTCCCCCTCAATGCCGGCTTCTCGTATTGGCAGATTGTCAATGGCGAACTGCAGCGTTGTTTCAGATTCCCTCAGCGTGTCAGAAAGTCTATTCCTGTATCGTCTATTCTGTATGTAGAGAGACTTGGAAAACATAGCTATTTCTCTCCTATGCATGGTTTCTCTATCCATATCCGCTATAATAAGTATGACGATCTCTATCTAAATCCTAATAATCTTAACGACTTCATCTGTGATCTTATCCGGGCTAACCCTGATATCGAACTGAAACAGGAAAAATAGCCTGCACAACCAGTATAGTATAAGGCGAGAGATTTGCAGTCTCTCGCCTTTTTTACGTTCGTGTCTTGCGCTTATATATGAAAACCACAAATCTCCTCAAAATTAGGTGTCAGTATATCTCCATATCGTAATCTACCACCAAAAACAAAAAAAGCGACAGAGTCTTACTCTATCGCTTTTCTTCGAGGTCGGTAGCAGATTCGAACTGCTGTAGACGGTTTTGCAGACCGTAGACTAAGCCACTCATCCAACCGACCCTTTGGTTTTGCGAGTGCAAAGGTAACTTTTTTCTCCGCACTCGCAAAATATTTCTCTTATTTTTTTAGACGTTGAAACGGAAATGCATTATATCTCCGTCTTGAACAACGTAATCTTTGCCCTCGACACCAAGCTTGCCTGCCTCTTTGCATGCAGCTTCCGATTTCAAGTTAATGAAATCGTCGTATTTGATAACCTCCGCTCTGATAAAGCCCTTCTCAAAGTCAGAGTGAATGACACCAGCAGCTTGTGGCGCCTTGAATCCATCATGGAATGTCCATGCTCTGATCTCCTTCTCTCCTACTGTGAAGAATGTGCGGAGCTTCAAAAGACTATATGCAGAACGAATAAGTTTAACTACACCCGACTCCTCAAGTCCAAGATCGTTCAAGAACATCTGGCGCTCTTCGTATGTCTCAAGCTCGTTAATCTCAGCCTCTGTCTGCGCAGCTATGACAAGAATCTCTGCATCCTCATCTTTTACAGCGTTCCTGACAGCCTCAACGTATGCGTTGCCTGTAACCACAGACGCATCATCAACGTTGCAGACGTACATTACTGGCTTAGAGGTCAAGAGGAAAAAGCCTTTGGCAATTTTCTCTTCAGGCTCTGTGAGTTCTACTGTACGGGCATTCTTGCCTGCTTGTAAAGCCTCTCGGTAACGTAGTAATATATCGAGTTGTTTCTTCGCTTCAGGATCCTTGCCAGAGATGGCCTGCTTCTCGCATTTTTGTATGCGCTGCTCAACAGTCTCAAGATCTTTTATCTGAAGCTCAGTATCAATTACCTCTTTATCGCGAACTGGATCTACAGATCCATCCACATGTGTAATGTTCTCATCGTCAAAGCAACGAAGTACATGGATGATGGCATCTGTTTCTCGTATATTCGCAAGGAACTTGTTGCCAAGACCCTCGCCACGACTTGCGCCTTTCACAAGGCCAGCAATATCTACAATTTCTACTGTAGTAGGAACAACCTGCTGTGAATGTACTATCGCATCAAGCGCCTCCAGACGTTTGTCCGGTACTGTGATAACTCCTACATTAGGCTCAATAGTACAAAATGGAAAGTTGGCCGATTGCGCTTTCGCGTTTGAAAGACAGTTGAAAAGTGTCGACTTTCCTACATTAGGCAATCCTACTATTCCGCACTGTAGTGACATCTATTATATATATCGGTTATTAAAATACGTATGAGAATGATATTGACCAAACACGATACTTAGAGTGTGTGTTGTACAAATCCTTAAATACTGGGGTAAGTCCCATCGCATAGCGGAAGTCAACACCAATACCCGACTTAGAGTCATATCCAAAACCAAACTGCATAAGTGCACCTATACGGTTACGGTTACGACCTAAGTAACGCATCGACTCTACGCCTGTAATTCTTACGTCGCCGTTCGTGTATTTCTGTACACGTGTGCCGAAGTAGTCGCCTTTCAAATATCCTTTTTGGATAGGTGTGGATAGCTCGTAGTCAAGGTCTACTGAAAGTACTGGTCCTGCTTGGATGTTCAAGCCTCTGTCAAATATTGGAGCATAGTACTTGAACATTACTGGCATCTGAATACAATGTGTGTAGAACCCAATCTTGAAGTCCTCGTCGTTCATCAGGTCTGCGTGTCCGTGAATTGTCTGGCCGTCTAGACGCCATACTTCATCTGGATTCCAAAGTATCTCTTTCTCAAGTGAACGAACACCCATCTTTGAGTAGAAAATCTCTGGCTGGATAGCCCACTTCTCCCATTGCCAACGACACAAGAAACCCATCTGTCCTATCTTGGCTTGAATATCATCTGCATCTGAACTTACAGTTGTGAGGTTCAAACCAACTTTAACTCCATAATGGAACTCTCTGCCATTACTATTTAAACTCGAGTTTACCTGACTTGCAATCTCTTTGTCTGGTTCCTCATAGTCGCGATCTCCCCCTCGCTGAGCTGTCGCAGCAAGTGAGAATGAAAGTGTAATTGCGAGTAACGCTATTTTCTTATTCATCTTTAAATAAATAGTGGTTGTATAAAAATTATTGGTTGCAAAGGTAGATATAATTTTTACGTTACAATGGAAAAAAATCAAATAAGCACATTTCTTGGCAGAAGAAATCGTATTTAAACGCGTTTTTCCCGTGCTAATTCGTGCCTTTTATCGGTATTTGCTGGTAGAACTGTCTACAATGTTTATGTAGCTTTGGTATCTGCTGTATGGTAGCTCTCCCTCTTCTACGGCTTGCTTCACCGCACAGCCTGGCTCATGCCTGTGTGTACAGTTGTTGTATTGGCATCTGTCCGAGATCTTGAATATGTCTCTGAAGTAGTGCGCTATCTCGTTTTTCTCTATGCCCGTAATGCCAAATCCTCTGACACCAGGGGTGTCTATTATGTATCCTCCAAATGAGAATGGGTGCATCTCCGCGTATGTAGTGGTGTGCTTGCCACTGTTGTTTGTCTCGCTTATCTCGTCTGTGCGAAGGTTTAATCCTGGCTCAATTTTGTTTATGAGCGTCGATTTGCCAACACCAGAATGCCCAGCTATTACGCTTACTTTGCCTTTCAGTATCTCTTTTACCTGCTCTAGTCCTTCGTCGTGTTTGGCTGATATCTCTATAACTTCATACCCCATGTTCTTGTATATCGCCTCGAATGACTTGAGCTCTTCTTTAAGCTGCTGGTCGTATCTGTCTACTTTGTTGAAGATTAGTATCACTGGCACATCAAAAGCTTCTGCCGATGCTAAAAATCTGTCTATGAAGACTGGCGTCGTCACAGGATAGTTTATTGTTGCTACTAATAACGCCTGGTCTACATTGGCCGCTAGTACATGTGTCTGCTTAGATAGGTTCGATGCTCGCCTTACTACATAGTTCTTCCTCGGCAACACCTCTGTTATCATGCCTTCTCCGGCTTCTATGGATATGCTCACATAGTCACCAACAGCAACTGGGTTGGTGCTTTTTATGTCGTCCGTGCGCATTTTGCCTTTTATGCGACAGTTAGTAACGACTCTTTGGTCTTCCTCTAGTCGCACATCGTAATAACTTCCTGTCGATTTGATAACAGTTCCTTTCATTTGGGTATCTTTTGTATGCAAAGTTAATTATTTCGACTAAATATAGTTATTGTTTCTTGCTTACTTTCAATATTACGACTAATTTTGCGACGTCAACAATGACACAATATTAACAGATTAACTTATAATACAATGAAATTAAACAAGTTGGTAGTAGCTGTTGCTGCTATGTTTGCTGTAGGCTCAGTAGCTTATGCTCAAAATGCAGAGTACAAGAAGGGCGATCTCGTTGTTAACGCTCTCTATTCTATCGGTTCTTTTGATGGCGACGGTGTTGATGGTTTCGCTCAGCACGCTTTCGGTGTTACAGCTGAGTATGGTATCCTCGATGATATGATTCATGGTAAGGGTGCTATCGGTGTTGGTGGCGAGGTCGGTTTCGGCTTCGGTAGCAAGGATTATGATGGCATCGAGCTTAAGGCTACTCGTTTCCACTTGGCTACTCGTGGTACAATGCACTATTGCTTCGTTCCTGCTTTGGATACTTATGCTGGTTTCCGTGTAGGCATCGCCGATTGGAATAAGTATAAGACTGAAGTCCCAATGTTGGGTACAGTTGAGAGCAAGGAAAGCGAGTTTATCTATAATTTTATCGCTGGTGCTCGTTACATGGTTAGCGATAGCTTCGGTTTCAATGCTGAGACTGCTTTCTGGGGCCGCTACTCACATTTGTCTCTTGGCGTAACTTTCAAGTTCTAATATTTGAATTTTATAATATTGTAATTAAGACGAGCCTCAGGCTCGCCTTTTTTGTTATATTTTACTGCGTGTATTTTGTACAGCGCTCTTTGTTGTTGCTTTGTTCTGTCGCCTGTTTGTTGTCTATCCAGACCTGTAAGTGTTTTGTTTTTCCGTTCTATTCCTGTTCTCTTTTTGTGACCTATAGATGTCGCTTTGCGATCTTCCAGTTCTCACTTTACGTTCTTTGTACAAAAAAAAGAGTACGCCTTTCGGCATACTCTTTATAACTATATGTTTGTGTGTATTTGTCTCTTTACTTCAAAACGAAGTTGATTGGTACAGTGTAGGCAACTCTTACTGCTTTGCCTCTCTGCATGCCAGGTGTCCACTTTGGCATAGATTGTACTACACGTATTGCTTCTTTGTCTAGTGAAGTGTCAACGCCTCGTGCTATCTTTACGTTTGTAACGTCGCCATTTTTGTCAACTACGAAAGAAACGAATACTCGTCCCTGTATACAGCTCTCTAAGGCAATGGCTGGGTATTTCACAGATTCTGCAAGGAATCTGCGAAGTGTCGACTCGCCTCCAGGGAATACAGGCATCTGGTCCGCAAAGATTAAAATCTCTGTGTCGTCCTCTTCTGTCTCTTCTGGCTTGACTTCAATGGTTGTGAAGTTGATAATATCGTCTTCTCCAGCCTCTGAAGATCCCCAGTCAGGTTCTTCTTCAAGAATAGCATCGTCTTCAACTATGTTGATTATTTCCGCCATCTTCGGTGCTGGTGGTGGGGGTGGAGTCGGCGTTTCAATGCGTGTAATAGGAACCATGATCGGGTCCTCAAGAACCAAAGGCTCTGTCAATCCAGTGATGTTGATTTCCGCCGCTGTAGTAGACCATTCAAATACTGTGAAACATGCCACTAGTGCTACTACTAATCCTATCTCCGTGAATAGACCTTTCTTGTTTTCTAGGTCCGCTCTAGAGGTTTTCTTTGTTTCCATAGCTCAAACGTATTATGGCAACATGTGTGCCGGTTAATAATTCCGTTTATTGAGAACTAGGCGCCTTGTTCTGTATTGCAATCTACTATGATTATTTGACAATTCATAGTGTATAGTGCTACTTTTGAGATAATTTAAGACTAGAGGGCATTTTTATGTGTTGATGGCTTACTTTTTTAACATTTCGTCGTCTCTTTTCATACAATAAAAAAGAGAGTCGCCGAATAATCGACAACTCTCTGATTATTGTTTTCTTCACCAGTACTACTGCAACACGAAGTTGATAGGTACAGTGTAAGATACTTTTACAGGTTTACCACGTTGCATACCAGGTGTCCACTTAGGCATGGAATTTACCACGCGAAGTGCCTCTTTGTCGAGGTTTGGATCAATACCACGAGCAACTCTTGCATTTGTTACTGATCCTGTCTTGTCTACAACGAATGATACGAATACACGACCCTGGATGCCGTTCTCCTGTGCAATCACAGGATACTTAACTGACTGAGCAAGGAACTTACGCAATTCTACATCGCCACCTGGGAATGCAGGCATCTGCTCTGCGATTACGAATACTTCCTCTACCTCCTCTTCTTCCTCTTCCTTTACCTCAACCTCTTGATAAACGATTTCACGCTCATCTGTGTCCTCGGTATCGAAGATTTCAAGATCGTCATTAATCTCTGTATCATCTGTTACGATGGTAAGAACCTCTGCCATCTTTGGTGGTGGAGGTGGTGGAGGTGGCTTAACCTCCTCCTGCTTGGTTATTGGAACCATCTCATCTTCAACGACAACCTCGTCAACCATTGCGTCAACGTTGATCTCTGCTGCCTTTGTGCTCCACTCAAATGCTAGGTAGCATCCGAGGAGAACTAGCGCGAGGCCAATCTCGTTGAACAACAACTTCTTGTTTTCAAGGTCCGCCTTAGGAGTCTTTTTAATTTCCATAAGTCAAACATTGTGGCACTGCGGAGTGCCGTTATTATTTGTCAAGTCAAGTCTTTTCTTTTGTATGTGCTAATGCGACTAGGTCTCAAAAGCGAGTGCAAGTTATGTCTTTTTTTTGAATTGTTCACTATATGCTACATTTTTTTTGATGATAAATAGCTCCTTTCGCTCACTTTTGTCTACTTTCGCAATGCAATTTGATGACAATATGAAAATAGGTTCGCTCGACTTAGGCTTTGAGCCTGTATTGCTGGCTCCAATGGAGGATGTGACTGATATCCCTTTCCGCCGCTTGTGTAAGGAGGCTGGCGCTGATCTTATGTATACAGAGTTCGTTAGTGCCGACGCAATAATCAGAGATATCGATAGCTCTATGCGTAAACTTAATATCCTCGCCGATGAACGCCCCGTTGGCGTCCAGATTTATGGACGCGAAATTGAGCCTATGGTGGAGGCCGCTAAGATTGTCGAACAGGCAGGGCCTGATATTATAGATATCAATTTCGGGTGCCCAGTTAAAAAAATTGCGAGCAAGGGCGCAGGTGCAGGTATGCTCAGAGATATCCCAAAGCTAGTAGAGATGACTCGCCAGATCGTCAGAGCTGTGGATCATACTCCAGTTACCGTGAAGACTCGCCTCGGTTGGGATGCTAATTCTAAGTTTATCGTCGATACTGCTGAACGTCTGCAGGATGTCGGTATTTCTGCTCTTACCATTCATGGCCGTACTCGTGCTCAAATGTATACTGGAGAAGCTGATTGGACGTTGATTGGCGAGGTGAAGAATAATCCTCGTATGACTATCCCTATCATTGGTAATGGCGATATCACAACTCCAGAAGGCGCAAGAAATGCTTTCGATAAATTTGGGGTAGATGCTATAATGATAGGTCGCGCAGCTATTGGAAAGCCTTGGATTTTCTCAGAGGTTAAGCATTTCCTTAAAACAGGAGAGAAGTTGCCTCCTATTTCTATGCGCCAGTTGGTTGATATCCTGAAAAGAGAAATTGATGAGACTATGAATTGGATCGGCGATGAACGTCGCGCCGTTCTACATGTTCGCCGTCATCTGGCAATAGCGTTTAAAGGACTGGTCGATTTCCGCGAAACGAAGATTAAAATGCTCAGGGAGGAACATATTCCTGAACTGAAGGTTATCCTTGATGAAATAGCTGAGCGATGGGGTTAGTCGCTCAGCTTTTCTTTTTATAAATGTGTCTCATCCCCTAATTTGTGGAATTTATCTCAATTTCGACATGAATCGCTCTATATTTACCACAAATCTTTCGTGTGTTCCTTCGCCTATAAGGGTGTCTCCTTGATGCGCTTTAACCGTAAATGAAAGTTTTCTTCCATCTACTGCCGTAAGCTCTGCAGTAACCTTGATTTCTGCTCCTATGGCTGATGCTTTGACGTGTGTAGTGTTCATAAGTGTACCCACCGTGGTGTCTGTATCAGCTAGCTGTTCTGCTACACAATTCATTGCTGCCTCTTCCATCAGAGCTATCATCCTTGGTGTAGCTAATACTTGTAGTGTTCCTGACCCTACTGCTAATGCAGTGTCTTTTTCTGTTACAGTGGTCGTCACTGTGTATGTCTTTCCTGTTTCCATCATTTTGTATCTTTTGACCTTATAAAGATATAAAAAGAAAAACGTATGCCCAACTATTCGTCAAGCATACGTCCTGTTTATAATGTAAATTGAGATCTGTTCCTCGCTTTTAGAGCAATCCCATCTGGCGTGAGAAGATGAGGATTACATATCCAAGTGCAATACCTACTACACCTATGATAACGCCAATCTTCATCATGTCGCTCTGCTTTGTGTAGCCAGTAGCATGTGCAAGCGCATTTGGAGGTGTAGAGATAGGGAGTGCCATTGCAAGTGATGATGAAATAGCTACACCAATCAACATTGTTGTGATACCGCCGAAACTTGCAAGGTTGTCACCCATACCCTTAGCCACTGCAGCAAGAATTGGAACTAGGAGCGCGCTGGATGCTGTGTGACTCATGAATGTAGACATGAGGTAACATACAATGCCCGAACCTACGAGCACCATCATTGGCGACCAGTCTGAGAATGGAATTGTCTCAACAAGATGCTTCGCCAAGCCCGAACCCTGAAGTCCTACGCCAAGTGCAAAACCTCCTGATACCAACCAAAGCACATCCCAGTTGATGCTCTTTAACTCCTCTTTGCCAATAATTCCACTGATGCAGAATACTGCGATAGGTATCATAGCTACCACATTCGAGTTAAGTCCTGATACGCTGTCGAGCAACCAGAGAATTACTGTAACTGCAAATGTGCTATATACTATTATAGATTGTGAGTCTTTCTTGAACTCGCCTTCAAGTGTGATGTTTACATGCTTCGCTTTGAATGGGAAGAATGTCAACAGGAGGAACCATGCAAATACAAGAAGTATAATGACGAATGGTACCATTACCAACATCCATTGACCGAAACCAATCTGGTCGCAGATGCCACTGTCTGTCATGTACTTGAGGGCGATGGCGTTTGGAGGTGTTCCAATAGGTGTTCCGATACCTCCTACGTTGGCTGCCACTGGAATCGCAAGCGCAAGTGCAATGCGTCCTTTGCCTTCCGATGGAAGCATCTTCAATACAGGCGCGATAATTGTCAGCATCATGGCCGCTGTAGCTGTATTACTCATAAACATAGAGAATACTGCTGTTACAATCATAAAGCCGAATAGTACAATCTCTGAACGTGTGCCGAAAGGCTTGAGAAGTACTCGCGCAAGGTTAATGTCAAGGTTGCATCGTGTCGCAGCAATGGCAAGGCAGAATCCACCTAAGAATAGCATGATAATTGGATCGGCCCAAGTAGCCATGATACTCTTGTAACTGATCGCAGTACCATAATACCCTTGTAACTCTGCAAGTTTGCTAAGGCCTGCTTCGTCAATAATACCATTTTTCTTTGCTGCAAGAAGTTCGGTTAATCCTTCTGGGCGGAGGAACATCAACGAACTGTCAGAGACAGTCAGAAGCATTAAAACTATAACAAAAACTGATGTCGTCCAGATTGGGAATACCTCAAGTATCCACATAGAAGCAGCAAATAGAAAAATAGCAATCACTCGCTGTTCGATTACTGTAAGGTTTGGAATTCCGAATGTCTCTGCTGGAACAAACCAGGCTGTGAGAGTCAGAATAAGAACAAACACTAGCTTAACAAGTTTACTCTTGTCCATTACAATTGTTTAATATGTTCGTTGATTAAGTATTTTACGTACTCAAAAGCGGCGCAAAAATAGTCATTTTTTATATACATGATTCGATTAGCCGCTTTTTTTATCAAAGATTCACTTTCCTATTTCTTTGAGCGGAGATAGTGTGCCCTTAACTTCGTCAAGTATCGCTTTGACACTGCCTATTAGCACTTTGGCTTCAACTACTATTGGCACCCTGTTTTCATCGTCAGTAACCCATACTGTCATATCTTCTCCCCCGGAAAAGATGGTGCCTTCTACTAAAAGTGGTGTGAATTTTAAGCATTCGTATGTTCTGCCGTCTCGTGTGGAGGCTTGCGATTTGCCGTGATATCTGATGAAAAGGTCGAATATTTCTGAATTTATTATGAGGGACATTGGTATGGTGTCTCCAGGTTCGTAGTTCTCAAAGTCTATGTTTCTCGCTTTGTATACCATGGTTAGTACGTCTGCGGCGCACAGGTCCCACTCTCCGTTAAATGTTGTCTTATTGCTTTTTTTGTTGCCTTTTTTCTGTGTAGATATGGCACTGAGGGTTCTCGCTGTAGCATCGTATTCGTAGTTGCTGATTGTGGTGGTCTTTCCTTCATAGTTCGCTTGTCTGAATATTTTGGGCCTCAGAGTAGCTCTCTCTACTACCGTCTGGAATGTGTCTCGTACACTGAAAAACCAATCATAGCCCGATTTCGTTTTGCCGGTGGATTCTATTAGAAGAAGATCATCGCTTATTGCTTGCGTGTTGAAGTACACATCCGCAGCGTTCATCCAAATGAAGTGCCAATTGTAGTAGGCGTTGTAGTGAGCCCACTCTCCAGGTTTTGTAGTCCTGTTGTGCTCTACGCATTGCGCACTTGCATGTAAGGCGAGGATTTGTGTTACTGCAATAGTTATGATTAGTAGTGTTTTGTTCATCGTCGTTTGTTGCTGAAAAATCGTAGTACCAGTTCTTTGCACTCTGCTTCCATTAGTCCTCGTGTGACTTCTGTCTTGGGGTGTAGTGGACTGGGACTTAGTCTGGCGTATCCTCGTTTTTCGTCTGATGCTCCATATACTAGCCTTCCTAATTGCGCCCAAGCTAACGCCCCCGCGCACATCGTTCATGGTTCTACAGTTACATACATAGTAGCGTCGTTCAAGTACTTGCCGCCTAGAGTTTGTGTCGCAGCTGTAAGCGCAAGTATCTCTGCATGTGCAGTTACATCTGATAGCATTTCGGTCTGGTTGTGGCCTCTGCCTACTATCGTCCCGTTACATACTACTATCGCTCCAATGGGAACTTCATCGGCTTCCATGGCTTTATGCGCTTCCTTGAGGGCCTCTTTCATGTAGTATGTGTCGTCCATCATGTTTCATGAGATTTCCCTTTAATACGTATACTCAGCAAAATCGTTGCTATTGGGGATAAATAGTTGAAAAAACAGTATGGAAGGTATGTTATAGTAGCTACTCCTAGTACGGTCGCTTGGGTCATGCCGCAGGTCGACCATGGCACTAGTACAGACGTGACCGTGGTCCCGTCTTCTATACTTCTGCTTAATAGCCTCGGTTTGTGCCCCATTGCTTTGTATTTGTCTTTGAATAGCGATCCGGTAAGTATTACTGCCAGGTATTGGTCGCAGGTTATAGCGTTGAGAATGATGCCTGACGCAGCAGTAGAAGCAACAAGGCTCCATGTCTTTTTGGCTGCAGATACTATCTTCTCCATTATGACGCGTAGGAATCCTCCTGCTGTCATGACTCCGCCAAATACCATGGCACATATTATTAGCCATATAGTGTTCATTACTCCTGCGATTCCGCCCGTGGAGACAAGGTTGTCTAGCTCTTCGTTGCCTGTCGAAATGTTGGTAGCGCCAAATACGCTTGTCATCGTCCCTTTGAATATGTCTCCTTCGCCTATCTGTATAAGTATGTCTCTTTGGAGTATCAATGATGTCGCAACGCCAAGTAGGGTAGCAAAGAACATTACGGGTATCGCAGGTATCTTTTTGTATATCATTAGCCCGGTTAGCACAGGTACTATTAGTAGCCAGTGGGATATATTGAATGTTGAATTAATGCCGTTTACGTATGCGTTTATGTCACTCTCTTCTCTGCCTGATATCAGTAGACTGGCTACAGCGTATATAAGTATGGTCACGACAACTGTCGGTACTGTTGTCTTTGTCATGTATTTTATGTGCTCAAATAGGGGCGTCCCTACTGTCGATGAGGCTAAAACTGTCGTGTCTGATAGAGGAGACATCTTATCTCCGAAGTACGCTCCGCTGATTATGGCTCCCGCCGTCCATCCGTCGTCAAAGCCGTTGGCACGACCTACTCCTATTAGTGCAATGCCTATCGTTGCAACTGTGGTCCACGATGATCCTGTCACAATGGATATCAGAGCGCAAAGTATACATGTGGTGGGGAGAAATATTATAGGCGATATTATGTGTAATCCTTCGTTTATAAGGTATGGTACTATTCCGCTTATCATCCATGTGCCGCTTAGCGAACCTATCAGCATGAGCATCACTATCGCTGTCGAGACATTGGAAATACTTTTCGATATAGCTTCTTCAAATCCAGAATAGTCAAATCTGTAAAAGCATACGCTTATTAATACAGCTACTGCCGAAGTAACAAGAAGCCCAACCTGACTGGCTCCGTCAAGGGCGCTGGATCCAAATGATGAGATGATGAACGCTTGTAGTATTATTAACACTATTAGCGGAATAAGTGCGATTATGAAAGGGATTTGTTGTTGTTTCATGTAAATATGAAAGTCTTTTGAACACTTGAGCAAAGTTAATTAAATTATTTGGACTATATTTGCGCTTCATATCTTACAGTGTATTCCATGGTAGAACTGATAAACGAACTCGACGCATATCTAAGTAATCATCCTTTGTTTATAGCTCTCTTGCTAGGAACAGGTCTGTTTTTCTCTTTTTATTTGAGATTCCCTCAGATTAGGTTGTTCCGTCGCGCGGTAAGAGTAGTCCGCGGTAAGGATGGAGATAATTACGCTGTCGGAGATGCTACTCATTTCCAGGCTTTGTCTACAGCATTGTCTGGCACTGTAGGTACTGGTAATATTGCCGGTGTAGCCCTCGCTATTCACTTGGGTGGCCCCGCCGCTTTGTTTTGGATGCTTGTTACTGCTGCTATCGGTATGACTACTAAGATGGTCGAGGTTACTTTGTCTCATAAGTATCGTACTATTTTGCCTGATGGCACAGTGGCTGGTGGCCCCATGTATTATATGGAGTCACGTTTGAATTTTAATTTGGCAGGCCGTAAGATTTATATCGGCACCATCATGGCGGTCCTTTTTTCTTTGTTTACTTTCATCGGTTCTTTCGGCACTGGATGTCTTCCTCAAATTAATAGTATATCACTGGCGTTGGGTTCTACGTTCGGTGTCCCTGCTCTTGTGACAGGCATCGCATTGTCTATCGTTCTCGCTCTGGTGACTCTTGGCGGCCTCAAGCGTATTGTTATGGTCACCGAGAGAATTGTCCCTTTTATGGCTGTGGCTTATTTCATTGGAGCTATGGTGGTTATCATCTGTCATATCGATAATTTTATTCCATCTCTGTTGTCTATTTTTACCGATGTGTTCTCTGGTACAGCTGCTGTTGGCGGTTTCTTGGGTTCTACTGTCTCTCTTGCATTCTCTAAGGGCGTCGGTCGTGGACTCTTTTCTAATGAGGCTGGCCAGGGCTCTGCTCCTATTGCTCACGCTGCAGCTCGTTGTGATAAGCCTGCCCGCGAGGGTTTGGTTGCTTTGCTTGAACCTTTTATTGATACTATAGTCATTTGTTCCCTTACAGGTCTCATGATTCTTACCTCCGGGGTATGGAAAGAAAAGTTCGAAAATACTTTTCAGATGTCAGACATTGAGATAGTAACGGCTAAATCTGATTATTCGGCTGATATTAATGCGGCTCTTCACGATGTCTCTTCTTTGTATAATGGTACCTTGAGAGTCGAAGACGGATGGCTTTTGCCAACAGATAGAGTGTATTTTACTCATGCTAATTCTTTGGCAGAGAATGTCATGGTTCGTTACTCTGCTAATGGCGGACCTTTCACCGGACAACTTGTTGTCAAGGAAGGTAAACCACAAATAATGTCTGGTACAGATAGAGAACTATCTATAAGTGGTAAGTCTCTTATTCATAGCGCTCCGCTTACTCTTCGCGCCTTTAGCTCAAGTTGGTTCGGAGATTTCGGAGAGTGTATCGTGGCTCTGGCTCTCCTCCTTTTCGCTTTTTCTACTACTATAGCGTGGAGTTATTATGGAGATAGAGCTGCTATATTTTTGTTCGGGCCTAAGGCGGTTTTGCCTTTCCGTATAGTTTATATCTGCGTATTTTTCATAGGCGCCATTACTGATACGTCTATTGTTTGGGCTGTCGCATCTATAGGAATTGTACTCATGGCTGTTCCTAATCTTATAGGTCTGCTCCTTTTACATAAGGAGGTTAAGGAAGAGGTCAATAGCCTCTATTGATTTCTCTCTTGTACGTGTCGGTCGAACTCTACGTGAGCAAAAAACATAACATTTGCAATGATTTGTGGTCTTAACTACAAATTTTAACTCAATTTATTATTATAGCTACTGAAGAATACTCCTGATAGGGGAATAGTAAATGCGAATTATACCTATCTTTGCGCCAAGTAAATACACATAATTAATACAAATATAGAACTATGGAAAAGACATGGCGTTGGTTTGGGAAGAACGATAAAATCTCCCTGCAAATGCTCCGTCAGATCGGCGTAGAAGGTATCGTAACAGCTCTCCATCAAGTAAAGAATGGCGATATTTGGACTTATGAGGATATCATGGACCTCAAATCCTACATCGAGAAGGCAGGCCTCCGTTGGAGCGTTGTAGAGAGCCTTCCTGTAATGGAGTCTATTAAATACGGAGGTCCAGATCGTGACGAACTCATTGAGAAGTATATCATCTCTCTCGAGAATCTTGGTCGCGCTGGTGTAAAGACAGTATGCTACAATTTTATGCCTGTCATCGACTGGGTTCGTACAGATCTCGAACACCCATGGCCTGATGGCACCTCTTCTTTGTATTTCAATCGTACCGAATTCGCATATTTCGAAATATATATCCTCGGCCGCGAGGGCGCTCGCGATTGCTATTCTCCTGCAGAACTCGCTCGCGTCGACGCTATGCACAAGACAGCTACTGATGAGTTCCGCCAGCAGCTCGTCGAGAATATCATCATCAAGACTCAGGGCTTCGTTAATGGCAATATCTCCGAGGAGGATAATAACCCAGTTAAGAAGTTCAAGGATCTTCTCGCCCTCTATAAGGGTATCGACCGCGATACTCTCCGTAACAATATGAAGTATTGGTTGGAGAAGATTATGCCTGTTTGCGATAAGTGGGGTATCAATATGTGTGTTCACCCTGATGATCCTCCTTTCCAGTTGTTGGGCCTCCCTCGTATCGTTACTTGCGCCGAGGATATCCGTTGGTTCCTCAATGCAGTGCCTAATGTTCACAATGGCCTCACTTTCTGTGCTGGCTCTCTCTCAGCAGGCCTCCATAATGATGTCCCTGCTATGGCTCGCGAGTTCGTAGACCGCATCCACTTCATACACCTACGTTCTACTATGGCTACTCCTGATGGCAATTTCATCGAAGCTCTCCATACTGGCGGTCGCGCTAATGTTGCCGATCTCGTATGTTTCTTCGAGCAGAATGCTAAGGCTGATGTCCCAATGCGCGTAGACCATGGTCGTATGATGCTCGGCGATGAGGATAAGGGCTATAACGCTGGTTACTCTTTCCATGGCCGTATGTACGCTCTCGCACAGGTCGATGGTATGATGGCTATGGTTCGCCAAGGCCACACAACAGATCATAAGTAATACAACAAAAGATATAATGAAAAAACTAGAAGGTAAAGTAGCAGTCGTTACTGGTGGTAGCGGTGTGCTCGGATCAAACATAAGCAAGGGTCTCCTTGCAGCAGGTTGCCGTGTATATATAGTAGGTGCTCACCAGAATAAAGTCGATGCAGCTCTCGCAGATATGAAGGCTCTCGGCGAGGTAGAGGGGTCAGCGTGCGACGTTCTCAGCAAGGAGGCAGTAGATGCCCTCGCTATCGAGTTGTCTAAGAAGTATGGTCGCATAGATATCCTCGTCAACTGCGCAGGCGGTAACGTTGCAGGCGCTAACGTTATGGACGACCAGCATGTATTTGATATCAAGGACGAGGATCTCCGTCGCGTAATCGACCTTAACCTCTATGGTACCATCTACCCATGTCTCGCTTTCGGCCGCATCATGGCTCAGCAGAAGAGTGGTAATATCATAAACATCTCTTCTATGGCTGCTTATGACGCCCTGACTCGTGTTATGGGTTATGCCGTAGCTAAGGAGGGTGTCGTAGCTCTCACTAAGTGGCTCGCTCAGGAGATGGCTATCAAATATTCTGAGAAAATCCGTGTCAACGCTATCGCTCCTGGCTTCTTCATAGGCGAGCAGAATCGTCGTGCCCTCATCAACGAGGATGGCAGCCTCACAGAGCGTAGCCACAAGGTTATCGCTAAGACTCCTATGCGTCGTTTCGGTGATATCAGCGAACTTAATGGCATCGTAGCGTTCCTTTGCTCTGATGAAGCTAGCTTCGTAACAGGTACTATTATCCCTGTAGATGGCGGATTCTCAAGCTTTTCTGGCGTTTAATGGTTAAATATATTTAATGCTAGTTGAAAATTAAACAATTAGTTTTATATTTGCACTCACAAATTGAAACGCATAACACAGTAGAAAATGAAAGTAGCTATTGTAGGTACAAGTGGTGCCGTAGGACAGGAGTTCCTAAAGGTATTGGACGAGAGAAATTTCCCTCTCGATGAGTTGGTATTGTTCGGCTCTGAGCGCAGTGCCGGCCGTAAGTACACTTTCCGTGGTAAGGAGCTTACCGTTAAGGAGCTTAAGCACGATACAGATGATTTCAAGGGCGTAGATATCGTTCTTGCTTCTGCAGGTGCTAGCGTATCTAAGGAGTTCGAGAAGGATATCACTAAGTATGGTGCTATCATGATCGATAACTCTAGCGCTTTCCGTATGGACGAGGATGTGCCTTTGGTAGTTCCTGAGGTTAACCCTACAGATGCTCTCAATACTCCTCGTAACGTTATCGCTAACCCTAACTGTACAACTATCATGATGGTTGTAGCTCTCAAGGCTATTGAGAATATCAGCCACATCAAGCGTGTACACGTAGCTACATATCAGGCAGCTTCAGGTGCTGGTGCAACAGGTATGGCAGAGCTCGAGCAGCAGGTTAAGGACGTAGTAGCTGGCAACCCAGTTGTAGCAAAGAAGTTCCAGTATCAGCTCGCTATGAACATCATCCCTCAGGTCGATGTCTTCACAGACAACGACTACACTAAGGAGGAGATGAAGATGTACAACGAGACTCGCAAGATCATGCACTCTGATATCAAGTGTTCAGCAACTTGCGTACGTATCCCAGTTATGCGTTCTCACTCAGAGGCTATCTGGTGCGAGATGGAGTCTCCAGTTACCCCAGCTCAGGCTAGAGAGGCTTTCTCTAAGGCAGAGGGCGTAGTTCTCATGGACGACCCAGCTAACAAGGTATACCCAATGCCTCTCTTCCTCGCAGGCAAGGATCCAGTACACGTTGGCCGCGTTCGCGCCGACCTCACTAACCCTAACGGCCTCAACTTCTGGCTCGTTTCCGACCAGATCAAGAAGGGTGCAGCTCTCAACGCAGTTCAAATCGCTGAGTGGCTCATCAAGAACAAGAAGTAATTTCAATTACGCTTTATACCAATACCCCTTATTCCTTCTCGGGATAAGGGGTGTTTCTTTTCGTATAAATAACCTCTCAAAAAAACTCCCTTGATACCATTATCTCCTGAAACTCGTTGGAAAAATATTTTGCCATACTTAAATCTATCGCACATCATCCACACCCACTTTGTCATTAAAATCTACCTCTTTCTTTTATGAAATTTTCATAATGAATTTTTCATAATCAAAGAAATATACTACCTTTGCCCTTGGTGCATAAGCATATAGAGATGGATACGAGAAACCCTTTCATAGTGTCGGGTATCATACCCGATGAATATTTCTGCGATAGACAGGAGGAAACTCAACGACTGGTACAACAGATCGTTGGCCGTTCAACAAATATTCTCCTTATGGCTAATCGTCGTATCGGAAAGACTGGGTTGATAAATCATTGCTACTGTCAGAGTCAACTAAAAGAGAATTTTTACACGTTCTACTTCGATATTCTACATACATCATCGTTACAGGAGTTCGTATATGAATTCGGCAAGGAGGTCTACTCCCGACTAATGCCTCAAGGTCAAAAGGTGCTAATGTCCCTCGCACAGTCCATACGCTCCTTAAACCCTAAATTTAGCCTTGACCCTCTATCTGGGTTACCTTCTTTCTCTTTGGAAATAGGAAACGTAACGCAACCCGAATATACATTGGACGAAATATTCAGTTGGCTCGAGCAGGCAGATAAGCCTTGCATAGTATCTATAGATGAATTCCAACGAATAGGTAGTTACCCCGAGAAGAATATAGAAGCTTTGCTGCGTGGAAAAATTCAGAATATGCAGAATTGTCACTTTATATTCTCTGGCTCACAGGCACATCTGCTTGGCGATATGTTCCAGTCAAATAAGCGGGCATTCTATAATAGCGCTACTATAATGCGTCTGGATGTCATAGATATAGCGAAATATAAGGAGTTTACACAGTATTGGTTCAAAAAGGGTGGTCGACAGATAGCCGACAATGCTTTCGAAGCTCTATACTCTTATTTCGATGGCAATACTTTCTGCTTGCAGAATATTCTACACGAAGCATACGATGCTATAGAACCTGGCGAGGAGTGTACCATAGAAACCTTAAAACAATGCACTAATAATATACTGGAAGTTGCAAGCTATGGTTATCGCGAGGCATTGTCCAGACTTACGACTAAACAGAAGGCTGTCCTGACCGCTATCGCCGTAGAAAAAAGAGTGGAAAAAATAACTTCAAGTGCATTCATCCATACCCATCACCTTGAGTCAGCCAGCATGATCCAAACAGCCCTCCGCATACTTAAAGATCAGGAATGGGTCACTGTTCAAGATAAAACATATTCTGTATCCGACCCATTCTTCGCACTCTGGCTCCGCCAATCTGTAGGAATGAGTAGGAGATAGCCCATAGTTGGGTCTCATTTTATATGCAGTTAATCTGTTTATGACAAGAATCTGCAGCACATTTTATTCAAGATAGTCTTGAATTATGGTTAAACGTCTGTATCCCGACTTGTTAAATCCCTTTACGAAATGCCTATTTTCATCAAAAAGCAGGCATTCCCATTTGTAGCCAAACATATCTATCATCTTTTTTCTCTCTTCATTACTATGTATGGTGCTATCATGATCGCTAACCCTAACTGTACAACTATCATGATGGTTGTAGCTCTCAACGCTGTCCAAATCGCTGAGTGGCCCATCAAGAACAAGAAGTAAGATTAAATATACTTATATTGGAACTGCCCTAATCTTCCGATTGGGGCAGTTTTTTATTTCTACGAACATATAGTTTTATTCATCCATAATGATATTAAGCCCCTCAAAATCTTTCCAGGTCTTTTTCTCAATGGCATGTTCGGTAGTATTTTTCAAGATAAATTTTCCTTCACTACTTATCGTATATGTTTTATCAACATATTGCATGTAGAACTCCTTAGGGATATACCCCCCACACATAAGTGTATTGTCTATTAACGAAGTAATTACGGCTTGTCTTACTATAATGCTCTTGTCAACTTGTATTTTGCTCTGCATTGGGCTAATATGGTAGTCGTTATTAGAGACGAATACCATAAGATTATCTATAACTTTCCCGTTGGAATCAATCGTTAAAAGGTATTGTACGCCATGCATATAATTGCCGTAATCCAAGATAACCAAATAAAACGAAGAGGACCAATTCCACTTCGCGAATACTGCGCTGCATGCGTCTACACATTCGCTTGTTTGTTTCATGTCAAAACTCATATAGATTTTGTCTTCTATAGTCTCACCATAAACGCCATGTGCCTCATGACCATCACCCCAATTATAGCACATGAAATAAGGCGTATATTCATTGTCTAGATAATCTATAGACCATTTTTCTATCTGACTGTAAACATTGATACTTGTCAGCATTATCAATATCATAAAGAAAAATCTTTTCATATTTATTGTACTTCAGGTTGAGGTTGCGTATTTGAATTGTTCCCATCATTTGGACGAACTTGCGTGACGGTAGTTGGGGCAGTTTTTTATTTCTACGAACATATAGTTTTATTCATCCATAATGATATTAAGCCCCTCAAAATCTTTCCAAGTCTTTTTCTCAATGGCATGTTTGGTAGTATTTTTCAAGATAAATTTTCCTTCATTACTTATTGTATAGATCTTATCAACATATCTCATGTAAAACTCTTTTGGGATATATCCATTACACATTGGTGTTATGTCTATTATTGAAGTAATAACGGCTTGTCTGACAACGATACTATTATCGACTTGTATCTTGTATTGCATAGGGTGAACATAGTATTCATCACACGAAACCATTGCAATAATACTATCCAAAACTTTACCATTTTGATCTATTATTACCAAATAATCATTGCCAATCTGATAATCTCCATGATGTATAGCTACTAGCTTATTTCCTCGTATTTGCCAGTATGCATATATTGCAAAAGCATCATCTATTTCACATGAAGAAGACAAGTCGAAAGACATGTATACAGTTTCTTCAAGACCGGGATTGTTGATGCCGACGAACGATAGTTCAGACTCACACAATCTTCCATAGAAAGGTAACGATGCCTGTCGTGTCGAACTAATCATGTATTCCTCAATCTGCCCCATAGCATTTACGCCTATAAAGGACAATAAGAATAATAATATTGTCTTCATTTTTACTGAAATTGATAGTCTTGAATTACTTGTACACGTCCGTGCCAAGACTTGTTAAACCCCTTTACGAAATATCCATTTTCATCAAAAAGCAAGCATTCCCATTTGTAGCCAAAAATATCTATCATCTTCCTTCTCTCTTCTTTGCTGATATCGTAGTGCGGTTCTTCTCGTAGTTTCGGTTTTTCTACTCCAATGTGTACTAAGGCAGGGTTGTCGTCTTCCGCTTTTCTTCTTATAGTGTCCCATTCTTCTTTGCTAGTATTCTGAGGTCTGTATACACATACAACAATTACTACTTTCCTGCCCTTGTATTCATTAAGTATTTTGCCTAGGATCCCGTCATCTTTCATGAAATCTTTGTGGTACGTTGCGATATTCTTCTGGTTGCATCTAAGCAGGTATTCGACCAATCGTTGATCTTTTATCTCTTTTAGTTGCTCGCGTATATTTTCCGTGAGCGTATCTATCCATGATAAAATTTTACTTGCCTTTTCGATTAATCTAATGTCGTTGCGTAATTCATCTGTGCGGTCTATTTCTTCACCATCAAAATTATCTGACAGATAAAAATAAGATTTGTCATTAACATACCTTGCGCATTCCATATAATTCTTCTCTAAATGCATAAGCCGCATGTAGGAACGATTCACAGCCATATTATAATAGTCCAAGGCTCTTGGGGATAAATCACTTCTCCTTGCATTATGTATCAAACTGTCTCTCGCCGTGATAATAGCTTTTAGTCTTGCCTCTTTGCCTCTTATTTTTACTGGAATTCCTATTGAGGGGGCTTTGCCGGTTAACAAGCAAACGTTATTCAAGTTTGTATTTGCTCCTGTCCAATAGATAATTGGTTCCTTCCCTCCATTCATGAAATGTTCGTTTGTTTCAACTGGGTCAAAATGCATCATGCATGTGTCTCCATTGCTGACAAGAATCGTAGTCTCTATACCTAATGATTCTATTGTAAAAGAAATAGGTTGATATTTATGATCAACTCTCGTCTCGAATTCAAATGTCCCGTCTTCGGCTATTATTGTTGTACCATTGGGATAAATGTCATATAATAATTCACTTCTCTTTTGGCAAATTATCTTTTTTTTCCTACTTCTTCCATCTAGATTATATATCTTTCCCTTTACTATTGCAGTGCCTCCTTCCCATTCCACGTCTCCTAGTAAAGGCTTGTCTGATGAGGCATTTAGAGACTCTTGCTTGACAATCTTTGGTATGCCGTTATTCTCATACTTCTCTCGTATCCGCTTTTCGGCTCTCTTATTTAGTGCAATATCCCATAAATACCATTGCTCATATTCATATAGTGTTGTGTCTCCCTCCTCAAAATCTATAGAGTCTATATTCTTGTCAATGGCAGGAAACTTTAATACATACTTTAATTCATTTGCAGTATTTGGATTTCTTTTGTTAAGCGTTTGTATCTTATTGTTGTACTCTTCGGTAACTCTTTCCCCATCAAAAATCTGTAGTCTTTTCCCTCCGGCTATTAAATAACACTCATCGTTTAAATAACAGTTTCGGGTATCTTGCAATACAAAGAACACAGATGTTGTGTCATCATCTATTTCTATCTTTTCAATGCTCAAACTTAATTCAGAGCATGAGCCAACAAATGGTTTGTTGATTACTCTCTTGCGCGCAAAGACTGATAGCGAGAATGCCAATAACAGGATAGTCAATATTATCTTCATAATGCCGATTGTTTTGTAGCATAATTCAAAATGCGAATATAATAGATAGACTGTTTCACAGATGCCATAGATCTATGAATGTGAGTTATATGTGCAAAAAAAGGAGTAGCTGGGTAATCTCCAACTACTCCTGATAGTATCTAAGTATTTTTGCTATCTGTTAGAATCTACAGCTCATACCTGTGGTGAACATAGCCTTGACAGGGTCGCCATAGATAAACTCTTGTCTGTCGTTACTGATGAGGTTGTGTCCCTGAACGAAGAACTCAACGTTCTTGTTTGGCGTCCAACCAATTTTGACATTAAGGTTATAGATGGCATTTTGCGTAGCCTCTCCATAAGAAGTCATGAATTCTCGCTTCGACATAAAGTTCATCAACGCCGAGCAGTTTACAAAACTTACTGGCTTGTAGATGAGACCAAGTGAACCATAGAAGGATGGCGTCGACTTGTGCTTGTGGTTGTCGCTCAATTCCGGCGATGGCTGTTTAGAGTTGGCGATAGAGAATAGACCAGTATTCTTATCGATGACAATATCATATTTGCAACCATAGAATATGCCGAGGAACTCACTGCGGTTTACTACCGTGCCATTTTCAGCAGTGTATGTAGCTGCTCCGCTAAGGTATGCCTGATGGATGTTGTCGTAATCCGTTTGTGTAAGCAGACCTTCATATTTAGTCTTTAGTCCAGCAGGTGCATTGGCACAATCCTGACCGTATGCTAAGATACTTAGCATAAATCGCTGGTCGTCTTGTCCATATTGACCTTTCATCGCTTCCATCGTAGCGTATGTAAATGCACCATTAAGTATCGTGCTGGTAAAGCCCGCAACTGACTTGTTTACGCGTCCTTCAGCCTCAGCGTTGGCATCGTTTACACAGTTGCCCAACTGTGCTCTCACACTGCCAGCCTGTGCATAGGTGTAATAGTTGTCTACGCGTGTCTGCTGCCAGTTGAGGTTGGCTTTCAAGATAAGTTTTGGGGTGACAATCCAATCTGTATTGACCGACAATCCTAGCTGTCGTGCCTTGAATGGAACATTGCCATACTTGTAGATCGAATGTGTGTCATACGATTTCGCCCAGTTGTTTGAGATAAAGTTTGCTACTCCTTGCTGACCTTCTGCACTGAATGCCGAAAGAGCACCAGTCATCCACTGCAAAAATCCCTCGCCGGTTGTCGTAAGATATGAACCAGAGGCTTTCAATGCTCCATAATCTTGTGATATAGAATAGTAGGCCTCCAGGTCTATCATAAGTGAACTGATAGGTCGTGTTCGATAGCCAAGCTCAAAGCCGTCCAAGTACATCAGGTCGTGTGTCGAACCCTCTAGATGGATATATTTTGGCATCGTTACCGATTGTCTGTCCATCAGATATTTCACAGAGGTGTTTGTCAATACCGCAGCACGTGTCGCACGGGCGTATGAGAAGCGGATAAAGTTGTTGGAGTTGATTTCTTTGTTTGCCTCTACCAGCCAGTTCAGATTTTCACGCGCCGGATTTGTAGTGATATCCACACGTGCTGCTGCAGTGAATTTCCACTTGTTGTCTGTCGTATAATCTGCTTTGAGCGCAGGCGCTATTGTGTATGTAGATACCTCACCGCCCCAGAATGACGACATGTTATATTCTACACCGTTGATAGTCTCTTTGCGGTCTTTCTCCTTGTCTTCTGATGAATACATTGCCCACTCTGCTGATGGTCTGATTTGCAATTTGTTGTCCAACAGGTTGAATGTATAATCTGCTATAGCACCAGCACGTGTAACATGTACTCGATAACCAGGTGTGCCTACACAATAATCGTTAGAGTGTCGGTCATAATTCAAGATCAAAGATAAACCGCCAATGTTTCCGTTAATGTTGAAGTATACACCCTGATTCTTGCGACCGCCTAGTGTAAAGGCACACTCGTCAAGTGTAGAGGTGTTTACATGGGTTTTGTTATAACCAGCAGTAAGGTCAATGACTGAATTGCCGAACTTGAAGTTCAGATAACCATTGATAGCTTGTTGCTTCTTGGCCATTGAGGCATCAGGAATAAGCTCGTTTATGTTTATCTGCTGGAAGGTAACTGGTGAGTACGAAGGGTTCTCCGCTGTGCCATCATTGATACGGAGCTTGCCTACTTTGTCAAGGCTGATCCATCCACCCTTGAATGGCTCAGCTTTGCCTTCTGCTTTGCCTCCTTGTGGACCGTCCATGTATCCCAAAGCTTCAAATTCTGGAGAGTACCAGTAGTTGGCTTTCGTTCCAGGTATGTATACGTCTTCTGTAGTACGCTTACGGGTCTCAAGGTTTATTGAGATTCCTCCACCTACGTGCTCGTTGAATTGCAGACGGGTAGCTGCTGAAGCTATAGTCGTACCATTGTCCAAGGATGTCTGAATGGTACCGCCTGTCATGTAGTCAGGTTTGTCTCCAGGCTTTTCTGTGATGATGTTGATAACGCCTGTTACCGCATTCTGACCATAAAGCGCTGAAACCGGTCCTCGTACAACCTCAATACATTTTACGTCTTCTATACCAATAGGCAAAAAGTCCATAAACATGGATCCTGATACATAATCTGATATGTCACGACCATCTATGAGTAAACGTGTACATTGATTCTCTGTGTATAGCAGACGTTGTCCATCAGTGATGTTGTTAAGGCCTCTAAGTTGAACATCAAAGTTGCCATTAGTCTTTGTAGAAACCATCACGCCTGGCACAAGGCGAAGGGCTTCTTCAATAGAGTTACATCCCCATTGGAGAATCTCCTCTTTTGTAATCATCGTCGATGCAAGAGGAGAGGTAAATGCAGATTCTTCCGACTTTGACGCTGATGATACGGTCTTATTCATAATCATCGCAAAGAGTTCGTCTACACTTGTTACACCTAACGTTTCTACGGCTTCCATTAATGCCTCCAAAGGAAGATCAGAGAGTTCTTCCACTGTCATCGAAAGTACCTCCTCCTTAGTGAATCGGGTTTGTCCCATTACTGTAGAGCCCACTACCAATAGACTCATCAGTAAACAAATAGTTCTTTTCATATTTTTCTGTCTGTACAACCTACTCTCGGTTGTATCGTCTATGTGAGTTAAAAATCGGGCGCAAAGGTATTTGATTTTTTTAATATAGACAAGGGATAAGCTTTCATTATGAACAAATTAGGCCTCGTACTTAGACATTTTTTCTAGTACGAGGCCTTTGTATTTTGAAATTGTAATTTCTATTTCAAGAAGCCGAACTCTTTGCTGTAACGTAGCATTTGCTCATCAAACTGCTCTGTATATGATACTGAGAAGTCTTTAATTGTGCCGTCTTCATTGTAAATAGGTGTAATCAATGGATTTACAAAACCTTTGTATGGTGCAATGCTTAGTTTGCTGATTCTGTTGAGTATCTCTTCGTGAATGTCTGTATCAACCTTGACTGCGTATGTCTCTATCAACTCTTGCGCTGCCTTTATATCGCCTTCACTGGTAATACGTTGTATCTCAAACAGTAGCTTGCCGAAGAGCTGTCTCAATGCTTTGAAATCTTTGACTTCTACGTATGTCTTGTCGTCTATCTTTACTAGACTCACTACCTCTGGAGCGTTTTTCAAACACCAGTTGGCAATGAGTGCTCTGTCTTGCATGTGTGCCTCTTCTATATTGTTGCCTAGCTCTATGCGTGTCAATTGTGTCATGGCTCCGTTCATGATGTAGCGGTAGTAGTAGCTTTCGTATGCTGTGGCATTTGGTGTA
>JAKSLC010000059.1 GCA_024401415.1 Bacteroidales bacterium | reverse complement strand
TGTTTGTTTAATATGGATAAAAATGATATAATTATTTAGTTAATGATTACAAAATGGAGGGGCTTATGCCTGAAGAAACACTTACTAAACTTTCTGAGATAGATGTTAATAAAGTGACACCGGGATTTAAGCAGTATATAGATGTTAAGGCGGCTAGTTGTTTCTATACAGGTATTATGACAGATACCGGAGGATTGTCTTATAACTCTTCAAATCCTGATCTGTACATTCTTGTAGCTGATTTGCTGCGCTATGGGATTGATAAGGAGTCTATTCACGACAAGATTTTCAATAATAAATCTGTTCGTCGCCTCAAACTGCTTGCTGCGTCACTTAAGAAGTTGATAGTTATTGAAGATACTAATGTCGCATACATAGGTCTTTCAAAGAAGTTGCTCGATCAGTATCACTATATGACAGGTGATACCGAGGGGTTTGTAAATGTGCCTTTGCAGGCAAAGAATGTTCAATGTAGCATTCTTCTTATGGACAGACCTGATGGCGTGAAAGTTTCCTTGCGGTCTAAGGGCGACTTCTCCGTTTCAGAGTTCGCACAAAAATATTATGGCGGTGGCGGTCACTTCAACGCATCTGGAGCTACTTTACACATGTCTTTTGAAGAGGCAGAGGCTAAGGTAATTCAAGATATGAAGGAGTATTACAGCTCCCTTAGCCTAAATAAAACAAATAACCAATAATAGTCTCGATACTGAGAATCATGAAACCTCTACTATTCCTCATCCCTTTGGCATTGCTCATTTCCTGTTCATGCAATGATCAAAAAGATAAGTTGCCATACACGAAGAGAGTGTCCAAAGAGGTAAAAGCCGATTTGAATCATTGGTGGGTTAGAAACGATTCCGCTTTGATAGTTCATTATTCTGATTCCTTGGGTCTTGATAGTATTCCTGATGAGCGAGGTTTATGGTTGACAATTCATAAAGAGGGAGATGATAAAGCAAAATCTGTAAATGAGAATTCGGTCGTCACAATATCGTACGTTATTAGTGATTTCGTAACAGGAAAAAAATTCTATACATCAAAGAAACTTGGTCCTAAGAAAATAAATATAGCGCACACCGATGAACCGCAGGGTCTGCTTGAAGCACTCGTAGGTTTGCGCGACGGAACAAAGGCGACAGCGGTTTTATTGCCAGATAAAGCATTCGGATTGGTGGGTGATGGCGAAAAAATTGAAGGGCGAAGGATAATAAGATACGATTTCGAGATACTGAAAGTCGAAAACTGAGTTATTCAGATAATATATTCTAGGAAATAAGGATTATGGAAGAGATCTACTTTAAACAAAGTCTTTGGTCGGATGAGGAATGTACCTTGACTCAACGTGCGTATCGCAAGATGCTAGAGAGTGTGGATGACCAACTGTCTAAAGAAGATGTGAATCTTATACACTCTCTATACGAGCATGCTGCTAAGAGTTCTGATATTCATTTCCTATGTGCACCTGGATTTACAAATTTTCAGCACGTTTTCGAGACCGTAACCATACTCGTTGATGAAGTAGGTCTGGGTAGGGTAGTTATAGTGGCTGCGCTGCTGACTGATCTGGTGCGCTCGAAGGCTATTAGCCGCGAGATGGTAACGGAACGTTTCGGAGAGCAGGTGTCAGTAATATGCGATGGTATGGTGAAGGTTGATGAGCTATACGGTCGTAATATCTCTTTGGGTAGCGAGAATTTCCGTAAACTCCTCTTTACCTTCGCTCAAGATGTTCGCGTAATTCTTATAATGCTTAGTTCCCGCTTGAATACTATGCGACATCTTAAGGCTTTTTCGGCTGAAGATCAGATGCGTATCGGCCAGGAGGTGTCTTTATTATATGCTCCAATGGCTCATCGTATGGGCTTGTACGGTATGAAGAGTGAGCTCGAAGATTTGTCAATGAAATTCACAAACCGTAGTGTATATCTTGAGATAGCAGCTATGCTAGACGAGACTAAGCGCGGTCGAGAAGAGTACATTCATCAGTTCCTCGCCCCATTGCGAATGCGCCTCGATGAGTCGGGTATGAAATACGAAATGAAAGGTCGTACCAAGACCATCAGTTCTATATATAACAAGCTCAAGAAGAAGAAAATGATGAGCTTGGAGGGTATATATGACCTTTTTGCTATTCGTATTATTATCGATTGTCCGCCTAATAAGGAGAAGGCAGAGTGCTGGCGTGCTTATAGTATTGTTACAGATCTTTATCAGCCAAATCCTGTGCGCTTGAAAGATTGGATATCTGTTCCTAAGGGTAATGGTTATGAGAGCTTGCATATTACCGTTCTAGGTCCAGGTAAACGTTGGGTAGAGGTTCAGATAAGAACTCGTCGTATGGACGAGGTCGCTGAGAAGGGTTTCTGTGCACACTGGAAATATAAGGGCATCAAGAGTGAGGAAAATATTGAAAAGTGGCTCGCAAATATTCGCGAGGTGCTTGAAAATCCTGAGCTCAGTGGTGTCGACTTTATTGACGATTTTAAGCTGAATCTTTACGATAAAGAGGTATTCGCATTTACCCCTAAGGGTGAGTTGCGTCGTTTGCCAAAGGGCGCTACTGTGCTCGATTTCGCTTTTGATATCCATACAAATGTAGGCCGTCGTTGTGTCGGCGCTATCGTGAATGATCGTAACGTGCCTCTTCGCTACGAAATTCAAAATGGAGATCAGGTTGAAATCCTTACGTCAAATCATCAGGAGCCTAAACAGGATTGGATAAATATTGTCGTAACCTCTAAGGCTAAGACAAAATTACGTCAGGCTCTTAAAGAGCAAACATTCCGTCGCTCTCAGATTGGCCGTGAGATGCTAGACCGTAAGTTCAAGAACTGGAAAGTCGAATTTTCTGATACTATCCTCAATGGCTTGATGAAGGAGTTCGGCTATAAGGATATAAATATATTCTTGTCGGATGTCGGCGAAGAGATTATTACTTCTGATAAGATTAAGGAGTATGTAGATAAGGACCGCACTGAGCAAGATCATTTCATGATATCTGCCAATGGCTATCAAGTAGTTGGCGATAATACACCAGAGAAGGAGCAGAAGGGTTCTAGTGTCATTATGCTTGACCGTGGACTTACTGATATTGAGTTCTCACTTGCAAAGTGTTGTAATCCAATCTTTGGCGACCCAGTTTTTGCTTTTGTGTCGGCTACAGGTGGCGTTAAGATTCACCGAGTAGGTTGTCCTAATGAGAATGATATGCGCCGTAAGTTCGGTTATCGTATCCTTGAGGCTCGTTGGAGAGGTAATGAGGGTAATATGATGGCTGTAAGTCTGCGTGTTACAGGTACTGATGATATCGGAATCGTGACTAATATTACCCAGTTGTTCCAGAAGGAAGATCAGGTCAAGATGCGTTCCATTACCATCAATTCCACTGAGGGTGGGTTTGAGGGCGATGTGACTGTTATGGTAGCCAGCACAGATATGCTTGAGACTATGATAAAGAGAATTAAGACTATTAAGGGTGTTTATTCGGTAACTCGTATAGGAAAGTAAGGTATTGTTATGGGTTCAAATACAGTCTATCATGTATTCTTGTTCTTTACTTGTTTCCTTCAGGTATTTGCTGCTGTAATTGCAGTTAGATTGACACGTATCACAAAGTCAAATTTGTCGTGGATTCTTATCTGCGCTGGTCTGGTGATATGGTCGGTGCGAAGTGTGATAGATATCGTAAGAATCTTTGTCCCCAGATTTGGTTTCGACTCGCAAGAGCCATATTCTTGGGGTGGTATTTTTATATCTTTCTGTTTTGCCATAGGTGTATACTTGATAAAGAATATATTTGTGTATAATCGTGAGGCAGAGCAAAAACAACGCGCCTACGAGAAAAAATTATTAAATTCTGTCATCGAAGCTGAGGAGAAGGAAAGAAAGCGTTTTTCAACAGAACTTCATGATGGTCTCGGTCCGATTCTCTCGTCTATCAAGATGGGGTTCTCAGCCGTATCCAGTGAGGTGACGGACCCTGAGATTCGCAATAATCTCAATCAGGCTATTGCCGAAGCTATAACGACAGTTCGTGAGGTATCGAATAACCTTTCGCCACATGTGTTGACTAATTTTGGAATAGAGAAGGCTATTTCCAATTTTATTGGAAAGCTAAATGTTCCGGCAGGTTTAAATATAAAGTATAATATATCGTTCGGAGCAAAGAGATACCAACCTACTATAGAGATTGTGGTATATCGCGTAATCTGTGAACTGATTAATAATACTATCAGACATGCTAGAGCTACTCTCATTGATATTCATCTTCAAGAGGATGAAGATAAGTTGCTGTTGGAATATGCTGATAATGGAATAGGTTTTACTCCGACTTTGGACCCAGAGAGCAATGTCACAGAGACAACAGGAACAGGCATGGGGTACTATAACATTGTATCCCGTGTTTCTTCGCTTAAGGGTACAGTTTCATACGGAACATATAACCAGTTGTCTACATCTCGTCCAGGGGTATTGGTAAGGATAGAGATTCTAATAAATGCCGTAGAATAAATCCCTAAATGCTAGTTTGTGAAGGAGTAAAATTAAGTTACTCTCTTTCCTAGCCATTTCTGACCTATAGTTCTTATTTGTTCTTTCGGCTTATAATAATAAAAAAACAGAGGACACATTCATGCCCCCTGTTTTTGTTTGTTATCAAATTATTTCAATCTTACTGTCGACGGAAGAATACTGTTTGTGTCTCAGTGTTCATAGAATCGATAATTGCTAAAGACTCTACGTGAAATCCTTTTTCTCTGAGTATCTTGCCACCTTTCTGTTGACCTTTTTCTATAGCTACGCCAATGCCTACAACTTTGGCTTTCGCCTGATTGACAATATCTATAAGAGCACTTGCTGCTTGCCCATCTGCGAGGAAGTCGTCAATAATAAGTATACACTCACCCTCTTTGAGATATGGTTTTGATACAAATATATTATTCATCTTCTTTTGAGTGAAGGAGTATGCTTCACTCATATATTTGTCATCAGTACTGTTTACTGTCGCATTCTTCTTTGCAAATACCACTGGAACATCATACATATTTGCTAACATTACAGCTACGGCAATACCAGAAGCCTCAATAGTTAGTATCTTGTCTACGTGGTCACCTTTGAATCTACGTTTGAATTCGCAAGCGATTTGACGCATTATATCCATATCTATCTGATGGTTGAGAAAACCGTCAACTTTTAGAATATTTTCGTCGAATATCTTGCCGTCTGTAATTATCTTTTCCTCTAGAAAATTCATATCTCTATTGTTTTATCGGTTTACATGCAAAGTTATAACTATTTTTCCTTCCATATAATACGTAAATAAAACAGAATGTTACGATGTTGTTTAGTCTTAGTTCTTGATACTTACTCCTCCTAACATACAACTCGCTTCTATTACTATCTTCTTGTTTAGCGCATATGCTACATTTGTTCTTTCATCATTTACTCCACCCATAAAACAGTGTGATTTAATATCCAACGATACATCGTTTGAAAGCAATATCTCCACACCGCCAAATAAAGAGTTTACGATTATAGTAGCATTTTCTGAAATTTCAGCTCCTCTTAAATCAATCTTAGCACCTCCCATAAGCGCTTTTACACGTAGCCCTTCAAATCTCTGTCCGTTGAAATTCATGGAACGACCACAAAATACTACCTCGCAGTCATTAGATACGGGTATCTCTTGCATATTGTCTTTGTTCCCTCTTTTGTCGTTAGTCTTAACAGCATTTGACAGCAACTTGAATCCAATAATAATGATTATGGCTGGCCAAAGAAATTTTCTGAATTCTATTGAATGAATCCATGATAAGTCAAGTAGACCATAATTGTTGGCCAACATGAGAGCACCACAAATGATAAGTGCTAGTGCAATAAATAAGTTCGTTAGTTTCATTGTTATCTATTTTTTGTGTGTAATGTTAAAAACTATTTTGTTCCAATACAATTGACTGGGATATATAACAAATAAATGTGACGAAATGTACCGAAAGAGGTATTTTGAGACATTATTGTTAATAGATCACAACTGAATCTCTCTTTCCGATATTTCATCGAGAACAAATTCAGGGACATTATATGAGTAATATTCCTCATAATAGTCTCGAATTCTAGCTAATGGCATAACAAATGGCTTGCCAAATTCGCCTGTTTCTGAATCAAAATGTGCAATGTGTGGTTGTGTGAATTGACCATCCATTCTCCTTGACGAGAAAATCAACCATTTCCCATCATAACTCCAGGAATGGTAACTCTCGACGTTATTACTGTTAAGTGCCTTGCACTCCTTTATCTCTCTCGTCTCAAGATTCATAATGTATAAGTCGCTCTCTGGATGCCAGATTGTGAACTGTCCATAATCAGCTAAACAAAAGACCATATATTTCCCGTCTGGAGAAATTCTAGGAAAGGTTGCTGTCTTTCCCATAGCTGGAGCATCAATAATTACCTCCGCTTCGTTGCCGATAGTGTTGGTTTCAACATCATATCGAACTCGCATGATGGCGTATTTCAACGACTTAGTATAAAATCGTACATCATATGCCTTGGCACAGCAGAAATAAAGCCATTTTCCATCAGGAGAGAAGTGTGGAAATGTCGTAAAGGTGGAGTCGTTTGTTAGTATGTCATTAGTCACGTATTCCTCTGTTTGGGTGTCTACTATCTCCAAATTACTCCAATGGTCTATAACCTCAATACGTTTTTTGTCTAACTCATGAAAAATCTGCTGAGTGTTATTTGTAGAGAAAGCAATATGTCTTCCGTCTTTGTGCCATGATGGGTACACGTAGGAGCCTCCTAGTTTCTCAGTTGGAACATTGATGAAGTGACATTTGTTGCCCTCCTTAATTAATGTACCAGGGTGAGAACCTGCTCTAAGGTGCAGAGACATGTGATCTTTTTTATGACTAGCAAAGCTATGGCAATTCATGCAGCCGTTAGTTTGCGTTCTGTCAATCAGTACATGTTCTTCTCCTGTCTCTAATGAGCGTTGATATATGCCAAGTGGACCATAAGTCTCGTATCCCGGTGCTATTTTCCTGTATACCACATAGGGCTCTATCTTGTCTTGAGAAACGAAGATGTGCTGTTGCTTATATTTAGTCCACTGACCATTAATGCACATTGATACAGTTGCTACAATCTCATTGTTATTATTTGTGAGTTTGTGCCAATCGTCTATATCAATATCAGTAGCTCTTTTACCGTAAGATACTACGCTGTTCCCATCATTGCCTGTATAACAGATATGTACACAACTGCATGCCTCTGCTATTTTAAGCGATGGCATAATATTTATAGGGGCAATATTTGATGGTATCACCACACTGTCTACTAGGGGAAATACAGGTGGAAGGTCATTGCTGTTTACTGCATTTTTTAAGTCCGGATTGCATGATGCAAGTATGAATGACATTGCAAATGCTATTATTATCGATTGGCGATATACCATAAGTATAAGTCTTTATAGTTATCAATACGTGGGTCGTTATTATTGGCTTTTAGGATCTTGATGAATTCCTGCATACGCGATAGAAGCTGCCTGTCCATCTGAGAAATATTGTTCAGAGCTTCTGGATTTTTGCTTCCAACGTAGTAGAGATATGCTTCATTATAGTATCTAGGTATGCCCTTGGTATACCTCTGTGGCCTGAATATCTCCATAAATTGATCTACGTCTTTCTTCAGTAATACGTATGACAAGAGGTAGTCGTAAGCATACTTGAAGCTTTCTGCCTCTTTAACTAGCATCATTAACACTTTGTCATATTGTTGAACTGTGTAGAAGTTGTCGTTTTTAGGCATTCTGGCTCTGATAGTTGCCCACTCCATGACGCCATTGGTCTGGTTGGCATTGATGTACTCCTCAGCTTGAAGGGCCCACCTCCTATAGGTATATGTCTCTTTGAGCATCGCAAGATATCGTCTCGCTACATCATAGTCTTCTTTAATTATATTACACTGAGCTAGGCGTTTAATGGCTCGTACCGATTTTTGGTCGTCTGGAATTGCTTCCTGACACTCAAATGCACATCTCTCGGCAGAGTTGATCATTCCTAAATGATAGAAAATCTCACTAGATACAAGATTGATATCAACACCTTTATCGTAGTTTGGTATTAATCCCTCAACTCCAAATTGGTTGTGTTTGAATAGTTCGTTTCCAATGCGCTCTGTGTGAACCAAAGCTAGATTGGTGTACATAACTATCATCTTGTACTTCTTGGAATGTTTCTCTGAGAGCTCGATTATTTGTTCCCACTTGTGGAATCTTGCCAATTTGTCAAATTTCAGAATCAACTCCTCATCGCGTTTGTCATATATATTATATATAGTGTAGCAGATGACTATTAGTGATAGTCCCCATTGTATAAATTTCGACCACTTGATTCTGTCGGAATAGTTTATAAGGATAATGAACCCGCCGATTCCAAAAGGCTCCCAAACAAATTGTGTTACATATCTGAAGTATTCTGTACCCATGAAATGTGCAATAAGGGGTGCTTGGTAGTACACGAATATTTTGTATACTATCATTACCAGGAATGGAGGTATTATTTCATACCATTTCCTGATGGTGCATATAACAAATATCAGAGCTGCGTATGGACCTGCTATAATGGAAAGAATAATACTCAATATTATTCTTCTAATGCTATCTGAGGGCTGTTGGAGTTTTTGAGCTGTAAGTCTATTTTCTATAAGTATGAAAATTCCTACAAACAGCATAGCAGTGGCTCCTGCCATCATTTGATCTTTGTGAATGAATTGAAGGCCAAGAAGCAATAGTGCAGAAGAGACAGCAATTATTGGGTTGTGCTTCTTCGTCTTCGCTATGCAAAAAGCAAATAGAGTGCAAACAAAAGATGCTATTATTGAGCCTATCCAATGGTTGAAGTACCATTGTGTGAGCCAACGAGCAAATATGTCGTTTACACCACCCGCATATTTCAGTAAGCCTGCAATATAAGACCAGGTATTGGAGAACATTTGTAACTGCTCATGGTAATTCATGTGTCCCCAGTTCCCAAAAGCAAAGAATAGAAATAGCGAAATGTCTATGACACAATATGTGATGGGGGTGATGTGTTGTTTCATATTCTCTAAAATGCTATTTCTCGAGTCGATATTTCATCTTTGATAAACTCGGGTATGTTATAGGTATAATATTCTTCTATGTAATCTTGTATATGGTCTATAGGCATAGCAAATGGTTTGCTGAATTTGCCTGTTTCACTATTGAAATGAGCGAAATATGGTCTGGCAAAAGCCCCGTCACCACGTTTCGTCGAGAATGCAAGCCATTTACCATCAGCAGTCCAGGAGTTATAGCTCTCGACATCATCACTATTAATGTCGTTGGCTTTTGATATTTCGTTTGTCTCAAGATCCAAAATGTAGATATCGCTTTCTTTGTGGTATATTGGAAATTGACCATAGTCGAAATAGCAATATGTGAGATATCTGCCGTCTGGCGAACAGTGTGGAAGAGAGGCTGATTTCCCTTCGCTTGATGCGTCTATGACCACCTCGTAATTGTCAGCAAGAGTATTAGTCTCAGCATCGTATGCAATGCGACAAATGTCATAGTGCAAATTGGTGATGTCTCTCTTCTTGTCAAGTGTTTTTGACTTGCAGAAATATAGCCACTTGCCATCTGCGGAGAAATTTGGGAATGTCGTAAAGGTACTGTCGTTGAAAAGAATTGAATTAGTGATAAACTCTTCTGTATCTGTGTCAACTATAACCACATTGCTATAGTCGTCAAAAACCTCTATACGTTTATGCTCTGCAGTGTGGAATGACTGGTGTGTATGGTTAGTAGAGTAGGTAATATGTCTGCCATCTTTATGCCAGTTCGGATATACGTATGATCCACCTAGTTTCTCATGGTCAACTTTGATAAAGTCGGTCTTGCCATTGTGTCGCATCAATGTGCCAGGGTGCGATCCTCCTCTTAAATGAATCGACATATTGTCTGCATGGTGATTGGCAAAACTATGACAGTTCATGCAGCCGAACCCAATACGGTCGTTATTCATTATCACATGCTCTTTTCCTGTGGTCAATGAACGTTGATATATTCCGTGTTGGTTGTATGATTCATACCCAGGCGCTATTTTCCTATATACAAGATACTCTTCGATAGGATCTTGAGTGACAAAAAGGTGTAGGGTAGGGTATTTTTCCCATTGCCCGTCTATGCGTAAGGCAATGGTCGCCTCAATTTCTTTTGCGTCAGAGAGCAAATCTCGCCAATCGTCAGTGTTTATGCTAGTTGCGTGTTCGCCATGAGAATCTATAGTTTTCCCATTGGCTGTGTATGAGATGTATACATCGCTGCATCTATTGGCAATTTCAATTATTGGCATCACATTCAGCGGCGCAATGTTGATTGGTATTTCCACACTGTCTATATCTGGAAATACTGGAGCTTTGCTATCTGCATAGATACAATTCTTGAGGTCTGGACCACAAGAAGATACTATCATTGCTAATGTTAATGTCGATATTATTGTTTTGACAGATACCATAAGTATGAATCTTTATAGTCGTTCAGACGTTTGTCTTTTGGATTCGCTTGATAAATATTGATGAAATCATGTATGCGTTTGATAACTAGTTGGTCTGCCCCTGAGAAGCCTTTTAAACTGTCATGATTTCGACGCCCCATTTCGTATAAGTAAGCCTCTTTGTAGTATTTTGGAACGTCACGACCGAATATGTTTGGTCTGAAAATCTGCATAAATAGATTTAGGTCTTTCTTCAGTAGGCAGTTTGACAAAACATAATTGTATGCCAGCATGTTTTGTGGATTGTTCAAAAACATCCTTGCCAATATCTTGTCTACCTCAACGGCTGAGTAGAATAAATCTTCTTTAATCATGCGAGAGCGTATGGTTTCCCATTCGGCCACTTTATTCGTTGTCTTGCTATTGATATACTCCTCTGCTTGAATTGCCCACTTGCGATAGCATGATGTGGTTTTCAGTATGGCTAGAAATCGGCTTGCCACAGGGTAGTTGTCCTTTATAATATTACACTGCGCAATTCTTTTTATCGCTCGTACAGACCTCTGCCCATTTAGGGTAGACTCTTCACCCTCCCATGCAAAACGTTCTGCTGTATTGATGAGACCAATATGATAATATATATCAGAAGCCATGATGGCATAATCAGCTTCTTTAATAAACGGAGGTATAAGTCCTTCTGGACCAGATTGCAAGTGTTTGAAAAGGTCGTTCCCGATTTGTCCCAATTGTGCTAGCGCCAAATTGGTGTATAAAACTGTCGGGCGCATCATCAAAGGGTGCGTTTTCTCCAGTTTTAATATCTCTTCCCACTTATAGTTTCGTGCCAGTTTGTCGTATCGTAAATATATCTCCTCATCTCGGTTAATGTATAATGATATAATAGTAACTACAACAAGTACCAAAGAAATACCCCATTGACTGATGGTGATTACACGTTTCCATGGGAGTTTCTTTAGGTAGTACATGGCAAGTACAAAACCACTTATTAGAAATGGTTCAATTTGTGTTTTATGTACAAGTCTATTAAACTCTGTTCCCATGAAGATACGTTGGGAAGATAAGTCGAAATTAATGAACGACTTGAATATAAAGAAGACTATAAAACACGGTATGACTTCATAAAACTTTTTAATCGTAGCCAAAGCATAGACTAACCCGACAAATGGCCCTGCTAATAGGCATAGAATGAGTCCTAAGAGCATTCGTATAATAGCAGAATCTATTTTTCTTCCTATGAAGATGAATGCGACAGATATTGTAATAGCAGTAGCACCGGCAACCATGTAATCTTTTGAACTGAAACAAAAGATAAATAGCGCGAAGGCTGAACCTATTGCCACAAAAGGGTTGTGATTATGCTCCTTGCCAATGAAAAATGCAAATGTGGTACATATCATGGCTGGTATTAGTGATCCAACCCAAGAATTAAAGTACCATTGGGTTAACCATTGGGAAAATATAGTATTTATACCGCCAGGGATTTTTAAATACTCAAGTATGTATGATTTTGTTGGGGTGAACAACTGCATTTGCTCAAAATAGTTCAAGTGCCCCCAATACGATAACGCATAGAATGCATATATGGAAACTATTAAGGCTGTGTATAATGCTATGTGTCTCAAATTGCCTTTCATAGGAGCAAAATTAGCGATAAATTGTAATAGTAAAAGTACATTACTGAAAAAATGTTATAAAGTGTTGTGTGTAAAAAAATCTTCTTAAATTTGCAGTCGCAAAAGGGAGAGCACCTTCATTTTATGCGGTAATAGCTCAGTTGGTAGAGCATTAGCTTCCCAAGCTGAGGGTCGCGGGTTCGAGTCCCGTTTACCGCTCTCTCTTCCAAACGCAATCTGTGTTTATAGCAGATTGCGTTTTTTACTACTATACTATAGTCTGTATTAATGAACTGATTTTGCGTGTTGTAGTTTGTATGAAGATGAAAGTGTCGCATATAACGGCTTTGATATGTTTTTCGTTTTTAACGAGCGTAATAGTCAAGGCGGAGCCTACTGAACAGGAGAGAGCAGAGATAGATTCTCTTACATATCTGGCGGCCGCAAATTATACTAATGATCAATGTCTGAGAATAGCCAATCTCGTTCACTATAAGTCTGTCAAGTGCGGTTATGACTTGCGCGCCAGAAGCGCTATTAATTTGAAGGCAGGTTATTATGGGAATCATGGACTGACAAAAGAACTTGAAGCTTTGCATGACAGCATCGAACATGATGAAAGATATATCGAAAGTCAACTCTCTTCGTATTCTTATGTAACTAAATGTCTTATAGATGAATATGTTCCTAAATTGCGTTTTCGAAGCGCAATAAATGCTGCCAATAAGTTATATGCGTTGAGCCAGCCTAAGGAGACTGATGACGAGCAGATGGCTCGTGAGAGACTTATGTTGCGTGCAGATGTGGCTTCTGTTTTAGTGTATATCTATTATGCTAATAATGAGTATGACGAGGCAAAGAAGTACGCCGGTGAGGTCATGGAATTGTGTGCACCGTTGACAAGTGACAATATAGCTACTTATATGTCTACATTGTCTTCGCTCTCTATGATGGCAGAATACCATGGTAGTTTGGACGAGCAAGTTTCTGTAGCTCGTGATTTGGCATACGGTATCGAAAAGTACAAGGAGTTGTCTCAGAGTACAGAGACTAGTGTATATGATAATTATCTTCAGAGACTATATGTATGCATATCCATAGGCCAAAATAGTAAGGCAGAGGCTCAGAGAAATATGGCAGTCCTGAAAGATTTGCTTGATGCATCGCAGGAAATGAGGCCGTTTAATGAACCTCCTTATCTGTATTGTTTGTCTAAATATTACTCGTATATACATGAGTATGACAAGGTGTTGTCGGTCAGCGATTCGCTGATAGCTATTGGTAATGAAGGAATGGTTTATGCTGCTTATAGAGAAAAATGTAGAGCTGCATTTTTAATGGGGAATATAGATTTGGCCGATTCGCTTTATGATAGGGTAATAGCTGATGCGGATTCTGCTTTAACAAGAAATATTAAATCTGCGTTGGAAGATTTGTCTATAATTATGGATAAAGATAAACTGGAGTATGAAAAGGAGCAGATGCAGACTCGCCAGAATGTCCTTGTCTTGGTTATGGCCATAATTGTCCTTTCTGGTATAGTCATCTTGGTTCTTGTAGTATCTGCTATGAATCGCAAGAGAATTAATGAACGTCAACGTATATTGTCGGAGCAGAATGATAGGTAGGAGGCTGAGGTCGAGCGGCAGACTAAGGAATTGCGGGTTAAGAATCAAGAGATTACCGATAGTATCAATTACGCTTTCCGTATCCAGAAAGCTATCTTGCCGGATATAAAGAAGTTTACTTCGTTTGGTGTAGAGGGGGCGTTCGTGTTTTTCAAACCGCTTAATATTGTGAGTGGCGACTTCTATTGGAGCCGCATGGGAGGTGAATTGCTGTTTGTTTGCGCAGACTGCACCGGTCATGGCGTGCCAGGTGCTTTTATGTCTATGATAGGCTCGGCTATCTTGAATGATGTAAGTTCTAATGAAGAATTGCTTCCTCCCGGTGAAATGTTGGAGCGTCTTGATGAACGTGTGGTGTCTATGCTGAATCAAAATGAAGAGAATTATGTCCACGATGGTATGGATCTTTCTATTGTAGCATATAATCCGACAACTCGACGGTTGCGTTCTTCTTCTGCTCGACGTCCAATATATCTGTTCCGTTCCGGTGAGTTGCTTGAAATACATGGTACAAAACGTAGTATAGGTGATAGAGATCCTATAATCCGTAATAAGGCGTTCGAGACTTTCGAAACTGTAGTCTCGCCAGGTGAGACTCTATATATTTCGTCTGATGGATTCGCAGATCAGTTCGGTGGTATAACTGATGCTTATCCTCGCGGACGAAGATTGAAGTCTTCTGGATTCCGCGATTTCTTGAAAAAACTAAACTCGTATCCTATTGGCGAACAGCAGTCTGTTGTAGAGTCTTTTTATGCAACGTGGAGTGCTAATTGCGACCAGTTGGATGATATTTCTCTATTGGGAGTTAGATTCTAAGGGTAAATTTTCTTTTTGTTCTCTGCAACATTTTTTTGCTCATAGGTTACATTGTTAAAATGATGTTGGTGTTTTATTTGCTGATTATCAGTTAATAAGAGTTTGAACGTCAATTTTTAAAGTTTTATCTTACGCCCAATTGTGTAGAAATGTCCTCCCGAGTCTCAATATTTAATAGTATCTTTGAGGTCGGAATTTTGACAAACAACAACGTAAATACACAATGCAGAAAGAAGTTCTAGGTATGGCTTCAGACCATGCCGGTTTTGAGATGAAAGAGGCTATCAAGGCTCGTCTTATTGCAGCTGGCTTCGAGATTCAGGATTTTGGTACTCACACAGCAGATTCTTGCGATTACGCAGATTATGCTCATCCTTTGGCTTCGGCTATCAGTAAGGGCGAACTTAAACGTGCAATCGCTTTCTGTGGTTCGGGAAATGGTATCAATATGACTCTCAATAAGCATACCGAAGTTCGTTCAGCTTATTGCTGGAACAAGGAGATTACAGAATTGGCTCGTCAGCATAATGACGCTAATATATGTGTTATGCCAGCTCGTTTCCTTACTGAAGAGCAGTGCTGGGAGTTCGCTCAGGCTTTCCTTAATACTGCATTCGAGGGCGGCCGTCATCAACGCCGTGTAGAGAAGATTTCTCGTTTCTGATTTGAAGTTATTTCTACAATACAACTAACGAAAACAAAAAACAATACAAGATACACAAATTATGACAAACGTAACACAAAGAGCAGCTGACAATATCCGTATTTTGGCTGCATCTATGGTTGAGAAGGCTAAGAGTGGTCACCCAGGTGGTGCAATGGGTGGTGCTGACTTCATCAATGTACTGTATTCTGAGTTCCTTCAGTATGATCCAAAGAACCCTTCATGGGTAGGCCGCGACCGTTTCTTCCTCGATCCAGGTCACATGGCTCCAATGCTCTATGCTCAGCTCGCATTGGCTGGTAAGTTCACTCTCGATGAGTGCGCTCAGCTCCGTCAGTGGGGTTCTCCTACAACAGGTCACCCAGAGTATGAGGTAGCTCGTGGTATCGAAAATACATCTGGTCCTCTCGGTCAGGGTCATGCTTACGCTATCGGTGCTGCTATCGCTGCTAAGTTCCTCGCAGAGCACACTGGTAACCCAACTTTCGCTAAGGAGACAATCTACGCATATATTTCTGATGGTGGTATCCAGGAGGAGGTTTCTCAGGGCGCAGCTCGTATCGCTGGTAACCTCGGTTTGGATAACCTTATTATGTTCTACGACTGCAATGACATCCAGCTCTCAACAGAGACTAAGGAG
>JAKSLC010000058.1 GCA_024401415.1 Bacteroidales bacterium | reverse complement strand
CGATAATGGTAACCTCGAGACAAAGACCCAACCGGAGGAGTTCATATATTATATGGAGAAGGTTACCGTTAGGGCAAACTGGGATATCAAGGTCGATTTCCACGTCTCTGATTATACCATAGATAAGTTCGTCAAGAAGTTTAAGCCAAAGGCAAAAAAGACTACTCGCAAAGGATAATAATCTAGTCGGTTAATATATAATAATGGCACCCCAATAGGTGCCATTGTTGTATAGTCTACTATTCATTTTTCTTCTTCGATACTAATCGTATTATCAGAAGGACCACTTTCAGTATATTGCTGACTAACCACATTTTATTCTAATGTCTGTATATTACTTATTTCGTGTCGTATCGTATTCAAAAACATCAAATCGCCTATACCCTGATTGCTCTAATATTCTCTTGCTCTCCTCAATATCTTTCTCCGTATTATAATCTGCTATCATGGGTACACGTATCGTACACTTTTCTTGAAGCCCAATCTTTGCCAGATACTCTAAATTCTCTTTTACCAGTTTGTTGTCTATCCCAGTGTAGTTCTTATAGATTACACTATTCATATCTTTTACATCTATTATAAACTGATGAATAAATGGCACAATCCGTTCTATATGTTCTGTCTGAACATTCAGACTTGTCTCTATATTGATTTTCCATACCGGATTGCTGATCTCTCTGAATGCCTCTATAAATCTACTCCTAATAGCTGGCTCGCCTCCTCCAAATGTAATGCCTCCTCCTGTTGCCTTAAAATAAAGGTCATCAACTATTACTTTTTCAACAAGTTCTTCGGGTGTCAACTCATAGGCTTTGCCATTCTCTCTTTGACATTGTGGATTGAGGCAGTATCTGCAACTTAAAGGACATCCATGAACTGCAGCAAGCGTAGTGACTCCTTCTCCATCATAAAGCATACGATGCCGACTTATCCCAATAAATGGAACTCTATTTGCCATGCATGCCATTAGAGTGATATGTCAAAATGAACGGGAAGGGTGTACTTGACTTTCACTGGTCTCCCTTTTATCAGACCGGGTTCCCATTTCGGCATCGACTTGACTACTCGTATGGCTTCAGCGTCCAAATGTGGGTCAAGTGAGCGAATAACTGTAATATCAGATATTGTACCCTTTTGGTCTATTATAAATGTCAACCAAACTCTGCCATGCAAATCCACCTCTCCTGCAATTGCCGGGTATTTTATATTTTCTGCTATATATCTGCGCATCGCTTCAACACCTCCTGGGAATTGAGGCATTTCATCGGGGACAATATACACAGGATCGTCTTCTACTTCTCCTTCTAATTCTAATGGCAACTCTATATCTCCATGAATATCTTCAATCGTATTTTCTGGTATTGTATCGTTGTTCACGCACTGGGCACTGGCATTCGCAACCCATAATGACGATAATCCAGTGGCTAATCCTACGATGGCGACTTTCTTGCCTAGCGATGCTCTGTTTTGTAGCTCACGTTCGATATAGCGCATCTCCGACTCGCATTTAGGACATGTACCTCTACATGGTCCTTCGTGTTGGCACTCCGTAGGCTCATAGTCTATTTCGTTCGCATCAGCTATCTGCTTGCGGATAGCTTTCAACTTATTGCACGTGTCTTTCCCGTTATTCATACTGTTTATTATTACAACTTTTTTACTCTAATGCTAATACACTCGAATATTCCAGCAAATATGAAAATGACGGGTGTATTGTTGTGGGATGTTTTAGCCTCTTTCCTATCTTTCTACAAAGATATCAAATAAAAAAATTGCGACCAACCCGTATGCTCTCTATACCTTCCCGCTATTCACAAAGACTCTACACAATATCCATTCCCTAATGTCTCTACTGATAATTTGCTTTTTCTGATTGCTTCTCTTTCTGGGATAAATATACAAAAAAAGAAAAAGGCTAGACCGAATCTAGCCTTTTGGGAACAAACTCAAAAACTCAAATCTTTAACTCACGTCTCTTGATTGAGATGTATTTTAGTCGTTAATGTCGTCATAGTATCAGTTTAGTAGACTGAATCATAGTAGTAGTTTATATCATGTATAAGTTTTTCAACTTATTAGGTAGTTTAATATCTTAGCTGTTCAAATTGTTAATCATCATCATAGTAGTTGTGGTAGTTAATAAAATTTCTTAGTAGTTTAGTAGTTCTTCGTTTAGTAGTTTATGTCATCTCCTTTTTGTTGATGCAATTATAATATCATCATAATTATATGCAAAAGACTTTTTGACGAACTGCATATTTATTTGACGAACGACATGTTTTTTGTAAAAAAGACCTTTATTTCATACCTTAGCAACCATTATGAGAAGATTTATAAGCACTTTGTCAAACGCTAAGTACGGCGTTTTGTTCCTATTGCTGACTTTTTGTGTTGGCTGTACAGCATCTCCTGAACCACAGACGGTTCACAGTGAGACTATACATAATGTCGCACCTGCAAATAATAGAGTACACTATTTTCTTCCTATGCTTAATCAGCGTAGTGTGGCTTTGGTCGCAAATAATACATCACTAGTTGGAGAAACTCATCTCTTGGATACTCTTCTTTCTCTTGGTGTTAATGTAAAAAAGGTGTTTGTCCCTGAGCATGGTTTTAGAGGTAATGCTGATGCAGGACAGAGGGTTGATAATTCGGTCGATGAAAAGACTGGCGTTCAGATTATCAGCCTTTATGGTAAGCATAAGAAGCCAACTGCCGAGGATATGAATGGTATTGATATGGTGGTGTATGATCTTCAGGATGTAGGTACCCGTTTTTATACTTATATATCTACTCTCCATTATGTTATGGAGGCTTGCGCCGAGACTAATGATAGACCAAAGGAATTAGGTGGTCGTGCCGAGGTGTTGGTGTTGGATAGGCCTAATCCTCAAGGTGGGGTGGTAGATGGTCCTGTGCGCGACGATGATTGCATAAGTTTCGTCAGTCTTGACCCGATTCCCGTCTTATATGGTATGACTCCTGCCGAATTGGCTTGCATGATAAATGCTGAGGGTTGGCTTGCTGGTGGAAAAAGATGTATGCTTAGGGTAATGCCTATGGAGAATTATTCTCATGATTGGAAGATTAACATCAATTGCCAGCCTTCTCCAAATCTTAGGTCTGATCATGCTATCGCTCTGTATCCTTCTCTATGTCTGTTTGAGGGTACCAATGTCTCTGTTGGACGTGGTACAGATATGCCGTTCGAAGTTATTGGCTCACCGTATGCTGAGGAGTCTTCTTTCTCATTTGTTCCTAAGCCATCTTATGGCGCAGCAGATCCTGTATTCAAGGGTAAGGTATGTCATGGAGTAGATTTGAGGGGGGTAGAGTTGCATGGATTCTCGCTGAAGTATATAATGGATATGTATGCGCAGATAGGAGATTCTCTATTTTGGCCACAAAAGTCATCTTTCGATATTTTGGCGGGAACTAAGAATTTGAGAAAACAATTAATGGCAGGTGTGCCCGAAGATTCTATTCGTGCATCTTGGGACCCCAAACTTAGTGCTTTTAAGGCTCGCCGAGAGAGATATCTTTTGTATGATAGACCTGTAATTAGAGATCGTAAGCCTATATTGGACTGGCATTCAGCAATGCATTCTCATTGGGTCGATAGTGTATATAGTACTATGTCCTTAAGGGAGAAGATCGGGCAGATGGTATGGGTGACCCTGGATGTCAATTTCAATGAGAAGAGTATCCAGAAGATTGAGAATAATATCAAGGATTGGGGTGTAGGTGGTGTGCTGGTACTTAAGGCATCTCCATCTTCATGTCTTGATTTTGTGGAGAGGGTAGAGAAGGCGGCTAAGTTGCCTTTGCTTTTTGCCGCAGATGCCGAGAATGGTCTTGGTATGAAGTTTGTCGATGTCGATAAGTATCCTAGTTTTCAGCAGTTGGGTGCTAAGGGTGATAGCTCTTATGTCCGTATGTTGGGACAGAGAACGGCAGAGCAGATGCTGGCATGTGGATTGAATATTAATTTCTCCCCTGTAGTCGATGTTAATACCAATCCTAAGAATCCGATTATTGGTAAACGCGCTTTCGGTGATAATGTAGAACTTGTCTCTATGATGGGCGAGGCATTTGTGCGTGGTCTCCAGGGTGGTGGCGTATGTGCTGTAATCAAGCATTTTCCTGGTCATGGCGATACAAGCAAGGATTCTCACTTGGCTTTGCCTGTCGTGCCACATGATATTGATAGAATTACTAGTGTGGAGTTGGCTCCGTTTAAGCATTGTATAGATAACGGAGCTATGGGAGTAATGAGTGGCCATCTGGTAGTGCCAGTGCTAGATCCTAGTAAAAGAGCAGCATCTCTCTCAGAGGCTATATTGAAGGGTGTATTGAGGAAGCAGCTTGGCTTTGATGGATTGATTGTCTCTGATGCTGTAAATATGCAGGGGGCATTGATATCTGCAGGTAAGGAGGTTATAGAGAAGGTGACTATTGCTGCAGGTAATGATGTCGCTGAGTTCTCCCAAGACGTACAGAGGGCTGTCATGGCAACAGAGCAAGCCATATTGGCTGGAGAGATTGAGGAGTCTCAGATAGAAGATTCGGTTCGTCGTATCCTAGCTGTAAAGGAATGGTCTTTGGATACAAAAGCGCAACGTTTCGGATATCCGGAGGCTGTTGCTAATTTGCCTATTGTATATTGAAAGTATCACTTTTAAAAAAAACATAGTACCTTTACGCGCAAAAGAGTTTAATACCTAATATTCAAATGCGGACTTTTCAACAGTCCACTTTAATATTTTGAGATATGGCAGACAACAATATAAAGGAAGGTCAGATAGACACTAAGAAGAAACGCAAATATATTATATGCTTATGGAGCCTGTTTGGCTTCGGTGTACTATCCACTATAGTTTTCTTTTCCCTTTTATCCTATGGATATTTGGGCTTTATGCCGACATTCGAAGATCTAGAGAACCCTAAAAGCGCTTTGGCTACTGATATTATCTCTGAGGATGGCGTTACATTAGGAAAGTTCTATGTCGAGAATCGTTCTCAAGTAGATTTCGAAGAAATATCTCCATATCTCATCCAAGCTCTGGTTGCGACAGAGGATGAACGTTTCTATGAGCACTCTGGTGTGGATGTTCGTGGCTTAGGTCGCGTATTGTTCAAGACTGTTATCATGCAACAGAAAAATTCTGGTGGTGGCTCTACTATTACTCAGCAGTTGGCAAAAATGCTTTTCCACGGCCATGCTCAGAATAAGTGGGAGAGATATACTCAGAAACTCAAGGAATGGGTTATCGCTGTAAAACTTGAGCGTTCCTATACTAAAGAGGAGATCCTTGCCATGTATCTCAATCGAGCCGCATTTATATATGATGCGTATGGTATAGAGTCAGCCTCGTGGACTTTCTTCAATACTAATGTCGGTAATCTTAAAAAGGAGCAGGCTGCCGTATTGGTAGGTATGCTTAAGAATCCTTCGTTGTATAATCCTATCCGTCGTCCAGATTTGGTTAAGGAAAGACGTAATACGGTATTGTTCCAGATGTTACGTTCTCGATATATCAATAAGATGGAGTACGACTCTCTTAAAACTCTGCCTTTGAGTTTGGAGTTTACTCGTTCAGACCATAAGGAGGGTGTTGCTCCATATTTCAGAGAGTGGGTTCGTTTGATGTTGACTGCAGAAAAGCCAGAACGTCAGAATTATCCACAGTGGAATATGCAGAAGTATATAGAGGATAGTATTCAATGGCAAACAAATCCGGCTTATGGATGGATAAAAAAGAATCCTAAGGCAGATGGCTCTTATTACAATATTTATAAGGACGGATTGAAGATTCATTCTACTATAGACTCTCGTTTGCAGAAGTATGCCGAACAGGCTTTGGAGGAACACCTAGGTAATGAGTTGCAGCCTAAGTTCTTTGAATCTAAGGGGGTATATAAGGAGTATGATCCTTCAAAGGTTAAGGGAAGGGCTCCTTTTAGTTCTGACGTTACGTCTGATCAGTATAAGGATATCCTCAGGAGAGCTATGAAGAATTCCGATCGCTATCGCACTCTTAAAAAGGCTGGCGCTAGTGAAGAGGAGATAGAAAAAAATATGCATACTCCTACGGAAATGAAGATTTTCGATTGGAATGGAGAAAAGGATGTAGTCTGGACACCTGCCGATTCTGTCTTGTATCATAAGTTCTTCTTGCGTTCGGGTATGATGAGTGTCGACCCTCGTAATGGTCATATTAAGGTATATGTGGGTGGACCTAATTTCAAATATTTCCAATATGATATGGTTAGCCAGGGTAAGCGTCAGGTCGGTTCAACCGTGAAGCCGTTCGTATATGCTTTGGCTATGCGTGATGGTCGTACTCCTTGCGATTTGGCTCCTAATACTCCTCAGACGTTTCAGGTGATGGACCCAGAGGGTAATTGGACAACCTGGACTCCTAGAAATGCTGGCGATGCACGACTTGGTGATATGGTTAGTCTCAAGTGGGGTCTGGCTAATTCAAATAATAATGTTACAGCATGGGTTATGAAGCAGTATTCTCCTCAAGCTGTAGTGCAACTGATGCACGACCTGGGCGTATATTCTCATATCGATCCTGTTTACTCTTTGTGCTTGGGTACTAGCGATGTCAGTCTGTTCGAGATGGTAAGTGCTTATGCTACCTTCGCAAACAAGGGTGTGCATATCGATCCTATAGGTATTACCTCTATAGAGGATAAGTATGGCAATGTTATAGCTAAGTTCGTTTCCGAAGAACATGAGGTGATGAGCGAGGAGTCTGCTTATATGATGGTTAATCTTCTCGAAGGTGTAATTAATCAAGGTACAGGTCGCCGCTTGAGAGGCCCTGCTTATCAATTGAAGAATAAGATGGGTGGAAAGACTGGTACAACGCAAAATCACTCCGATGGTTGGTTCATGAGTATCTTGCCTAACCTCGTATCTGGTGTATGGGTAGGAGGCGAGGACCGCAGTATTCATTTCGATAGTATGAACCTTGGTCAAGCAGCAAATATGGCAATCCCGGTATTTGGCCGTTTCATCCTTAAGGTTTTTGGTAACGAAGGGTTGACTCATCCTACAGATAAGACTAATTATACTATATCTCCAGAGGATGTATTTATTGCACCTCCTTCTATTTCTTATAGCCTCGATTGCGCTGATAGAAACTTGAATGCGGATGAGGGTAATGACGAAGCTATGGAGATGATCGACTCAGAAGCTGAATCTTCAGCTGATGGCGAGGGTTCTGTTTTTGATATCTAAGAGTATCGTGAGGGAGAATATGTCAACATCCGAGCAATTGACTCCACAAGAGGAATTCGACGCACCGCAGGCTAATCAAGTCTTAAATAGCTTGAAGTCGTGGAAGATTGTTATTCCTATTTTGATAGGATTAGGGGTGACTGCCTGGATGTTTGGTAGGGAATATCAGCCTGGTATGTTCGATATGATCCAGTTCACAGGGTGGTCTGTATTTTGGTTGTTTGTGTCTGTTATGGCTATGGCTACCAGAGACCTCGGTTATATGGCTCGTATCAGAGTGTTGAGTGACTATGATATATCATGGAAATCTTCTTTCCGAATTATTATGTTGTGGGAATTCGCTTCTGCCGTTTCTCCTTCAGCCGTCGGAGGTACTAGTGTAGCTCTTTTTTTCGTTAATCGCGAGGGTATCAATATTGGTCGTTCCACAGGTATTGTGATGGTAACATCGTTCTTGGATGAGTTGTTCTTTGCCATAACGTTCCCTGTTGTAGTTTTCCTGATAGGATATCAGAATGTTTTTGGACTCGATGATGGTCTGATTAGCGGGTTCGCTAAGTTAGCTTGGATAGGATATGGACTGAAGGTCTCATATATTCTCGTCCTCTCATACGGTTTGTTTGTCAATCCTAAGGGTTTAAAGTGGCTCTTAGTACAGATATTTAAGTTGCCATTCATTAAGCGTTGGAGAAGTAAGGCGGAGGAGATGGGCGATGAAATTGTGAGTACATCTATTTATTTCCGTCATTGGCCTTTCAAAAAGTGGTTGAAGGCTTTCGGTGCTACTTCCGCTAGTTGGCTGGCTAGGTATTGGGTGGCTAATGCTCTTATCGTGGCTTTCTTCGGAATTCATCAGTTGGGTTGGTTCGACCATTTCGTAGTCTTCGGAAAGCAATTGGCTATGTGGATTATGATGCTTGTTGCTCCTACCCCTGGCGGTGCAGGTTTTGCTGAATATATCTTTAAGGAGTTCCTCGCAGCTTTCATTCCTCTTGGTGCTGGGGTTACTATTGCTTTAGCATGGAGAATGGTAAGTTATTACCCTTATCTCATTATGGGTGTGATATTGTTGCCTAAGTGGATTAGCCAAATCAAAATCGGGCATAAGAAATCTAAAAAGGCATGAGTAAGGCAAGACGTATAGTGCTGATGCCATTCTCTTGGCTCTATGGGCTCGTTATAGATACTGTTGATCTTTTATATAGAATGGGTATCCTGAATGCTAAGGAGTCTCCTATTCGTACAGTGTGTATAGGCAATCTCACAGTAGGTGGTACGGGTAAAACACCTATTACAGAGTATCTTATTGATAAACTTCACGCTAAGGGTAGAAATGTAGTTATGCTTAGTCGTGGCTATAGAAGAAAAACCAAAGGACTACAGGTTGCTACCAAGTATTCAACTGTCGAGGATATTGGTGATGAGCCTATGCAGATTCATAAAAGGTTTCCTGATGTGCCCATAGTAGTTGATGGCGACCGTAATAGAGCTCTGGATTATATCAAGCAAAATATGCCTGATACCGATGTGGTACTTATGGATGATGGTATGCAGCATAAGTCTACTAAAGCAACTGAGTATGTACTTGTATGCGATTATGCCAGACCGATATATGACGATATGTTGTTGCCTGCCGGTAATCTTAGAGAGCATTGGTGGGCTAGAAAGAGAGCTAAAACAGTAATCATTAACAAGTGTCCTCTGGATCTCTCTGAACAAGAGATGGCTGATATGGAACGTAAGATGAAGCTTGGCAAATCGCAACGGTTGTATTTTACAGGTATAGAGTATCAGGAATTAGTAGGTAGCACAAGTACAACTCGCAAAGCTGTTGCTATAGCTGGTATCGGTCGCCCTGCTCCTTTCTTTGATGAGGTAAGGAGACGCTACGGAGAGAATACGGAATGTATTAAGTACGGAGACCATCATCTCTTCACGCCAGAAGAACTTAAGGAGGTGGAAAATAAGCTCGACTTGCTGGGTGAGGAGTCGGTACTTATCTGTACCGAAAAAGATGCTCAGAGATTGAGTAACAAAATAGGTAAGCATTCAGTATGCTATCTTAGAATCGGATTACGTCTCTTACATGGCGATTCGTTTGATATAATTGATTTATAACATAACACAATAAGAATATGATGAACAAGATTAATGAGGCTGCAGCTTATCTTAAGTCGCAGTTCACTGCTCAGCCACGTGTGGGTATCATTCTCGGAACTGGTCTAGGCGGTTTGGTTAATGAGATAAAAATAGAGAAGTCTATCGATTATAAGGATATTCCTCATTTCCCAGTGTCAACAGTTGAGGGCCATAGCGGACGTCTTATCCTTGGTACTATTGGTGGCGTGCAAGTATTGGCTATGCAGGGCCGTTTCCACTATTATGAGGGTTATACTATGCAGCAGGTCACTTTCCCTGCTCGCGTAATGAAGGTTTGTGGCATCAACACTCTCTTCGTATCTAATGCCAGTGGAGGTTTGAATCCTGCATTCAAGGTAGGTACCATTATGGTTATAAAGGATCATATCAATATGTTCGGTACAAATCCTCTTATCGGCCCTAATATGGCTGAGTTTGGACCTCGTTTCCCTGATATGAGCGAGGTGTATAGCAAGGAACTTCGCAAAAAGGCATTTGCTATTGCTGAGCGCGAGAATATCCACCTCCTTGAAGGTGTATATGTCGGTACCACTGGCCCAACATTCGAGACACCTGCAGAGTACAAGATGTTCCGTCTCCTCGGTGCCGATGCAGTAGGTATGTCTACTGTACCAGAGGTTATAGTAGCTCACCACGCAGGTATGGAGGTATTCGGTGTATCGATTATTACTGACTCAGGTGTTCCAGGCGAAATCGTAGAGGTTAGCCACGAGGAGGTTCAGAAGGTCGCTGCAGCAGCAGAACCTAAGATGACAAAGATTATCGCACAGCTCGTTCAGGAGTTAGATAAATAAGGTCAACATTTATATTTGTAAAATAAATGACCCGACGGTTCTCTTCCGTCGGGTCATTTTTTTCATGCGTAACACAATCTTAATACTTGTTAATACATAAGCCCACCAAGTTTTTCTACCTTTGCACTCGTTATCTCATGTTATCACACGTTATCTCACGTCGATATTTATTTTTTTTATTTTACGCATATGTACCATTATTTCAAAACCGTGCTGACAGTCGCGCTTGTTGTCTTAGGCGGTGTATCTCCTAAAGCGCAAACTTATGTAGAAACCAGTATCAGTAATCTTGAGAGTGGCGACGTAGTTCTGATCGTAGATGTCGCATCTGGTCGTTTATTGTCACATAAAACGACTAAAAAAGGTCCGGAGGCAAAAGCAGTAGGTATCGAGAGCGGTAAAATTGAGGGAAATCTTGAGGATGATGAGTGGACTATTAATGTAGGGACTCAGACTATAGGTGGCGAGTCTGTAAATGTCTATTCTTTCAATGGCGGAGAGGGCCGTAATCTGTATAATATAAGTGACAATGCAGGCGTGAAAATCGGAAAGAATGCAGCTACAGATTTCATTTGGTCCGTAGTAACGGTAGATGGTGTTCAGAAAGGATACCTCAAGAGTACAAATAATATTAATAGATATGTTGGCGTATACACAGGAAATTATGATTGGCGCAGTTACACTACATTGCATGAAAATATAGCAGCTACTGTAACAGCCTTCTTCAAGAAAGAGTTTTCTGCAACGCCAATAGTAAATGTCAATGTCGACGAAAATACTCTCGAGTCAGAGGTCGTGATATATGATATGAGTGGACGACGTGTGACTACTATGCAGTCTGGCCACATGTACATAGTAAACGGCAAGAAGGTTATCAAGAAGTAATCTTTGTACAAGATGCCCATATCTGCATCTTGTATTTTCTCACATACATGTTAAAAAGATGTTCAAATCAGTTTTAGTTATTCTCCTCTCGATGCTCACTGTATCCTCTTATTCAGTCAGCCGCAAAGATTTGAGAGATTATTATTCTAGTGTCAATGGCCTCAAAAAGGAGGCGCTGAAGACAGCAATGCACAAGATCCTAAAGCGTCATACCGTAATCAGTTATGGTAAGGGCGAAAATGGAACATGGGGTGCTTTCTATGTTGTCGATAACCAGAATGGGGTAGTTGTTAATCGTTATAGCAATGAGACGTTCAGGTATTCTTCAAAAGGTGCAGTGCCTAATGGAATGAATATCGAGCACTCATTCCCTAAATCATGGTGGGGTGGAGATAAAAATGCCGCATATTGCGATATTAATCACCTATATCCTAGTCCATCCGATGATAATGGCTACAAGGCAAATTACATCATGGCGCACGTCACCAATGTTAAGTATGATAGTGGTGTGGGGTTCGATAAGGTGGGAACTGCTGTCGTAAATGGTAAGTCGACTAATTGTTGGGAGCCTGGCAACCAGTACAAGGGCGATTTTTCTCGTACTTATATGTATATGGCTGTGTGTTACCAAGATCTCTCATGGACAAGCGAGGGCTCTAAGTGCCTGACTTCAGGCACTTATCCTACTCTTCAGAAGTGGGCATCTGACCTCTATCGTACATGGGCTAAGGCAGATAAGGTAAGTTCTCTTGAGACTAAACGTAACGATGATGTTGAGTTCGTTCAGGGTAATCGTAATCCTTTCATCGATTTCCCTTTCCTAATGGAATATATCTGGGGCGATAGTGTCGATGTTGAGTTTAATGTCAATTATGCCGTCTCTACTGCGTTAGACGATACTCGTTATGGTAATTATGTTTCTGGTAATATAGATAGTGATGACGAGGATGACGACAATAATGATGAGAATGGTAATGTAATTTTCAGTGACGATTGTGCATCGCAGAATCCAGCTATTGTTGTCTCAGGTAATGTCTGGAAGTTCGATTCTAAGTATGGTTGCTGGGTAGCAAATGCATACTCTGGTAGCAACAAGAAAACAGATTCTAAACTTACTCTTCCAGTAGTAGATCTTTCCGGCGTTCAGAGCCCTGTTTTGTCATTTAGTCATGCAATTAATTTTGCGAAGGGTAGTGTTCCAAGTCAATTCCTCTTCGTCGAGATTCTTTGTGACGGCGTGTCTAAGGTCGTGCTGGTTCCAGGATGGACCGAAGGCAAGAACTGGAATTTCATAGAGAGCGGAAATATATCTCTCGATGAGTATGCAGGCAAGAAGATTCAAGTGGTATTCCATTACACAAGTACAACTTCTGTTTGCATGGGGCGGGAAGTTAAGGAGATCATGATTGTTGGTCAGCATAGTACTCCAATCATAGAGGTACAGGCGAAAGATCCTGCTATATACCGCTTCGACGTCAACAAGCCTTATGAGATGTTCGACATGACTGGCAAGCGTGTTGATAAGTCGTACCGTGGTGTAGTTGTTATTCGCCAAAATGGTCATGTTTGGAAACGATTAAAGTTCTAAGTCTAACCATAGTATAGAATATTCAGAAGTAGCTAGTCCTTCGGGATTAGCTACTTTTTTCATATATTGACCTTATCTTTGTGCAGTAATATATAATAAAAGAGGTGTCTATATGAAGATTTTCGTCGCTATACAGTTTCCTGCAGATATAAAGTCGGCTCTCCTTGATGTTCAGTCTGCCCTCAAGGATTGTGGCGTCAGGGGTAATTGGTGTTCTGATAATAATCTGCACATGACCATGGTGTATATAGGCGAGACCGATGAGGTGGAGCTGATACAGAAGGCTGTAGATGAGGTAAGTTTTGAGCCGTTTGTAATGGATCTAGGGAAACTAGGCACATTTGTTACCAAGTATGGTCGTGTGATATGGTGTGGAGTTAGAGATGAAAGACCATTGAATAGGATAGCCAAAGTGCTGAGAGAACGCTTGGATGCACACGGAATACGGTATAAAGGGACAAAATTCAAGCCACATATTTCACTCCTGAAAGAAGCAAACATGGACGAGACTGCCATAGATATCGAGAATGCCAGTATGACAGTCGACAAAATGGTAGTAATGAAATCCGAAAAGATAAACGGAGAGTTTGTGTATTCAAAGATATAGTCAACTCTCCCAGGCAAAAAGAGGCTGTGTCAAAATTTAGACATAGCCTCTTTGCCAATGCTTTTATTTGCTTTTTGTCGCAAAAAAATGTTCCTCCATTTCTAACGGATGACCAGTATATACCACATCTCCATCTTCGTTTATAACCGCACTTCTAGGAAAGGCTTGCCGCTGCTCTTTCAGTGTTTCAAATATTTCGTGCATCTGTTGACGTGTTATTCTGTAGTGTTCTCCATCTATGTCAGCTATCATTTTTTCCCATTCTTCTTTCCCGGATGATTCGTCTGCTAGATATACAAATACTACTCCTTTCTTTTTCCAGAGATGTTTGCTAGGTTCCATCTGGCTTATAGCACTGAGGCAAGGTCCGCACCAGGTATTCCATAGGTCTATGGCTATAACAGATCCTTTGTGTGACTCTATGATGGTCTTGAGTATCTCTTCTCCACTACCATTTTGGGCTGTTTTTATGCGGTTGCGTACCTCTGATGCGTCTGTTGCTCTCCTTTTCGTTACAGATTCTATCATATCTAGCATATACTCTCTGAAAAAGTCGTCTTTTAGCGTCTTTATACCTTCAAGTATTTCTATGTTGACCGTATCTTTGTTATGAAAGAGATTCTTCACATAAGTACAATATATTATTGACTTTATGTACGAATCACTATCCCCTAAAATACTGTCACCGACAAAATCTGCAACTATTGGTGCAGTCTTGAAATAATTGCTATATTCCTCATTTCTACACTCATTAGGAATTGTAGGTATTTTTTGGGCAATGCTATTCAACCATCCAACTTGATCTATTTCTGTAGAATACATTGCATACTCTTCTTTAGGCAAGTACTTTTCATCTCTCATGAAAGCAAAATCTGACGTAGAAAGCGTAACAGCATTTACATAGGATGCTAAACTGACTATATCCGCACATAACCTCACAGCTATGTCTGCTTTGAGAAACTCCTTGGCTCGCGTCGGCATTTCTGCCTCGTCTATTCTTTGAAATATGCGGTCAAATTCTTTGAATAGCACATCTCTAGCTTCTGCGTATCCCAATTTCTCTTTTTGGATTAGGGAGTCAGGATATTTGTGGTCCAATATTATCTGTCTGCCTAGTCCAATGAATGTCGTGTTGTTTATATCAGCCATACCACCCTTAAAGAGTGTGGTCTTGATGGGCATCCCTTGTCTGGCTGCTATCTCGTTGTGGGATAGTGATTTCCAGTCAATGTACAATTCAGATGGGTTGCCTTGTTCCAATACAATAACGCCGAAATAGTTTTGAGAACCAAATGCATTGACTGACAGAAACATTGCTTTGTGCGAAGATTCCATCTCTACGTCTATCTCAAATGTTCCATCATCTTCTACCATGCAGGTGTATTTGTCTCGCGGATTTAATATGTTTCTAGGTGCAACAAAGATTCCAAAATTGCTGCCTGCTTCCAATCCGTATATTTTCCCCTTGATAGTTCCTTTACCCAATTGCCATCTTGCCGGAGCTAAATGTTCAGGATGTTTTTCAGCTGCCGCCTCTTCTTGTATCTCTTGGGGAATTGCACTCTTGAAAGTATAGTTGCTTGTCTCTAGATCAATATTCTCTATCCGGAACCCTCCTGGCCATATTCCTTCGTCGTATGTAATCCTCTTGCTGTCTTCCGAAATGGGTGGGAATAATAAGGCAAAGTGCAGCTCTCCTTTCTCGTTAGGATATTGTGGTTTGTTTAGCTCTATCCCTTCTGCATCAAAAATGTTATGCTTGAAGATATTATCATCAACTTTTATGTAGCTGTCCCCAGGTATCTGCATCCATGCTCCTTGCCATCCGTAAAATGTAAGGATGATTCGAGTGAACTCTTTGTGGATTTGAACTGTGTCAACGCTGAGGTTGCCAATATTGTATCCGTACTCTGGGCGTACTATCTCTTTGATAGCAATAGACTTGGCTCTCTCTTCTTTCGATGGACCTGATGCGCAGTTGACAAATAGACATATTATACAGCATATCGCTGTAATCGACGTGATGACTCGTTTCATATATATAATAGTTGTTTTTGGTTTTCTCTTTTTGTGGATGTATTGTGCAAATGTAAACATAATTTTGAATAATACAAGTAAAACTCTCAAGCCATTAAACCACCATACCCAATCCCTCAAATAATACAAAAACTGCGAGTAACCTTATACTTCCCTTATACTAGCCCGAGCCTACACAATACAAAAACTGCGAGCAACAAGGAACTTCCCCGAATATAGACCGAATATACAAATGATGAAACTACTTGGCCAAGGCAACTGCTAAAGTGCTTTTTTTGATGAGGTAAGTCATCCCCATTCTCCTGTTTTACATAAAAAATCGCCCCACAGAAGTAATTCTCCTGCAGGGCGAAATATTGTGGTCTTATTGTGGACTAGGTATTACTCGAGGAGCTTCTTGAAAAGCTCTGCACCTGTAACTTGCTTAGAAATCATCGCGTGGAGTGCATCAACGCTTACGCGCTCCTGCTCCATTGTGTCGCGGTAACGTACAGTTACTGTGTTGTCCTCAAGTGTCTGGTGGTCTACTGTTACACAGAATGGAGTACCAATAGCATCCTGACGACGGTAACGCTTACCGATAGAGTCCTTGACCTCGATCTGG
>JAKSLC010000057.1 GCA_024401415.1 Bacteroidales bacterium | reverse complement strand
AGTACGATCCTTATCAGCGGGACTGCTAGTAACCTCACCAGTACGATTACCATTCTCAGCGCGAACATAGTATGTTGAGAGGCCATCTTTAATTCCAGCGAACTCATAAGTATAGAAAGTACCGAGAGCCTCGCCCTCGAGAATACGCTGAGTATAGCCACCTGCAGAAACGCCGGCCACCATAGGATCGCCCTGATTGAAGTTTGTAGTCTTATACTTATCGTTTGAAAGTTTATCTACAGTGTTCTTGTTGTGAGAAATAGACAATGTAGTGTTGTAGTTGAAATCACCTGTCTCGACAGGAACAGCTGTTACGCTAAATTCAACACCCTTATTGGTAATCTCACCAACGTTAGCATCAATCCAACCATAAGCATATTGAGTTGTAGAAACTGGATACCCCCAGATAAGGTCCTTAGTTTTCTTATTGTAGAACTCAACGCTACCACTCAAACGACCTCCGTAGAGAGAGTAGTCAAGACCGACGTTAAACATACCGGTAGATTCCCACTTAAGATCTGGGTTAGCATTCTTTGTAGCACCATAAGTACGGTAGTTCTTACCATCATACTCGAAGATACCTGTAGCGCCATAAGTCTCCTTAGCAGAATAAGCATCGAAGCCCATAGCATTACCAGAAACACCATAACCCAAACGGAGCTTCAACTGGTCGAGATTAGCAGCACCACTTAAGAACTCCTCCTCAGACATATTCCAAGCGAAAGATACTGAAGGGAAAGTACCCCAACGATTATTCTCACCGAATACAGAAGAACCATCACGACGGATAGTAGCTTGAAGAATGTACTTGCTATTGTATGAGTAGCTTGCACGACCATAGAACGAAATATTACGAACATTCTGAACGTAACCACTTCTTACAGAAGAGATACCCAAGATAGTAGAAGCATACTCAAGGTTGTTCCACTTCAAGTCATCGTTATAGTATCCTTGAACTGTTACACCAAAACCATCGTTATTCTTCTTCTCTTCCCAAGAGTAACCAGCCATAACGCCAATCTTATGGACACCAACAGCCAAATCATAGTTACCATAAGTCTCGAAAGTCTGCTCACGACCCATATATGAGTTACGTGAAGCTTGACCATTCTTAGTACCTACACCCTCGAGTTGAGATTTACGGGTATCGTAACCACCATATGTGCTTTGGTAATTGCTCCATGAGTAGTTTGTACTCCAAGTAAGGCCCTCAAAGAATGTTACAGAAGCCTTACCTACGAACTGATTGCGCTTCCAGATAGTCTCAGAAGTATCTTCCTCTATCATAGACATTGGGTTATAGTTTTTAGAACCAGCACCAGCAGTCCAGTTACCTTCGCTATCCTTAACAGCATTAGTTGGCGAGAAGTAATTCATTGCGTCCAGTACAGAAGCTCCCTCATTATCTTGCTTAACTCCGAAGTGCTTACCATACATAGCATTCAAACCAGCAGAAAGTTCGAGATGCTCTTTAAGAACCTTTGTAGAAATCAATGAACGAACATTGAAACGATCCATACCAGTTCTCTTAACGATACCCTCACGCTTTACGAGGTTAACACTAGCCATATAGGTAGTTGTATTGTTAGCACCGTTGATAGAGAGGTTGTGGCTGTGGCTGAAACCTGTACGAAGAACTTCATCTTGCCAATCAACTGACGAACCACCATCCTTCAAAGTAACGTTATTCTTCTTTGCATAAGCACGGAGATCCTCAGCTGTGCATACATCATAAGTTTTTAGGATATTGTCGAATGCAGCATAACCTGAGTATGCAACATTGATACGATCCTGATTCAACTTACCCTTCTTTGTTGTAACAATGATAACACCATTAGCAGCCTTGGAACCATAGATAGCTGTAGCTGTAGCATCACGGAGTACATCAATGCTCTCGATATCGTCTGGAGAAACAAGCGAAATATCTACTCCAGGAATACCATCAATAACATAATAAGGAGACATTGCACCAGAACGAAGAGATGAAGCACCACGGAGAGTCATTGAAGAACCACCATTAGGATCAGCGGTTGTGGTAACGACGAGACCAGGAACCTTACCCTGAAGCATATTAGCAGCATCGACGAAAACGCCAGTATTCAAATCTTTTGCCTTAACAGTAGTAATAGAGCTAGTAACATCCTTGCGAGAAGTTGTACCATAACCGATAACTACAGTCTCTGCCAGCATAGCTGCACTATCGTCGAGAGTAACATCGATCTTATTACCATTCACTACTACTTCTTGAGTTTCAAAACCGATAAAAGAAATCACGATTGTGGAACCTTGAGGTACATTAAGCGTGAACTTACCATCCATATCGGTAGCTGTACCATTGGTTGTTCCTTTCTGAACAACGCTAGCGCCAACAACAGGTTCACCTGTCTGATCGACAACCATTCCGGTCACTGCAGACGACTGAGCAAATGTCATAGCGCAACTGAGAAAGAAGAGTACTACAGCGAGTACCATCTTACTTGCCTTTTGAACAATAGTCATAAATGCGTGAAATTTGATAATAAATAAGTTGTTTGTGTTTATGGGTACGAAGATATAGTCTTTTTGTTACAAAAAGTTAACGAGATATTAAAAAGTCATTACATCTCATAAAATAGACCAATACAGCGACTAGGAATGACAGATTTTTGATTGGTCTAGGGGTGAAATATAGAGGAAAAATGACGTAAAATGACACGTTAGAAAGATATTATCGCGATCGTTTAACGTCTTTTCAATGTATATTTCTGAACATAGAGAGCCCCCTTGTTCATCGCAATTATTTATTTTACGGAGAGCAGGATATGATACAAAAAGCAAAAGGGACGGACAAAAGAAGAGTGAACGCCACCGCTAGAAGTAAGACCATAAGGTGAACAATCTCTCCAGCATTCTGAGCGCAAGAGAAAACTGAACTGCCTCAGGATTTTGGTGGTGAAATATTAGCGTAGATATTATGCATACTTTCAAAAATTGCTTTGTGAAACGGATAAATAAATGTACTTTGGCGGGGCATTTCAATAATGGGCTGGAAGTGGGAGTTTACAGAAATAACATTAAATCATGAAGTATTTAGGAGAGAAACATGAATAAACGCTTTAAAATAGTTGGTATTGAATCAGACACGCTAAGGTAGATCAATTTTTCGTTTTTTCCTCCAAGTGAAAGCTTACACTTATAGTCAATGGATAGAATAAAAAGATGAATTATTTTAATAGCAATGAAAAAAATCAGTGAGTTGGGTGCGCTTCCCAAGACGATAATATGCCTTTTAGTCGTATTTATACTGGTCATACTTTTTCTGGAATATCTGAAGTACAGTATGGATGCAATGAGTTCCTATGCAGTAGGAATTATATTGTTTACAATGGTTCTCCCGGAGGTGTTGTGTTACATTTGTATGGGGCGGGGACGTCTATATATGGCGTTAATGGATCAAGTAGAGACTAGGAAGAGGGGTAATGGCAACGCGAAAGAATATGATAACTCTATGCCATCTGAAACTTTGTTTTATATAACTATTGTGGCTATTGTGCTTGTCGGTCTTTTTTACTTCTCGTATAAGGACTTGCGGCAATACAATGCATTTGCAAAAGAAAAGTCGACTAGGATATGTGCGCAGGTGATAGATACGTACGACGCACATGAGGAAGCAAAGGTTAAAGGCAAAACGCCACGTTTCTGTAGGATTACGGTGGCGTTTAATGTAATTTCGACACAAGGAGTAAGATATAAAAAAGAGAAAGATATTGAAGTTGGTCCGACGACATTAAACAATATCCGTAAGTCAATTTCAGAAAACAACATGGACACAGTAATTGTCCAATATGCCGTTGATAATGCTGATATTTGTATTTTGCACATGATTAATCCATCAGAAGAAACAAGATCAAAATATAGGAATGGAGTAACGAAGGTTTGGAATAAGGAGAAATAGTAATGATACAGATTTTGACAATATTGTGCAGTGTTTTAGGTATATTGATGCACCAGTTCGGCAGGCGAAAGTTTGGGTTCGTTTATTTCAGTTTTACCCCAAATGGTTAACTTTTATATCGTTTTGGGTTAAATTGGATTATTTATTATGTTTGCAGAAATAGAGAACCGAGTTTCGAACTTTGAGGGTGAGGCTCATCCGGGAAACGGTACGTTTATTACAATAATCACAATCAAGCAAATAGATAAAAACAGATATTCAAAACGATATCCATAGCGTAATATGGCTTGATGATATTATTAAATAATGGAAATTACAATAAATATGGGGTTAACTATCATTTAATATGCCTGATCATGATGTAAAAGTTAGTTATACTACGAAAAATACAATGCATATTCCCTAGTAAGTGAAAATCTGAATATAAAAAAAGCCCGACCTCTTACGAAGTCGGGCTTATATAGGAAGGATTGCTCAGATTATTTAATCAAGCACTTACCTGTCATCTCTGATGGCTGCTCGAGGCCCATGATGTGGAGGATAGAAGGAGCAACATCGGCGAGAACACCATTCTCAACCTTAGCGTTCTTGTTAGCTGTAACGTAAACGAAAGGAACTGGGTTGAGAGAGTGAGCTGTGTTGACAGAGCCATCGGCATTAAGAGCGCGGTCGGCATTACCGTGGTCAGCAATGATGATAACCTCGTAATCGTTGCGCTTAGCAGCCTCTACAGTATCCTTAACGCACTCATCGATAGCCTTAACAGCCTTCTCGATAGCCTCGTAGATACCAGTGTGACCAACCATATCGCCATTAGCATAGTTAACGACGATGAAATCGAACTTCTTAGAGTCGATAGCCTTTACGAGAGAATCCTTAACCTCGTAAGCAGACATCTCAGGCTTAAGGTCGTAAGTAGCTACCTTTGGCGAAGGGATAAGGATACGCTCCTCTCCTGGGAACTCAGCCTCGCGGCCACCATTGAGGAAGAAAGTTACGTGAGCGAACTTCTCTGTCTCTGCAGTATGGAGCTGCTTGAGGCCCTTATTAGAGAGGTACTCAGCGAGAGTATTGCTAACATTCTCCTTAGGGAAGAGGATATGTACGCCTGTGAAAGAAGCATCATAAGGAGTCATACAGTAGTACTGGAGATCCTTGATAGTATTCATGCCCTGCTCTGGCATATCCTGCTGAGTGAGGACTACAGTGAGCTCCTTAGCGCGGTCGTTACGATAGTTGAAGAAGATTACAACATCGCCCTCCTTGATAGTACCGTCGACATTAGCGTTAGTGATAGGCTTGATGAACTCGTCAGTAACATCAGCGTCGTAAGACTCCTGCATAGCCTGAACCATATCAGTAGCCTTCTTACCTACGCCCTTAACGATGAGATCGTAAGCCTCCTTAACGCGCTCCCAACGCTTATCGCGGTCCATAGCATAGAAACGGCCTACGATAGAAGCGATAGTACCTGCAGACTTCTGAGTATGAGCTGTGAGCTGCTCGATGAAGCCCTTACCGCTCTTAGGGTCGGTATCACGGCCATCCATGAAACAGTGGATGAAAGTATTCTTGATACCATACTCCTTAGCGATATCGCAAAGCTTGAAGAGGTGATCGAGAGAAGAGTGAACGCCACCATTAGAGGTAAGACCCATGAGGTGAACATTCTTGCCAGTCTTCTGAGCATAAGAGAAAGCTGAGACAACCTCAGGATTCTTCATAATTGAGTTATCGCGGCAAGCGATATTGATCTTAACGAGGTCCTGGTAAACGATACGACCTGCACCGATATTGAGGTGACCTACCTCAGAGTTACCCATCTGGCCATCTGGCAAACCAACGTTTTCGCCAGAAGCCTGGAGCTGAGAGTTAGGGTACTCTGCGATGAGAGAATCCCAGTAAGGAGTAGGAGTAGAGAAGATTACGTCATCTTTCTGCTTGTCGCCGATTCCCCAACCATCGAGAATCATGAGAAGTGCTTTCTTAGCCATATTTTGTCTATTATTATTTATTTGTCGACATTTATTTCGCGCGCAAAATTACTTATTTATGTTTGAAATTACAATACGTGAACCAGCACTCTTGGCAACTAGTTCCGGAGTGAAAACACACTGAACCTCAGCGAAGCCAGCCGAGAGGTCGCCTGCATTAGTAACAGTAGCCTCGTAAGAGAGTTTACTTTCGCCCTTAGCCAGATGCTCGATAAAGAAATCTATATGAGTATCGTGAGGCTGATAGTAGTGAGGCACTACAGAGCGATCGGCACGCCACCACCACAGAGGGTAGACATAATTAGACGTCTGATCGGCATGTTCGAACGAAGCAGCCTTATGGTCGCGCAAATGTACGAACGACATATCCACGGTAGCCCTTAGAGTCAGTTCCACCTTAACGACATCTCCCACCTTAAGTTCACCATTAAGTTTCTCAAACTTACCATTACGCTGAACGAAGATAGTACGACCCACCTTAAGCTCGTCACAACCAGTAGCGACGAGTTCATCCTGAGGAGTAGTCTCGGTCCACTGCCAAGCGCCCCAAGAAGGGTACTCCTGTGACTTAGACACCTTTACAGGCTCTATAGACTTACGAGGCATGAAAAGCTGAGGTTCCTCAATGGTACAAGTATACGAATCGGCACCCACCTGGACCTCATCGGTAGACGTCATATCAGCATTAGCCCCCATTACAGCGAGGACTGCGATAGCGGTAGACTGTCGGTCGCGCCAATAAGCAGAACGTTTCTGGAAGACAAGCCAATTGAGGAGTTGGTTACGCACCTCGACAAGGTTATCATTCTGAGCATTCCAGCCCATAGCATCCATACGTCCGAGGAGGATAGTAAGGAGAGACTGAGAATACAACTCCGCGTGAGTAGGATAGAAGAAACGGTGAACATATACCGAAGCCAATCCCGGCTTAACATGCTGAAGATTCTCTATGAGAGAGCGCACGATAAGTTCGCACTCCGTTTTAGCCCCAATCTGGTTATAGAGAGTAGCCACAGCAATACGGTAAGACTCAGACTTATCCTTCTGAGCATTCTTCTTGAGGGATTCTATTATATACTCGGCATCGGCAGACAACGCTCCTGGCATGAGGGCGCGAGCATAAAGCAACTCGACAATCCAAGAACCGACATAATCAGACTCATGCTTGCGAATATAACCAGCCTCCTTAGAGATAAGCTTATCCATATAACGCTTAGCTCCATTGCAAAGACCAGAGACATGCTCCTCGTTGCCAGCTATGAGACCCATCTGAATCATACGGCCCAGCATTTCAGCGACAGCCACAGTCATATAATCAGACCCTTCCATACCAGGGAACCAAGCTATAGAGCCATCAGCCTTCTGGAGCTCGTGAAGTTTTCGGAGCGACAACTTAAGAGTACGTTCAGCCTCGTTACCAGAGAGAACCCTATGAATATCCGCAGTATGCTTATTCAGGTGGACAGCAGAGCTATGCCAAGGCGTATCGTAGCCCTCATTATCGAGGCGAGGTAGCTTATACGCGCCACAGACAGCCTTCTGGACATCAGGGCGAGACTTGATTAGAAGAGCAATAGCAGACGACTCTACCCTACCCAAGTAAGTATCAGCACTCTTAGACCACTCCTCATCGAGATAAGGGAGGGCATCCACCACCTCGACGAAGGCGTTAGAATTATATTTGAAAGTAAGATTGTCATTACCATACTTCTGCTGACGTTCGAGTCGTTCGGCATCATCCTTATAGTCGTTCTTATAGTTCTTACCTACTACAACGAATGGCAGGCTCTCATGTGTCTCTACACTTCGCTTGGTTACCTGCATGGTGGTAATCTCGGTATCCTGATGGCTATTGCCCTTAGCAGAGACAGCCATAGAGAGTTTATCCACACCCTTAGGAACAGCAATCTGCCATGCTGCCTGAGCAGATGTGCTGCCGTTGAGAGATACTTGTTGAGATTCAGAAATGTACTCCTTACCATCAGCATCTTTGACGGTAAGATGACAGTCAACAATAGAGAGCGACTTATCGTAGCATTCCACAAGAGCAGTAAGAGTAACGACATCACCCTCCACCACGAAACGAGGGGCTCCCATAGTAACAGATAACTCCTTGCGGACTAAGAGGTTATGGGTTATGTACGCCATACGCATATCCTTGGTGTGCGCGAGCGCCTGGAACTTATAGGTAGTCAGGTTATCAGGGAGATCGAACTCAAATTCTACCTGACCATCCTTATCTGTTATAAGATGTGGATAAAAGAACACTGTCTCCTGGAAATTATCTCTTGGGGTGTCTATCGGCTCTGGTGCGGGGGGGGGCATTGGAGCCAACAGTTCTTGACGTATAACTGGCATCATCTCGCTCTCCATAACAATTCCTTCGTCACATTGCTCTTCATCAGCTACAACACTAAGTTTCGTAACAGCCTGCGCACCGAAAACCATAGATTTCAGCATATTGCCTACTCTACGATAATTATGAACATAATCGAACGACCATTCCTTAAGAGTAGGGAAAAGACTAGAAGATATACGAAGAAGATATGAACCCATATAAGACACATAGTCTCCATGATACCAATATCCACTATAACTTACAGGCGTATGAATATGTGAAGAGACATAAGGAGTATAGAGATTCTGCTCAAAAGCGAAAGACTCCCAAAGAGAATTGCCCATAGACAATTTGTCAAGGCGAGCATCATACATAGATGCCACCACCTCTGAGGCCGGCACATTGGTAGTAGAATCACTCAGCAAGAGAGTCCATTTTTCATGCGCCTTAGGAGTTGATACATCTCGAGAAGTCTTGAGAAGAATATTAAGGGTTGGCTTATTCTCCTTAAGAGCTATAACCAAATCTTTCTTTTTCAGCATTCCCTCACCTATTACCAACAATTCTATCTGAACCTTACCCTCCAGAGGCATAACCTCGGGCATCTGAAGCTGCAAAGTCTTGACTTCTGACGAGAATGGGATATGCTTTACTGAAATCAACTTACAATCAGCAAATATCAAACAATATGCAGTAGCAGACTTTAGGCCTGTACATACACGCATATTGACAGATTCACCTAGCGAAGCAAGATCCTTAACATCACACCATATATCGGGACCCGAAGGAACCTTCTCATCATGCCTTGGCAATATGAATATGGTGCTTTCCTCTTCATATAGTTCATCATTTGCCAAAGTGGTACTGAACTTAAGCTTGTACCTACCTGCAGAGAGATCTTCTGTAGGGCAAGAGAACTTCTTATTCCCATTAACTGACTCTTTTTGCTCAAATATGCAGCGGTCTACTGCCCATTTTGAGCCAAGAGGCTTGAGACTATATAGAGAACATGTGACGTCACTTGTCCAATCGGCGCCATTGAAATTATGCAAACTCACTTGCCAATTCAGAAGATCACCTTGAACTACCTGCCTATTGATGATAAAATTAGACATCGCACTACCCTTCTCATTACATACCACCACAGCAGACTCTTCACATGTCTCACCTTTTTGGTCAGTGAGCTTAGCAACTACCCTATAGAAACCATAATCTGTAATATCCAGATCAATGGAGAACTTGCCCTCAGCATCTGTTACAACCCTTACTGAAATAGAATTATCATTATCCATGTACCACTCTACATTAGCATTAGCGACTGGATTGCCATTAGCCTGTGAAGCGGTACCATGCAAGGTAACCTTGCCACCCTTCTTTACAATTCCCTCTACAGGAGCAAAAGAGATTGTAAGATTAGTGCGCTTGTATTCATCAATTTGGATATAATGCCAAACCTCATTGTCTATGATGAGATAAGCGTAGCCACAATAAACATCTTCTGGTATAGTATATTCGCCACTGGCTGTACCCCATGCATTGGTGGTCAGGGTACCTATATCTATACGTCGGTCATCTCCTGTCTCTAAACTTACCTTCATCTTCTTGCCGACATTGGCAGCCATATTACCATTTTGGGCGCTATGCGACCAAGCCTTGAAGTATATTGTCTGACCTGGACGATATATAGTTCTATCTGTAACTATATTTATGTAATTATTCTTGTCAGGCTTGTGATCGGCATATCCGTTACCTCCTACATTCCATTGGAGAGATTCTGTACCATCGTCTATGGCTGTCCTCTGCCATCTTGTTTGCTTGATATTGACCATTCCATTGGCATCTGTACTAGTGGACAATAGCTTTGCACCCACTTTAGGAGAACCATATTTAGCATCAGCTACCAATAACCATGTATTTTTGCCTGCCGAATAGGAAGAAACAGACAATTTGGTACAGATAAGCCTATCTCCCGACAACAACTTATCCCCCTCGAATGCTGCAAGTAAATAATGGCCGACAGGAAGTTCCTCATCAAGAGACAAAATCTCTGATTGACTTAACTCATGAAGTGGATTACCTATTTCGGACATTCTGATATTGGTCCATTTTTTGATAGCAGACTCACGTTTACTAATCAGTTTCTCTTCTGAATCCACAGCCTCTGCGGGATACAGATAGACATTTACGTTGTCAACATTCTTATATTGAAAACGTACTGGCACCGACTTGGCACGAGGATCAACAATACTACCGTCGTTACTGACAGACAAATTCAGTTGATGTCCTGTGGCTGTAGAGATAAGATTTTCTGCTTTACTTGAGAATTCACCCACTTCAGACTTTGACTCACTCACCCTTTTCAGGTACGACACAGCATCCAAGACGAGAGATTTCACCTCGGCCATCTGTTCCAAAGTCTCACACTTCATATCGACAGCCTTGTTGAGGATAGCTATACCATGAGCAAAATCAGCCAAGAGGCGTGCTGTCTTGGACTTTGAACGTTGCTCCATTTCGGCTACCAAGGAGAACTCGTCACTAGACGAAGACACCTGCATCTTTCTGATGGAAAGAAGATTAGCAGAAATATCATCAGACGTCTTAGCTATATGTTTTTGCCATAAATCTACCACTACTGAATCTAACTCATCTTCGCTTGTGAGCAATGAGATTATAATGGCATCATATAGGGATGCACTAGGGATACACTGCTCTTGCTCGCAAAAAACTGAACTCTGCTTCTCGACAGTCAACTCGTCCTCATGATCCACAAGTATCTCTTGGAGAGTAATATCACCCTGTTCTTTATTGTACATATTAGCCAATAACACCTCACGAACCGGAGTCCAGAGCGAGCGTGCCTCGCGGAGTTGCAAATCACGCCACTCATCAACGGTATACTCTTTGTCATCGTACTCTCCGTAGCTCTGGTTACGCACCACGCGCTCCGTTTCACGCAGGCGAAGATACTCTTTGGTATCCTTCGCTTCTGTGAGTCGCACTCTTAATTCCTCGATAAACGGCTTCGCTGTTTTAGGCAAACGATTATCCTTTGCCTCCTCCAAAGATTTCCAAAGTTGCTCAGTGGTGAGTAGTTTTATGTTTTCTTTCATCTTAGTATCGTTATAATATACGGTTGACGCGACAATTGTGCTCAAGGCTGCCGCCATAATCAAAAATAGTATTGTAAACTTCTTCATTCACCTAGCATATTAATGAGTATATACAGCTTAGCAATTATTATGCCAAACCAATCTGAGCTGTGCGACCAAATGAAAAAATCATCATAAATGGGGATGGTACTTTTCAAAAAGACGCCGTAACTTTGCATCACAAAAATAACAAAACATTCAACAAAACGATGAAACTAAAAATGATTTCGATGCTAATGGTAGTAGCATCTATGTTCTCTATGTTATGCACAGCATGTGACGATGACGACGAGCCAAATGAGAATCCTATCGTCAAGTTCGAGGGCGAATATAGCGGCACGGTAACTGCTTCTGCAGAAATGAGAGGTCAAACTATCGTACTTGACGCTGAAGACCTTACTATTTCCGTAAAGAAGAACAAGGGAGACAACAATATAGTACTTGGTATTGGTGCTACCACTGGCATGGGTACGAAAGTAAACCCATTTGAGATTGAAGCGACCTGCACTATCGAAGGTGACAAATTGACTATCAATCCACTTGAGTCATTCTCTGCAAATGATGGCAACTACGACATCTTAGGATCTATAGAATCAGGATATATCCTAGGCAAAGAGATGGAACTCACATATTTTTTCAAGCCAGGCAAGGCTCCAGTGAACATCAAAATGCAATTCAGCACCCAAAAAGCTGAGTAAAATAGCTCATGAGTCGTATTCCTAATATTGTAGTTGTTCTTATAGGTATCATATTCTCATCATGCGACGGCATGTTTGAAGGCATATATGACGAGCCAGTAGCAGAACAACAGAGTGAATTTGGATTCAAAAATACCACGATGATACCAGCCACGGAGGATATGCCAGCATATTCTCGTGGCTGGCTTTATGTGAAGACCGTCGAGTATACGGAGTGGACATATATACATTTCGACTCCAAGACATTTGTCAGCGCAGATGTGCATGAAGAATATGACGGAGACTGGGATATAGCCATACACAGATATGAAGTCAAGACCAATGGGGGCAAAGTAAGAAAGACTGACTATTCGGATTTCAATACTATGCTCAATAAGACACATTTAGAACCGGGCGAATACAAGGAGGATGTGTGGACTACAGACAAGGTAGCCATAGACCTTTCTGGAATATTGGACTTCGATGTTAAGTTTCTTGAGACATATTGCAGTACTGAGATAGATTGGGTTGAGGTCATCTATCCGCCATACCCTCCTACATATAAGAATCACGACAAGATTTTCATCATTAAGTTGAACAATGGAAATCGCATAGGTATAAGGCTTGAAAATTATGTCAATAATAATGGCGTAAAAGCATACCTTACTCTTGAATATATATATCCATTCCCCCTAGAAGAGAAATAAGCATAATGAGGAAACTGCTGGTACTGATTATCAGTACTTTAATATACACAAACGCTATTGCCCAGCCAAATACAGATTCACTGGACGTGCTCCGTAACGTAGATATGGAACAAGTTGTAGTCACAGCTACCCGCACCCCTCGACAACTCAAAGCCGTGCCTATAGTAACACGAGTGATAGGCAATATGGACATTAAACGTATGGATGCCACAAATGTAGGCAACTTACTAGAGAGCGAGATGCCAGGTGTAGAATTTACATACGCCATGAATCAGCAACAGCAGCTAAACATTCAAGGCTTTGGAGGCAGTTCGGTATTGTTTCTCATAGATGGTGAACGCGTGGCGGGTGAGACACATGACAATGTGGACTACCAGCGACTGAACATGAGCAATGTAGCACGCATCGAGATTGTCAAAGGAGCTGCATCTTCACTATACGGTTCGCAAGCTATAGGCGGTGTAATCAATATTTTATCTCAAGATGCCACGAAGCCATGGGCGGTAAATGTCAACGCTAAAACTGGCTCGATAGGAGAGCAGCGCTACAACGCGACAATAAGTATAAGAAAAGATAAAATAAGGAGTACTATGAGTGCTGCCCGAGAGATCGCCGAGTGCATCCGCTTACCTCGCGAGGGCGTTTTTGAGAAAATATACGCAAATAACGTATGGAATTTTAAAGAAAGATTAAAATACATTCCAACAGACAATATTACCATTACGGCACGCGCCAGCTACTTCTTTCGTGAGATGGAAAGTAGCGCAGTAATATTCAATCGTTATCGTGATTTTGCTGGAGGAATAAAAGGAGAATGGAAAATAGCAGAAGGACAGAATGCAGAACTCAGCTACTCATACGATCAATATGACAAGAGCGACTATACCGTTGCCAGTCGCCTGGATATCAGAGATTACTCTAATGTACAACACACTATACGCGGATTATACAATTATACTTTCCAAGGGAAACATACCTTTACGATAGGTGGTGATTATATGCGCGATTATCTTCTCACTTATCAGTTCGTTAATGGCGGTAGTTTTTACCAACATATGGCAGACGCCTTCGCGCAACTTGAATTGACATTACCTAGAGATTGGCAGATAGTTGGAGGCACGCGCTTCGATTACTACTCAGATACGAAACTGAAACATGTATCGAGCAAAGTGAGCTTCATGAAAAAGCTAGGTAATATTTCATTGAGAGGTTACTATGCTGGTGGGTTCAAAGCTCCTTCTCTCAAGGAGTTATACACATCATGGAACATGCAGAATATGTTTATGATATATGGCAATACACATTTAAGGCCAGAAGTATCTCACAATTACTCCGTCAGCGTAGAATACCAACACCAAAATGCCAATATGCTGCTGAACGTATTTCACAATGTTGTGACAGACCGCATATCACTTATTTGGAGCAGGGCGCATAATGGAATGCTATACGACAATGCCAATAAAGTGGATATCAGCGGCCTAGATGCTTGTGTATCTACACGTTGGGCATCGGGTATCGGAGGTAAACTGGCATACACTTATACTTACGAAAGCGTTTTGAGTGGGGAGCCGCTTGTCTCTAGCACTCGTCCTCATATGGTCTCTTTGCGAGTCGACTACGACAAACGTTGGCAGAAATATGGTATCAACACATCCTTGACGGGCAAAATATTGTCAGCGACTGATGCCGGCGAATACACTGCCAACACTGGATTCAAGGAAGTCGAGACAATACACTACTCTGCATACACAATGTGGAAATTATTAATAACTCAACGTATTGTTAATGCGATATCAGTTACCGCCACTATAGATAATCTATTTGATTATATCCCAGAATATTTTCACACAAGTTCTCCGGCAACCATCGGCAGAACATACAGCATCGGATTATCAGTAGATATTGAAGAATTATGGAAATAAAAAAGCCCGAGCAGATATTAATCTACTCGGGCTTTATATTGGAATAATTAAATAATTACTTCAAACTATCCTGATACCAGTCGAAGAGACGCTGTACACCCTCATCAATCTCAACCTTATGATGCCAGCCCAAAGAATGTAGCTTAGACACATCTATAAGTTTACGCATTGTACCATCAGGCTTTGTAGAGTCGAAGTATACTTCCCCTGTGAAGCCAACCGTCTTGACGATGAGTTGTGAAAGTTCCTTGATAGTCAACTCCTTACCTGTACCGACATTGATATGGCAGTTGCGAATCTCACCAAGAGATGGGATAGCTCCACCACGACCGGCATTTGTATTTCTATCTGTAGAGCCACTTGCAGAGGCCCCCATGTGAACTGAAGAATATTTCTCAATACCGATGATATCTGAGAAATTGACGTTCAGAAGTACATGAACCGATGCATCAGCCATCTCTTCCGACCAAAGGAACTCTCTCAGAGGCGTACCTGTACCCCAAAGTGTTACTTTGTTGGTTTCGATACCATATTTTGCAAGGACCTTCTTGATGTCAGCCTCAGATGCGGAACCATTAACGCCCTCAACAGGTCGCTTATTCATATCCACACGGATGGCATCCCAATTGTTGTCATTAAGCAATTTAGCAAGATAAATCTTACGCATCATTGCTGGCATAACATGGCTATTCTCCAAATGGAAGTTATCGTTAGGACCATAAAGATTGGTAGGCATCACAGCAATATAGTTCGTACCATACTGCAAGTTATAACTCTCACACATCTTTAGACCGGCAATCTTTGCTATGGCATACTCCTCATTGGTATACTCCAATGGAGACGTAAGAAGACAATCCTCCGTCATAGGCTGTGGTGCATTCTTTGGGTAGATACATGTCGACCCCAAGAAAAGCAGACGTTGAACGCCATGCTTATATGCCTCGCCAATCACATTGCACTGGATTTTCATATTCTCCATGATGAAATCGGCACGATAGAGCGAATTAGCCATGATGCCGCCTACATGAGCTGCTGCCAAAACAACTGCATCAGGCTTCTCATCATCGAAGAACTTTCTTACTGCATACTGGTCGGTGAGATCCAGTTCCTTATGACCGCGACCAACAAGGTTGTTGTAGCCACGAGCCTTAAGGTTATTCCAAATAGCAGAGCCTACCAAACCATGGTGACCTGCTACGAATATCTTTGCTGATTTATCTAACATTATTGTAATATTTTCACTCGGATTCAACGAATTCAGC
>JAKSLC010000056.1 GCA_024401415.1 Bacteroidales bacterium | reverse complement strand
AAGCAGCAGCCGAGGCCGCAGAGAAGGCGAGATTGGAAGCAGAGCGCATAGCGCAGGAGAAAGTTGCTGCAGAAGCGAAAGCCAGAGCTGAAAAAGAGGCCGCAGCAAAGGCAGCTGCACAAGATGCAATACGAAAAGGTATGTCTGGCAAGGGTACAGGAAGCAGCACTTCTCAAGGAAATACTACAGGAGTGGGTAACCAGGGTAGTCTTACAGGCGGTGCCGGTAATGGAACTGGTAGTGGAAACCAAGGGTCTGGTACGGGGTCGGTTGACTTAGCTGGACGTACGCTTCAAGGTGCATTGCCTAAGCCAGTGTATACAATTCAGGAGCAAGGTAATGTGGTGGTTGAGATTCATGTTGATAAGCAAGGCGTTGTAAAGAGCGCAAATGTTATAAGCAAGGGTACTACTGTACAGAATAAGCAGTTGTGGGCAGTTGCAGTTGAGGCTGCCAAGAAAGCCAAATTTGATAGAAAGGTTGATGCTGCTGTGGAACAAGTAGGAACCATCACTTATAGATTTAGATTACAGTAAATAATATCTTATTTAATACCGGAGTGCGTATCGAAGTTCGATGCGCACTTCTTTTTTTATGAATAGTGGGTAGTTTATACTCCTTGTGTACTCTATATCTACACCCTTGTTGCTCGCAGTTTTTTGATTTGCTTTTTGAGACGGAGCACGCTCCGCCTGTACGGTTGGGCTATACTCGGGCTACACTCGGGGAAGACTCGGGGAACACTATAGTTGCTCGCAATTTTTTTGTTTTGGAAGAAGTTCTTTTGGGCTTCCTGGAGAGGTGGCTTGAATGGATGTGTTAGGTTTTTGTTCTCTTTCGCTGCTTGAGGTACTGACGTCATAAGAATTGAGGTACTTAGCTAAAGTTTTGCTGTGCATTTGGTGTATGCTGATGTAATGAGATTAGTGTTGCAATATAATGTGAGGTAAGATATTGATTTCGGGTGAATTTTGTATTAACTTTGTAGCCTAATTGACAGAGTATATCAAGGTATCATGTTAGATAAGATAAAGAATCTTCTGGATGAGGTCCAGAACTGGCAAGCCTCGAAGCAAGAGGAGGTTGAGGCTCTTCGTATAGAGTTTCTCAGCAAGAAGGGTAAGATTACACAACTCTTTGATGAGTTTAAGCAGGTGAGTCCAGAGCTCAAGCGTGAGGTAGGTAAGCAGCTCAATCAGTTGAAGGATTTAGCGCAGAACCGAATTAACGAACTTCGTGCGCAGAATGAGCAGGTAGCAGAGGCTGCCAATAAGGATGACGTATCTAAGCCAGGTATATCACTTGACCTAGGAGGTCGTCACCCATTGTCAATTGTCAAGAACGATATTATCAACATATTTGCACGTCTTGGCTTTACGGTTGCAGATGGTCCAGAGGTTGAGGACGACTGGCATGTATTTACAGCGCTTAACTTTCCACCAGAGCATCCAGCTCGCGATATGCAGGATACATTCTTCATCAATAATAACCCTGACATTGTATTGAGAACACATACATCCAGTGTTCAGGTACGAGTAATGGAGAAGTATCGTCCACCAATCCGCTCGATATTCCCAGGCCGTGTATTCCGAAATGAGGCTATTTCGGCGCGAGCACATTGTATCTTCCATCAGGTTGAGGGCCTTTATGTTGCTGAGAACGTATCATTTGCGGATTTGAAGCAGACATTGATATACTTTGCAAAAGAGATGTTTGGTCCTGATACACAGATAAGACTTCGTCCATCATACTTCCCATTTACAGAGCCATCTGCAGAGATGGATGTAAGCTGTTCTCTATGTGGAGGCAAAGGATGTGGAGTCTGCAAAGGAACAGGATGGCTTGAGATCTTGGGTTGCGGAATGGTAGACCCAGCGGTTCTTGAGGCGAACAAGATAGACAGCAAGAAATACAGCGGATTTGCATTCGGAATGGGTGTTGAGCGTATAGCTATGCTTCGTTACCAAGTAAAGGATATTCGTTTGTTCTTTGAGAATGACGTTCGATTCCTTTCGCAATTTGAGAGAGCTCTCTAATAGAAGAGATTTTTCTTTGATAATACACACACGTATATACAGTACAGATATTCGATGAGAGTAGTAGAGTATCCAAGTAAAGAACAGTGGGACGAGTTGTTGGCTCGTCCCCATTTTGATAATAGCAGTCTAGTAGCTACAGTTCAAGGCGTGTTGAACGACGTTCGTGAGCGCGGAGATGTAGCTGTAAAAGAGTATGAGCTCAAGTTTGATAAAGTTGAGTTGACAGACTTGAAGGTAGGTGAGGCAGAACTCAAGGAGGCAGAGACATTGATATCTGCTGAATTGAAGAGCGCCATAGAAGATGCGGCAAAGAATATAGCCAAGTTTCATGCGGCGCAGGATCAGGAATTGCCTTCGGTAGAGACTATGCCTGGAGTTCATTGTTGGCAGAAAGCAAAAGCTATATCAAAAGTAGGACTTTACATTCCTGGAGGTACAGCTCCATTATTCTCAACAGTATTGATGTTGGCATTGCCAGCCAAAATAGCAGGCTGTAAGCAGATAGTGCTATGTACTCCACCTGCTAAAAATGGTAAAGTACACCCTGCAGTTTTATTTGCGGCTAAAGTTGCTGGTGTGAGTGACATCTACAAGATAGGTGGCGTTCAGGCTATTGGGGCTATGGCATACGGAACTGAGAGTGTACCAAAGGTATACAAGATATTTGGTCCGGGTAACCAATATGTAACAGCAGCTAAGCAGCAAGTCAGCCTTAAAGATGTTGCTATAGATATGCCTGCGGGTCCTAGTGAAGTGGAGGTTATAGCTGACGAGACAGCAAATCCTGCATTTGTTGCGGCAGATTTATTAAGTCAGGCGGAGCACGGAGCAGACAGTCAGGCGATTCTCATTACCTCTTCGAAAGAACTTGTAGGAGCTGTAGTAGCTGAGGTAGAGAAGCAAGTAGCTGCGCTGCCAAGACTGGAACTTGCGCAGAAATCGCTAGAGCATAGCCGTATCATCCTTGTGAAAGATCTGGATGAGGTTATAGATATTACAAACGCATACGCTCCAGAGCACTTGATAATATCGACAAATGATCCGATGAAGATAGCAGACCGCATAGAGAATGCCGGTTCTCTCTTCTTGGGACACCTTACTCCAGAGAGTGCGGGAGACTATGCATCGGGAACAAACCATACACTACCTACAAGCGGATATGCGCATGCATACAGTGGAGTGAACCTTGACAGCTTCCGAAAGAAGATGACCTATCAGCAGATTACTCCAGAGGGAATAAAGAACATTGCCAAGGTAGTAGAAGTTATGGCAGAGAACGAGCAACTCTTCGCTCATCAGAATGCGATGACGCTCAGGCGGCTCTCGGTAGAGACGAAATAAACAACTGGTTATTTACAAGAAACAGATCACGACATGAACTTATCTAAATTTATACGCCAAAACATACTATCACTTGCACCATACAGTTGTGCAAGAGATGAATTCAAAGGCAATGCCAGAGTTTTCGTAGATGCGAACGAGAACCCATTCAGCAATGGATATAACCGTTATCCAGATCCATTGCAGATAGCGCTTAAGGAGAAGATAGCCAAATTGAAAAGAGTTCGACCTTCACAGATAATGCTAGGCAACGGGTCGGACGAGCCTATTGATCTGGTGTATAGAATATTTACTGAGCCACAGAAAGACAACGTAGTAGCAATAGCTCCAAGTTATGGTATGTACGGTGTCTGTGCAGATATTAACAATGTGGAGTACAGGAAAGTAGTACTTGAAGAAGGGTTTGCATTGAATGCAGACAAAGTACTGGCAGCTGTAGATGAAAATACCCATGTTATTTGGCTATGCTCCCCAAACAACCCGTCAGGCAACCTGCTTAACAGAGCGGAGATAGAAAAGATACTGAAAGGCTTTGAGGGTATTGTAGTAATAGACGAGGCATATGCGGATTTTTCTTCGGAGGAATCTTGGTTAAATAGTCTAGATAAATATGAGAACCTCATAGTACTTCAGACATTCTCTAAAGCGTGGGGCTTGGCAGGAGTACGATGTGGTATGGCATTTGCTTCGGAAGAGATAATAGGCTACTTCAATAAAGTGAAATACCCATACAACATCAACCTACTTACGCAAGAATTTGTGTTCAAGAAACTAGATGAGGTTGCGGAGAAAGAGAAGCAAGTGAAGATACTTCTAGAGCAAAGAGCGAGAATGTCTGCGGAACTAAGTAAGAAGAGTAGAGTTAAGAAAGTATATCCTAGTGATGCCAACTTCCTGCTTGTAGAGGTTGACGATGCAAATGCTATGTACAAGGAACTTGCGGATAGAGAGATAGTGACACGAAACAGAAATAACGTTACTCTTTGCAAAAACTGTCTACGCATAACGGTAGGTACGCCAGAAGAGAACGATATACTATTATCAGAAATACAGTAACACACATACAACGCACTCCATCCGATATGAAAGGGATATTATTGATTGACAGAGACGGCACCCTTATCATATAGCCAGCAGATGGGCAGATAGATAGCCTAGAAAAATTGGTCTTTGTGCCAGGAATGATGAGAAATCTATCGTTCATAGCTCAGAAACTAGACTTTGAACTCGTATTGGTTAGTAATCAGGACGGATTAGGTACGCCAGCCAACCCAGTGGAGAAATTTGAGCCATTGCATAGACTCATCATGCAGACTCTAGAGGGAGAAGGTATCAGATTTGCTGCGCAGAAAATAGATGAGCACTATCCAGAGGATAATCATCCGAACCGTAAGCCAGGGACAGGAATGTTGACAGAATATATCAACAATCCCGAGGTAGACATGGCGAACAGTTATGTGATAGGAGACAGAGAAACAGATGCGCAGCTTGCACGAAACCTTGGGTGTAAGGCGTTGATACTCTCTGATCCGGATTTGACTACAATAGAAGGAAGGTCAGAATTCTCATCGATACACGAACTTGGGGCTATGCCAGATGGTGTAACCTACGTGGAGTCGTGGAATCAGGTATCAGAACTACTCTTTGCCGGAGAGCGTACAGCACGAGTGCAGCGCACCACGAAAGAGACAGATATCTTTGTAGAGATAAACCTTGATGGTACAGGAAAATGTGACATATCAACAGGGTTGGGATTCTTTGACCATATGTTAGAGCAGATAGGCAAGCACTCGTTGAGTGATTTGACAATTAAGGTTAAGGGAGACCTTAACGTTGATGAGCACCACACAATGGAAGATACGGCTATTGCTCTTGGAGAGTGTGTATTAAAAGCATTAGGCGACAAGAGAGGAATTGAACGATATGGCTTCTGTTTGCCTATGGATGACTGTTTATGCTCGGTAGCATTGGATTTCGGAGGCAGGCCATGGCTAGTATGGGATGCTGAATTCAAGCGCGAGAAGATAGGAGATATGCCAACGGAGATGTTTCTTCACTTCTTCAAGAGTTTCTCGGATGCTGCCAAGATGAATCTGAATATAAAGGCAGAGGGACAGAACGAGCATCATAAGATAGAGGGCATATTCAAAGCCTTGGCGAAGAGCATCAAGATGGCGGTGAAGAGAGATATATACAAATATCAGCTGCCTAGTACCAAGGGGACGTTATAAGTCCCCATTCACCTCTAGCTGTTACCATGACAAATGAAAACCAAAGACCTAGTAAAATACCTACTGTATAGTCTCCCTTGGTTAGCTGTAATTGTTGTAGGATTGTTACTGCTGCTACAACATACGGACCTTTTATACCGAGCGCAAGAGCAAAGTTTATTTCTGCCTACAGAGCAATTTTTCAATGAGTCGACAGCTCTTCCTGGCGGTTGGCTTACCTATGCGTCTGCTTTTATTACACAATTTTTCTACTATCCTATATTGGGAGTATTAATTCTTGTGTTGATGTGGGGAGCAACTATATCTCTGTTGATAAAGGGAATGAGGCTTAAATTGGAATTGGCTGGTCTTCTTGCGTTATTGCCAGTTTCATTATACTCCGTTATTTCGCAAATCGGATATTCACTGTTCTTTATTAAACTACAAGGTTTTCTTGTAGTGCCTTCGTTGGCTATTCTCATTATTTCTATATTGCTATACCTGTCGTCATTGCTAAAAGGAATTTGGCAGATGATATTTGTATGCATAGTGTCGTTTGTAGCGTACCCCATGATGGGCTCTTACGGGATATTGGCATCGCTAGTAACAGCAATATGGGCTGAGAAGAGAATCATCAATATTGTAATAGCAGTAGCTGTTACATTTGTGTCGTGTATGATATTCTACTATACGCATGCGACAGTGATGATGGGGCAGATTATTTATGCTGCATTACCAAGTCTATACATATCAAAACAATGGCAGTCTGTATATGTCATACCATACATTGGCATTGTCGTAGGAATCATGTTGCCGCTTGTCAGCAGATTGACATTGAAAGATACGGTAAAAAGATATATAGCATGTGCGGTGGCATTAGTGGCAGTAGGCCTATTGTTGAAATGCAACTACAACAATAACAACTTCAGAAGAGAACTCCAAGTTTCCAGAGCGATGGAAAAAGGAGACTGGTATGGAGTATTAAATGTGTTGGACGACAGTAAGAAGATATTCAATCCGACGAGGCAGATTGTATTTGCGAGAAATATGGCACTGTGGCGACTAGGGAAGTTAGGAGACTACGCATTCAGCTATATTAATGAGACACAAAAATCTGTGGTGCCATACGACCTGATGTTGCCACCGATATGTGCTAGTCAGCAATACTACTACTCAGGAATGCCATACCTAGCCTATAGATGGGCGATGGAGACATGTGTGTGTTATGGATGGGATGTAGAGGGTTTGAAAAACTTTATCAAATGTTCCATTACTGTAGGAGAGTACAGATTGGCGATGAGGTATATAGATATTCTGCGTCAGACAATGTTTCATAAAGAATGGGCTGATTACTACTATTCGTTGGCGAAAGACCCTTCGCTGATCAGTAACGATAAGGATATAATGTGGGTCCGCTCATTGATACACTATCGAAATACACTTGAGGTTGAGAACGGAAACACATCTGACAACATAATAGACTATTATGCTAAAAGTGATGTGAACGAAAGCAAGATACAAGAGTTTGGTATGATTTCGGCCATGATAAAACGCGATAATAAACTATTCTTTGAGCGCTTTATTCAATATGTGTCTTTAAACAGAGATATAGTAAATGTACCCAAGCATTATCAGGAAGCTGCGATATTGATGGCCAGTCTGGATGGAAATGAAGAGATGCTCAATCAACCATACTCAGAAGAGGTGAGACGAAGTTTTGAGATGTTTAAGCAGGCGTATCATAAGACAGAGCATTTGCAAAGAGATCAGCAGGCCAACCTGCTATGGCAACAATTCGGTCGCACATATTTCTACTATTACACGCTAAACAGAGGAATAATATGATAAAGATATTACCATACATACTTGCAGCCATAACTTTAATCTCTTGCAATGTAAGTATACCGCAAGAGTATACAGACGTACACGAGGAATTGGCTATCTATCCAGACTATAGAGATGTGGTAATACCATGTAATATTGCTCCTTTAACATTCCATATACAACAAGAAGCTGATGGATATGTGACGGTGTTGACAGTTGGAGATAAGCAGATTGCTGTTGGAGGACAAGATGTGGTGCCTAATGAGGAAGAGTGGCATGGATTGATTTCTGATGGGGGAAATATGACCATAGAAACATACCTGAAAAATGGAGGTAAGTGGTATAAGACATCACCATGGGAAATAACAATAGTCAAAGATGAGATAGATCAATATCTAGCATACCGACTTGTTTCACCAGGCTATATACTGTACGATGCACTGAGTATTAACCAGCGCGATCTGACATCGTGGGAAGAGAGAGTGATCTATGATACTAGAATAACCAGTACAGATGAAAAAGCGCAATGCATAAACTGTCACTCATTCCATAACTATAACGGCAGTGAGATGCAATTTCATGCGAGAGCTGCATTAGGCGGTACGTTAATAGTAAGAGACGGCAGAGTAAATAAGATAAATCTGAAGACAGACTCCACCATAAGCGCCGGAGTATACCCTGCCTGGCATCCAAAAGAGAATCTGATAGCATATTCTCTAAACAAGACAGGACAGGTATTCCATACGCTAGACAGAAATAAAATAGAGGTGCAAGACGAGGGGAGTGATATGATACTCTATGATATAGAGGCAAATACTGTATACCCAGTGAGTATAGGGACAAAAGAGTTTGAATGCTATCCAACGTGGACGCCAGACGGGGAGTGGTTATACTATTCGAAAGCCGACTACCAAGTAACAGCGTCAGAAGGCAGAGTGTGGGATGAATTGCGTGAGAACTTCTATAAAGTAAAATACAATATAGTGCGACGTAAATTCCATTCATCAACCAGAACCTTTGGAGAAGAGGAGATGGTGTTGAAAGCAGATACTATGACCAGTCGTTATTATATCGATAAAGGATTGAGTGCAACATTGCCAAGGTTTTCTCCTGATGGGAAATACTTGATTGTGACATTGGGAGCCTTTGGAGTATTCCATATATGGCATAGAGATGCTGATATCTATCAGATAGATACAGAAACTGGAGAGGGCAGGTATATGGATGGGTTGAATAGTGGAGATGTGGAGAGCTATCATAGCTGGAGTAGTAATGGCAGGTGGATGGTGGTAAGTTCCCGCAGAGAAGACGGGGCATACACCAGACCATATATCTCGTATATAGACAAAGAAGGCAAAGAACACAAGCCATTTGTTTTGCCACAACGCAATCCGTTGCAAAACAAGCAACTACAACGTAGCTATAACGTACCTGAGTTTACCAGAACACCAGTGGACGTGACACCTCAAGAGATAGCTAGCAGAATGAAGCGAGATGCTGTTCAAGCAAAATTCTACCATTAGATTTTACATTCTTTGTGAAAAGAATTAGTGATAAATGCCTAACTTTGTGACCCGATTTATAGCATCGCACAATATATAAAGCAATGATACAGATAGGTTTTGATAACGACAAATATCTGCAGATGCAATCGGAGCATATCAGAGAGCGCATTTCGCAGTTTGGTGGAAAACTGTACCTTGAATTTGGAGGTAAGTTGTATGATGATAATCATGCGTCTCGCGTTCTTCCCGGATTTCAGCCAGACAGTAAACTTCAGATGCTTTTGCAACTGAAAGATAAAGTGGAGATGGTTATTGCCATCAACGCTGATGACATTGAAAAAAACAAGGTACGAGGAGATCTTGGTATCACATACGATTTAGATGTTATACGTCTTATTGGTGTATTCCGTGGATTTGGATTGTATGTTTCAAGTGTAGTTCTTACACGATTCAATAACCAACCATTAGCATTAGCGTTTCAGGCCCGTCTTGAAGGCATGGGAATAAAGGTATACCATCATTATACCATAGAGGGGTATCCTTCAAATACATCAAGAGTAGTAAGTGAGGATGGCTTTGGAAAAAATGACTATGTAGAGACCTCGCGAGAGTTGGTAGTTGTTACTGCCCCTGGTCCTGGTTCAGGAAAACTAGCTACATGCCTAAGTCAGGTTTATCACGAATATCACAGAGGCATTAAAGCTGGATATGCTAAATTTGAGACATTCCCTATTTGGAATATTGCTCTTAACCATCCTGTTAATCTTGCATACGAGGCTGCTACTGCTGATTTGAATGATGTCAATATGATTGACCCATTCCATCTTGAGGCATATAATGTTACGACTGTCAATTACAACAGAGACGTTGAGGCGTTCCCAATACTTGATGCTTTATTTGAGAAGATTATGGGCAAATGTCCATATAAATCGCCGACAGACATGGGTGTAAATATGGTGGGTAACTGTATTTCTGATGATGAGGCTGTGAAAGAGGCATCTCGTCAAGAGATAATCCGCCGATATTATGTTGCTGCATGTGACTTCAAGCAAGGCAAATGCAACGAAGATGTTGTAAATAAGTTGAAGTTATTAATGCGTAAGGCAGGTGTTAACCCTGAGGTGCGCAGCACAGTAGCCCCAGCGCTAGCGAAAGAGGCTGCAACAGGCAACCCTGCTGCAGCGATGGAACTACCTGATGGAACTATAGTAACAGGAAAGACTACAGATCTTCTAGGGGCATCGTCTGCATTGCTTCTAAATGCGTTAAAGATATTAGGCAATGTACCAGATGATATGCACCTTATGGCCCCAGTGATACTAGATCCTATTCAGCATCTTAAAGTAGATCATCTTGGGAACCGTAATCCGCGTCTACATACAGATGAAACGCTTATAGCCTTGTCTATCAGTGCTACGACCAATCCATTGGCAGAGATAGCTATGGAGCAACTAGGCAAGTTGAAAGGATGTGAAGTACACTCGTCGGTTATACTATCGTCTGTTGATGAGCGAGTATTCAAGAGATTGGGTGTCAACCTTACTTGCGAGCCTAAATTTAGCGTATAAAACATATAAAATAAGAAATTGAGGGTGCTCCTTTGACAGGTGCGCCCTCAATTTGTTTTTGGAGAATACATATTGGGTCCAGACGAATCCAGACCCAATAAAGTATGATGAAATGTGAATTATAATTCTATTTCAACAGTTTCGAGAATATCGGCAGAAGAAGTGCCAACATATACCATATACTTACCCTTTTCAAGTTCCCATGAGTGAGTTTCCTCATTGAAGAACTTGAGAGATTCTACAGGTACGGAGATGTTGATTGCTGCTGAATTTCCCTTGTCGACCATAATCTTCAGGAAGCCCTTAAGTTCCTTTTGAGCACGAGACACCTTACTGTCGACCTTGCCTACGTATACTTGGAGGACCTCGGCACCGCAAACAGCTCCAGTATTTGCGATATTAGCAGCAACCTTGATTTCATTAGCAGAGTTGCTGACCTTGATATCCTTAACGTCGAAAGTAGTATATGAGAGACCGAATCCGAATGGGAACAAAGGCTTAATACCCTTTGTGTCGTGCCAACGATAACCAACGAGAATATCCTCCTTATAGATCTGCTGATGGTCGACACCAGGGTAAACCATAGGATCGTTGAAGCTATGAGGGGCACTATCAGCCAACTTAACAGGGAAAGAGAAAGGAAGTTTTCCTGAAGGATTAATAGTACCATCGAGAACCTCTGCTATGACATTACCAGCTTCAGAACCTAGATACCAAGATTGAACAACTGCGTTAACCTTGTCGAGCCAAGGCATAGAATATGCGTTGCCAGAAGCAAGAACAACTACGATATTCTTATTAACCTCAGCGATAGCATCGATAAGAGCATCTTGACCGAAAGGCAGTTCGTAGCTCTGACGATCGCCGCCCTCGCAATCCTGCTGATAATTCTTGTTGAGACCGCCTACGTAAATTACAACATCTGCGGATTTAGCCAATTCGACAGCCTCAGCTTTGAGCTTCTTCTGGTCCTCCTTAGGAGCAGGAGCGAAGCCATAGAAAGCAGGACCTGAGGTGTATCCTGTTGCGTATTGGATATCGGCATTAGGGAACTGCTTTTTGATACCATCGAGAGGAGCGATTTCGTACTTAGGCTTGAGTTCGGAAGAGCCGCCAGCCTTAACGAGAGTGCGAGTTGCATTCTCACCGATTACGACAATCTTCATCTGCTTAGCAGGGTCGAGAGGAAGAATATTACCCTCGTTCTTAAGGAGAGTAACAGCCTCGCGAGCGATATCGTGAGCCGTTTTCATGTGAGCCTCACACGTCATACGGCCAGGACCCCAATTGTTATTTGTGCGGAAATTGAGACGCAGAATGCGGCGAGCCTTATCATTGAGGTCAGATTCTGGAAGTTCACCCTTCTTGATTGCATTGATATATGGGCGAGCGAGATTATAATCGTCCCAACCGAAATTGCCCATTTGGGCATCAAGACCATTAGTGAAAGAACCCATCTCAACGTCGAGGCCGAAACGAGCAGCCTCTTTAGTGTCGTGTGCACCGCCCCAGTCGGAAACAACTACACCATCGAAGCCCCACTCCTTTTTGAGAATATCCATTAGGAGTATCTCATTGTGGCAGCAGTGCTGATTGTTGTATCGGTTATACGAGCCCATGATAGTCCATGCTTTTCCGTCGACAATAGCAGCCTTGAAAGCTGGTAAGTAAAGTTCGCGGAGGGCGCGTTCGCTAACCTGGACATTAACACCCATACGATCCTCCTCCTGGTTGTTAAGAGCGTAATGCTTTACAGAAGTAGCAGTACCTGTGCTCTGTACGCCATGAATATATGGAACAACTAGAGTAGAAGCGAGGAAAGGATCTTCACCCATGTACTCGAAATTACGGCCATTTAGAGGTGTACGATAGATATTAACACCAGGGCCGAGGATTACATTTTTCTTACGATAACGAGACTCCTCGCCCAGAGCGACGCCATAAATATATGCCAAGTCAGGATTGAAAGTAGCTGCGAGAGCAGAAAGTGCAGGAAACGCAGTGCAAGAGTCGTTGTTCCAAGAGGCGTAACCCCAATCATTCCAATTAATCTCGGCGCGCACACCATGAGGGCCATCAGACCACCACAACTCAGGAATGCCGAGACGTGCTACGCCAGGAGTAGAGAACTTAGATTGGGCATGACACATAGCAGCCTTTTCCTCTATGGAGAGTTGAGGTAAGATAGTATCAATGCGAGCCTCGATATCAGCGTCGGACATCTTGTCATTGCAGCACTTTTGTGTGGGGGCCTGTTGGCAAGCAACCAAACCAATAGAAGCCACACCAAGTGCGAAAGAAAAGTATTTGTTCATATAAATATTAAAACGTTGAATTGAACTTCAAATTAGTTACTTGAACTGATTCTGATCTGGCATGTACTCATAGCCAGCATTGTGGAGTTTTTCTGATATTTCGTCAGCGTCTATATCTAAGACATTGCATAACTCTTCAAATGTCTCAAATTCGTCTCTAAGCTTCATATTTATGAAACTTAAAAGCATTTCTGGATTTTGTGGAACCATCATTCAAATCATATTTTCAGCACAAAGATGAAAAAAATATTTTTACATTGTCCGATAATGACTAAATTAGCAAAAGTCTGATTAATTTCGCAAAATATTTACAAATGAAGCTACATATGCGACTATATATATTAAGTGTGTTAATCCTGTCTGTTGCACTTTGTTCGAGTGCCAAGGATTATGGATTCAGGCATCTTTCTGTAGAAAATGGCATATCACATAACCAAGTAAATGATGTGTATCAGGATTCTGAAGGGTTTATGTGGATATCTACAGCATGGGGATTGAACCGTTATGACGGTTATAGAATAAAAACATATCAGACGATTACGAATGATACAACATCCTTAAAGGCGAACTTCGTTCACTGGGCGCGAGATATATATGGCGACAAAATGTACATTCGTACGTCGACTGGCAACTGTATATACGATAAGAATACGGATACATTCTCTTCTGATGTTTCCCGATATCTACCCAAGGATGCTTATGAAATGAACGCAGTAACTTATGTAGATAAGTTATACAACGTTTGGGTATCGTATGAGAATGAGCTGTACGTTTCCATTAAAAGTAGGACGGAACTGATAAAAGTATCACTAAAGCAACCATTATCGGCCTCTGTTTATGGAATGTATGAGCGAGACCATCAGTTGGTATACGTGTCTCGTAATGGAGAGGTAGGAACGATAGATATCTCTGGAGTCGATCTTGAGACAAAAGTTATAGTTGCAGAGCCAATAATAAGTGAATTGAAGCCAGGTCGTAACACACCATTTATAGATAATGATGGTGAGATTTGGGTTCATAACAGGGATTGTATGGGATTGTGGCGATATGCCCCAAGAACAGACAAATGGTCGTACTATGATAATTCCCCTGGCAGTAAGATATTTGTGCCATCGTACATGATACGAAATATCATTCAAGACAGAGACGAAGTACTATGGGTGGCTACTGATCATGCTGGAGTTATACTTATTGACAAGAGGAATGGTAAAGTAAAATACATTAAGCATGAAGAGCGAGACAACAGATCTATAGTTGACGATGCTACGAGTGAAGTGTATATGGACCATGAAGGTACCATCTGGTTGGGGTATTACCATTCAGGACTGTCATACTACAATCCGACAAATTTCCGTTTCAATGTTGATAAGTTAGACTATCTGAAAGATATTGACCCGACATTTGTTTCTAATATCACAACGATAGAGCAAGACAAGAAAGGTAATTTGTGGTTAGGAACTAATGGAAGTGGTCTTGCATACATTGATAATTCGACAAAACAATGTAAGGTATACAAGCACGACAGTAAGAATCCAAATTCTATACCAGCTGATGTGATAGTTGCGCTAAAAATGGCTGATGATGGAAAATTGTGGATAGGTACATTTCTTGGAGGCCTCTCGATATTTGATGGAAAGACATTTACCAACTTCAAGGATAGAAAAGATGTTCCTGAGTCGATATCATGTCCAAGTATATGGTCGATAGAAAAAAGGCATAATGGTACGATTTGGGTAGGGACATTGAACAAAGGCTTATGCTCATACGATACCAAGACCGGTACTTATACCAGCTATAATAGAGAGAGCCATAAGATACATTCCGACTACATATCGTGTATTGAGGCCTCGCGTACTACAAATAGTTTGTATGCAGGTACGGAGCATGGTGTGATGGTTATTACTGGAACAAACAGTACACCTACATTCAGAATACTGGATGAGGAGAAAAACTACAAGATACTTCATGAGAATATTCATGATCTATTGGAAGACTCTAGAGGTTTGCTGTGGGTTGGAACACAATCAGGTTTGTGCATATATAACCCGGTATCCAATGATATCACCCCAATAAAACTATATTCTGAGGTTACGAACGACTTCGTTTCGGCTTTAGCGGAAGATGAAGAGCATAACATATGGGTATCAACGGCAGATGGCTTGGCCTATATTCGAGTGTCGACTAATCCAACAAGAGAGAATATTTATAAATTCACGCAGTGCAAATTTACTAAAGATGATGGACTAGAAGATGGGACATACAACCAACGAGCTATGAAAAGTTTGTCTGATGGACGAATATTAGTTGGTCGTTCTTTCGGATTGTCTGAGTTTTCTCCTATAGACCTGCTTTTAAATGTGGATCCTCCGCAAGTACATTTTACCTCGCTTAAGTTGTTTGGAGAAGAGTCTCAATCTAACAAACAAATTTTTGATGTCACACCACTGGACAAGCAGCTATATCTTAATTCGGGAGAAGTAGAAATCCCATCAAGAGTGTCATTGTTCTCAGTGGAATTTTCAACATTAAACTATATTCTTCCAACCAAGACTACATATACATGTCGCCTAGAAGGATTGTCAGATGAGAGATTTGTCACCAATAAACCTGAAGTAACATTCGCCAATTTGCTGCCAGGAAAGTACACACTATATGTGTCGGCAACAAATTCAGATGGGTACACCAATAACTATGAATATTCATTACCTATACGTATCCTACCTCCATGGTATGCATCGCCTATTGCGTTCGTTGTATATTCATTGCTCTTTGTGGGACTGGCGTGGTGTCTTATACAGTTGTGCATCTTCTTTTTGCAAACGCGCAACATGCGTACTATCAGGTATGAGTACGAAATGAGCGATAGTGCATTATCAGAGCAAAAGGATGTATTCTTCAAGGCGATATCCAAAGAGTTGAGTACTCCTATTAACAATATATTGGAGCCGATAAGGGCACTGAGGGAAGAGATTTCGACAGAGAGTCCGGCTATCGCACAAATAGACCTTCTTGAAAGTAATGCGAAACGCTTACAAGAATCGATGTCACATATAATGAACCTTCATTATATTGATAGCAGTGAAAAACTCACGCCTGTACGTAGAGATATTGTAGCTCACTTGCATCAGATATTTGAATCATTTGATAAAGAAAAATATGAGGAATTACTGAAAGAGAATGGTTCTTCTCTTGGATACATATATGATTCCTGATTTGGAAATGCAGCAAGCTTTTTTCGTTTTGATAAATGTAAATAACTGAAAACGATATAACGAAGTAAAGGCGAATAAAAATGAAAAAAAATAAATTGCTAATACCATTAATAAGCGCATCAATAGGCGCATCAAGTTTAAGTTGACTAATTGGTTGTAGCCATAAAGAACAAATAACTTTGTATCTTGAAATCGATAGCGATGATCATGGTAGTGTATCACCAGATACATTAGTGATCGATAAAGGTAGT
>JAKSLC010000055.1 GCA_024401415.1 Bacteroidales bacterium | reverse complement strand
AGTAAGGAAAAGGATGAAAAATTATCTCTCTATTTCTAGTGAAGCAAGAATGAAAGGTCCGATACCCTTAGGGTCGTTGTCTCGAATAGGCTCAGAAAGGTAATAAGAGAAAGAACCATCTCTCTGCTGTTTGCCACCTAGGCCAGCTACAGCGCAACAATCGGTAAGAGATATAGAACCATCGGGATTATGTTTTATGAAATAATTGACAAACTGTCTATATGATTCTCTACCTATTTCTAAAAACTTTTCAGGCAGATAACCGAGACGAGCTCCCTTTAAGAAAGAGTATATGAACATAGCAGAGCAAGTAGATTCGATATAGTTGCCCACTCTTTGTGGAGAATCCAATACCTGATACCACATACCAGACACAGAGTCGCGATAAGACAATAGAGTCTCAGCCAAATCAGAATATATTTTTATTACTTCAGAACGTTCGGCAACGGTGTCAGGGATGAACTCTAGAATATCGGTCATGGCCATCATATACCAACCATTAGCGCGTCCCCATGCATGCTGAGACTGACCGGTAATGCTGTCGCACCAGAATTGGGTATGAGATTCATCCCAAGCATGGCGGTATAGCTTTGTGATAGGATCATAAGTATGGCTGCCCACTATTGTGAACTGACGGAGCATATCAGAAGCCACATCTTCGTTATTCCTATGCCCCCACTGAGCCACGAAAGGAGCACCCATGAAGAGTCCGTCGAGCCACATCTGATAAGGATAAGTCTTCTTATGCCAAAAACCGCCTTCGGACGTTCGCGGGTGAGTGTACATTTGAGCGCGCAAACTGTCAGCAGCTATTCTGAATCGGTCTTCATGAGTAATGTCATATAAATCGAATAGAAGTTTCCCGGCATTAACGTTATCGATATTATACTCTTCGCATTTATATCCACTGATGATACCATCTTGAGAGATTAAAGAGTCGGGATACGAGTATACATAATTTAATATAGAGTCGTTTTGATACTGCTGAGCCACTTTTAGCATAGCATACAATTCGAGACCTGCGCTATAGTTCCATTTCGGTACAGGTCTGAAATCTAAATTGACACTATTAGGGGTGCGGTGCATCTCGCTATAACTCATAAGAACGCTTAATGGGGACGAAAGAGATGCTTTCTGACACCCAGTAGATAAAAATGAGACTAAAATAAAAAGTGCTGTTGAAATAATGCGCATAGACTATAAATTATAATGAGGCAAAAGTAGTGTTAAGCAGCACCATGATAGGGTGATTTTATGTTTTATGATGGGTGGTAAACTAAAAAGAGAGGTCACATTACGTTATCATGTAACCCCTCTGGAAATTCATTTATAGCAAGACTATCTACTGCGCTTAGCCATTTCTTCATTGTGCCAGTTGAGTAGGCGATTGTACTCTTCTGCAGTGATTTTCATGAAAGAGCCATGTTGAGGAGACGAGACACCGTCTATATCCACTGGAGAATTGAAGTTTCGCAGGTATTTGTCGGCTTTACAGATACGATAATGTTTAGGATGTGTAGAGTACTGTATATACGCTACTCGCCATCCCTCTTCACCATCGACGCGGAAAGTAGAAACACCTTCGCACATAAGTTTGCCCTCGAAACTAACGAAATCGTCATCGACAGGCTCACCCCAGCCACTAGTGAGATCTTTAGAAGAAGCGGTAAAGATGCCAGGTTTGCCGCCCTCTTTTTTTATCATCATGTGGTATAATCCATCCGACTCGAGGTAATTGATGTCGCAATCTATTGTAGCGTACCCCCAATCGAATAGAAGTTTAGGTTTAGTCAGTGTTTTGAAATCTTCATCGGCATACGAATAATACATGCGATCGTACCCCTCCTCTGGTGTGTTCAGGAGAGAGTAGTAAATCATGTACCCACCTTTCTTTCCATTAGACCATACATATTCTGGATCCCAAAAGATCTGAGGAGCCCATACACGGCATATAGTGGAATAGTCCTTATATGGATCAGGTGACTCAGGGTCGGAAAAGATAGAAGGACCTTGGCGGAAGTCGAAAGTTACAGATTCCCAATTAATCAAGTCGACAGAAGAGAGAAGATCTATGCCATAGTTATTCCATTTATTACTCTTTCGCACGCACATATCAGTAGTTACCATAATATAGCCACTATTATCGTGTTTGCGGCAGATATAAGCATCTCGAGTTCCACCCTCTATGCGGGCCAGCTTATGTGCTGAAAAAATGGAATCGCCCTCGATAAGGTCCTGGAAATGTATGCCATCCTTACTTACAGCATAGGCAGTCCACTCTCCGCGATCACTCATGTGGCAATAGAGATAATGGTCGCCCACGTTGGGGTTTTGAGCCCAAAGGCTGATTGTGATGCATAGAGTAAAAATAACTGAAAAAAGATTCTTCATGTATATAAGTTTGTTTGATTTATTTCTGGTATGTGTCTGGTGTGCTGCAAAGGTATAATAGCTAAGTGCTATATGCAAGATTAAGGTAAAAAAAGGTGTAATTGGCGATATATATTGTTAAATAACATGAAAACGATGATGAAAAAACAGCAAACGGGAACATGAGGTATATGGATATAGTAGTTTTGCCTCAAACTTAATGTATATACGATGAAGAAACGAATTAGAAACGCTCAAGAGATTTGCGGTAAAACTAAACTTATTGCAACTCTTGTTGCTTCCTCGTTGTTGTTATCATGTGAACACGATAAGATAGAAGACGAAGAAGAGGCAAAAGAGGTTGTGGTTGATGCGGCATCTTGTAAGAGTGGAAATCCATTAGAGAAGACTTGTAAGATGTCATTCAATGGAGTAGACTTTACTATGATTAAGGTACCTGCTGGTTCCTTCCTGATGGGATGCCAGTCTACAGACCCTTCAAAACCGAACTATGATGAGGTGGCAACAGAATATGAGGGACCGGTACATCTAGTAAAGATGTCGACCTATGCTATAGGAGAGACAGAAGTGACGCAAGGATTGTGGGAAGCAGTAGTAGGGCAAACCCCGAACCAAGGAGCAAAACAATGGTCCAAGAAGAGAGGAAGAGGGGCCAACTACCCTGCATACCATGTAAGTATCTATGACATCTGTAATAAATTTCTGCCGAAATTGAACAGTGCAAACCTATTGCCAGACGGATATGAATTTACATTACCTACCGAAGCGCAGTGGGAGTATGCGGCCCAAGGAGGAGAGCAGTCCGAATACATAAGATTTTCGGGATCGAACAACATAGACGATGTAGCCTGGTGGTATATCAACGGAGGTCAGGTGACTCATGAAGTGAAGACCAAACAACCAAATGCGTTAGGCATATATGATATGACAGGAAACCTTTGGGAATGGACATCGGATTACTACGATTACTACGAAAACGGAGAACAAGAAGACCCTACTGGTCCGAAAGAGGGTGTAGACAGAGTTATCAGAGGCGGCAGTTTTGATACCGGAGATGGTAGAAGTGTTATACATGCCAGAGTATATAGCGACTATCCGGCATCCAGAAACGAATACTTAGGATTCCGCTTAGCAGTTAACAAGAAGAGATAACCATATCAAACAGGTATAATATGAAAATCAAATATTTAATACTTTGTGTAGTCATGCTATTGTCGGTTAGCATGTTCGCACAGCAAGCATTGACACGAGAGCAAATCTTAGCTATGGATACCGAGCAATTGGCAGAATTGCCACTTGAGGATCTTATGGCGGCAGTTGAGACATTGGGGCTTAGCAGTGTAGACGAATTATTTACCCTTATAATGAACAAAAACGTCTCGTCGGCATCAAAGAAAGAAGAAGATTCGTTCAAATCGCCACTCTCGACCTCTGTAATAACGAAAGAGGAGATGCATACCTTTGGGTGTACTACCTTTGAAGAGGCATTGAGATTATTGCCAGGAGTTATTGTCAGAGAAAAGACAAACGGCAGTTATGATGTGCACCTGAGAGGATTGGATAATGTGCCTGATGGTCACACATTAATGTACACAGAGAATACCAACACACTGGTTATGATAGACAGCCGACCTGTGTTCAACTATATCTCAGGAGCGACGATGTGGGAGAGTCTGCCAATAGGTGTAGAGGATGTGGAGCGTATAGAGGTAGTGAGAGGCGCGAGCGGTGCATTGTATGGAGCCAACGCCGTTACAGGAGTAATCAACATTATCACCAGCAAACCAAAAGATGGGGCGAAAACGGTAGAGGGAACATTCGCCATAGGAAATATGAACTATGGCGTAGCGAACGTTGTGATGCGCAAATCCTTCAACAAAAAACTTGCGGTATCTATAAGTGGAAATGCGCAGATGAGAAACCGTCCTACGGACAAGATATTTGTCATACCTTCTGCCATGAATGGCACAGAGATAGACTACTTCAATAAAGGAGTAGCTGCAGGGCGTTCGTCGGAATTTGCAAAAGGCAAATATGTCAGCATAGAAGAATTCGGGAAGCTTAAGACCATAGATGCCAGCGGGGACGTTCATTCCCTGACAGAGCCAGAGTCGCCAATTAGTGCTATGTTTGGGCATCCAGACAGAGCCCGTAAGAATATGGGCATTAACGGAGGAGTATACTACAACGATGCATTGAAAAAAATTGACATAGCGATTACAGGAGGTTATCAACAATCATACGTTCAAGGCACTGCATTGATGAACGACCAGGTTCCATTCAATGAGAGAACAAGTAAGACAGCATACATAGACGGTAGATTTAACGTAAGAGGAGGATTGCTCCAGTTGAACTACTTTGACGGTCCGCAAAACCTAGCCAAAGGAACATTCGGTTTCAAGATGAGAAATCAGCAATTCAACGGCAACCTTGAATACGATTTCATGCCGATAGGGAATCTAAGTATCCGTCCAGGCGTTAACTACCAATATACACGAATAGGAGATAGCGACTATAACGCCTATTATGCATACCGGGATGATGTGTCAAAGACAGCATCATTCAATCCTTTGGATGGAGAAGAGTGGGGTGTTGCCAGAAGAAAATACAGTTCATACCTTAACGACGACTGTGAGTTGAGCCAGACAGCATTGAGCCTAAAACTTGATTATGTAGCCATGGACAGATTGAGACTTATTGCTGCCGGTAGAGTAGACAAACTTAAAGTGCCAGACAAGGCATTCCCATCGTGGTTATTCTCGGTTACATATAACCTGAATGAGAAAAACGTGATTAGAGCAGTTTATTCGAGAGCTAACCGTTCGGGAATTCTGATAAACTCCTCAAGTAACTATGAGTGGGTACGTTCTGAACTTGGAGAACCAGACTACATGTTGTTTAAAGGCAATGAAGATGCAGACGTAATGCATGCCGACAACATAGAAATAGGGTACAGGGTGCGACCTACACAAGGAATAAACGTGGACTTAGAAGGGTTCTATACGGTAAGCAGTGACTATGGATCATTGATGTCGGTAAACTCTAGAACTACAACATCAGGAAGTGATTTGTACACTGGAATCCGTAATATGGACAACTTCATAGATCAACAGAGATTGAATGGAGTAGATTTTTCGTCTGTAGCGAGTGCGATGAGCAATTCAAAATTCAGAAACGATTTCACTGCCTTTCTCAAAGACTTTGTGAGTACACATTCGAACGTTCAGTATCAGAATCTGCCATACAAAGTAAAACAGATAGGGGCGAGCGTTAATGTTGATTGGATTGTCAACAGCCATCTTGTTGCAAAAGTCAATGCAACCGTTCAGAATACCAAGATAGACAAATACTTCATGTATCAGCAAAATATGGCAATACGTGAGCAGATAGATGCGTGCTATGATGGCTTGATGAATGTGATGCTAGACCTGTACCGTCATGACAAGAAATATATAGCAAACACATTCAAAGTATCGGATGTTGATGCGTGGAAAGCGCAGAACCCATGGTTTACCGGTTCGTCTAGTGACTTGGAGCGACTTAGAGACGTGAACGATGAGAAATTTGCCCCCGCTTTATACTATAACCTGGTATACAAGATGCAAGAGACAATAGATGAGAAAAGCGGAGATATGATGTTCTCTATAGGAGATGCGAAATATACGCAAGACGAATTAGAGAATGGTCACAAACACAAATATACACCAGCATTCTACGGATCGTTATCATTGATATACAAGCCAATCAAAGCATTGACAGTAGCGCCATCTGCATACTTCTACGGCAAGCAAGAGGCGAAGACAATGTACAATGCATCTAGAGAGACAGAGAAGATAGAAGGCAAGTTTGTTGTAAATATGAAGGTGACGTACCATCCAACCAACTATATGGAGGTGTTCTTCAATGCCAACAACTTGTTCAATGATACCAAACGAGAGTTTGTATATGGTGACGAGATAGGTGGCCGATACTCATTTGGCGTTACATTCGGAATATAGCAGAAAATATTCTATACAAAGACAGGGTGGTAAGGTACTATTGGTACTTTGCCACCTTTTTTTGTGTTGGCTATTGGCCAGAAAAATACGAGAAGACATTGTATATACATGGGCATGCACTATATTTGCAAACAGTATAAATCAACCTATGATAAAAGATGAAGAAAAACGTAATTCTTACCGTATTCTGTTTCGCACTAGGTGCGATATCTGGCTGGAGTCAGAAAACAGAATATAAGACAATAACCGATATTACCTATACCCAGTCTGGAGACAGATATGCGCAAGAGCGAGGAAAGCTAGATGTCTATTATCCTCAAGGTGTCAAAGACTGTCCTGTTGTAATCTGGTACCATGGAGGAGGAATTGAGGCAGGTAATAAACACATACCAGAAGAACTTCAGGCAAAAGGATATGTGGTAGTGGCAGCGAACTATCGATTACTTCCCAATGTCCCGATTGACAGTTGTCTTGATGATGTGGCGGCATCTATAGCGTGGACATTCAAGAACATTGTCAAATATGGGGGTAGTACTGAAAAGATCTATATCAGTGGGCACTCTGCAGGAGGCTACTTGCTTAGTATGGTTGGCCTGGAAAAATCGTGGCTAGCCAAATATGGTATAGATGCAGATGCGATAAAAGCGCTGATACCATTTAGCGGACAGATGATAACCCATTACAATCATCGAAAGATGCATGGAATAACGCCATTGCAGCCGATTATAGATAAATATGCGCCATTATACCATGTAAGAAAAGATTGTCCACCGCTACTGCTGATTTCTGGAGATAGAGAAGTGGAATTATTTGGAAGATATGAGGAGAATGCCTACATGTACAGGATGATGAAGCTAGTGGGACATGAGCAAGTGTACCTATATGAGCTTGACGGGCATGATCATGGAGCGATGGTTCATCCAGCATTTCATATACTCACGGAATACATAAAGAAACAGCAGTAGGAAAAATTGTCCTTCAGTATTTTTAACCACTGCTTATTTGTTTGTAATCAAAAAGTTACTAACTTTGCGACCGCTATTTATGGGCGACTATGCTTATGGATAGCATGCAACAATTTCATTTATAACGTTTTAATACATTTTTAAGTAATGCCTACGATTCAGCAGTTGGTACGCAAAGGTCGTACTAAACTCGTGGACAAGAGCAAGTCACCAGCACTTGATTCATGCCCACAACGTAGAGGTGTTTGTGTACGTGTATACACAACAACTCCTAAGAAGCCTAACTCAGCTATGCGTAAGGTAGCTCGTGTTCGTTTGACAAACGGCAAGGAAGTTAACGCATACATCCCAGGAGAGGGTCACAACCTCCAGGAGCACTCAATCGTGCTTGTACGTGGTGGTCGTGTAAAGGACCTTCCAGGTGTACGTTATCACTTGGTACGTGGTACACTTGATGCAAGTGGTGTAGAAGGTCGTATGCAGCGTCGTTCTAAGTACGGTGCTAAGCGTCCAAAGGCAGGTAAGGGAGCAGCAGCACCTGCAAAGAAAAAATAATCATTAACGGTTAGTGAGTTTTTGTTTACAGTTGTGCAAATCGGTTGAGTAAATAGTCGTGAGAGACTGTTGAAGCAAGCATTTGACAGCTGGATCTAAAAATCAACTGCAAAACAAGAAAAAAACATGAGAAAGGCTAAGCCAAAGAAGAGAGTATTGTTACCAGATCCAAAATTCGGTGATGTTATGGTAACACAGTTCGTTAACAATTTGATGGTTGACGGCAAGAAGTCTACAGCATTTACAATCCTTTATGATGCACTTGATCGCGTAGCAGACAAGGCAGAGAAGGAGCAGAAGCCAGTTTTGGAGTATTTCAAGAAGGCTCTTGAGAACATTACACCAGCTGTAGAGGTTAAGAGCCGCCGTGTAGGTGGTGCGACATTCCAGGTTCCAACTGAGATTCGCCCTGACCGTAAGGCTTCACTTGCTATCAAGAACATGATTCTCTACTCACGCAAACGTTCAGGTCATTCAATGGCCGAGAAGCTCGCTGCTGAAATTGTTGCAGCTTATAACAACGAAGGTGCCGCTTACAAGCGCAAAGAGGATATGCACAAGATGGCTGAGGCTAACCGTGCATTCGCACACTTCCGTTTCTAATATTTACTACTATTAACCGAAAGTCATTATGGCAGATCTTCATTTAACCAGAAACATCGGTATCATGGCGCATATCGATGCTGGTAAGACAACTACCACAGAGCGTATATTGTTCTACACAGGTATCACACACAAGATTGGTGAGGTACACGATGGTGCAGCAACAATGGACTGGATGGAGCAGGAGCAGGAGCGCGGTATTACAATTACCTCAGCTGCTGTAACAGCAAACTGGAAGTACAAGGATAAGACATACAAGTGTAATATCATTGATACTCCGGGCCACGTAGACTTCACAGTAGAGGTAGAGCGTTCGCTCCGTATCCTCGATGGCGCAGTAGCGTTGTTCTGTGCAGTAGGTGGTGTACAGCCACAGTCAGAGACAGTATGGCGTCAGGCTAATAAATATAACGTACCACGTATCGGTTTCGTTAACAAGATGGACCGTTCGGGTGCTAACTTCTATGAGGTAGTACGTCAGGTACGTGAGGTTCTCGGTGCAAACCCAGTTCCAGTTGTAATTCCAATTGGTGCAGAGGATTCATTCGAGGGTGTAATTGACCTTATTACAAACCAGGAGATTATCTGGACAGAGCACCAGGATCTTGGTTCTACATTTGAGTACCGTCCAATCCGCGAGTCTATGAAGGCTGAGGCAGAGGAGTGGCGTGCTAAACTTGTAGAGGCAGTAGCAGAGCAGGATGAGACACTTATGGAGAAGTTCTTCGAGGATCCAGACTCTATCTCAGAGGACGAGATTCTTACAGCTATCCGTAAGGCTACTATCGCACAGGAGGTTACTCCTATGCTTTGTGGTTCTTCATTCCGCAACAAGGGTGTACAGCGTCTTCTTGATGCAGTAATGGCATTCTTGCCTTCTCCACTTGATATTCCAGCTGCTGTAGGTGTTAACCCACACACTGGCGAGGAGGAAGAGCGTCACAGCAAGGAGGATGAGCCACTTGCAGCACTTGCATTCAAGATTGCAACTGACCCATTCGTAGGTCGTCTCGCATTTATCCGCGTATATTCTGGTAAGCTTGAGGCTGGTTCATACGTCCTCAATGCACGTTCAGATAAGAAGGAGCGTATTGCTCGTTTGTATCAGATGAAGTCAAACAAGCAGATTCCACAGGATGTTATCGGTACAGGTGATATCGGAGCTGCAGTAGGTTTCAAGGATATCAAGACAGGTGATACACTTTGTGATGAGAACCATCCAATTTCACTTGAGTCAATGACATTCGCTGAGCCAGTTATTGGTATCTCTGTAGAGCCAATCAGCCAGAAGGATATGGACAAGTTGACAAATGCCCTCATCAAGTTGGCAGAAGAGGACCCAACATTCCGCTTCAAGACAGACGAGGAGACAGGTCAAACAGTTATCGAGGGTATGGGTGAGCTCCACTTGGATATCATCATTGACCGTTTGAAGAGAGAGTTCAAGGTTGAATGTAACCAGGGTCGTCCACAAGTTTCTTACCGTGAGTCTATCAAGGCTGAGGTTGATCACCGTGAGGTATTCAAGAAGCAGACTGGTGGTCGTGGTAAGTTCGCTGATATCTGTGTTAAGGTTGGACCAGCTGATCCAGGCAAGACAGGTCTTACATTCATTGATGAGGTTAAGGGCGGTAACGTACCTAAAGAGTATATTCCTTCTGTAGAGAAGGGCTTCAAGGAGGCTATGAAGAACGGTGTTCTTGCAGGCTATGAGGTTGAGGCTCTCAAGGTTACTCTTTATGATGGTTCATTCCACCCAGTGGATTCTGATTCACTCTCATTTGAGGTTGCAGCTCGTCAGGCATTCAAGGCTGCTTCAGCAAAGGCTACTCCTGTATTGCTCGAGCCTATCATGAAGGTAGAGGTTGTTACTCCAGAGGAGTACATGGGTGATATCATCGGTGACCTCAACAAGCGTCGTGGCCAGGTTGAGGGCATGGAGGAGAAGAACGGTGCTCGTGTAATCAAGGCTAAGGTACCTCTCGCAGAGATGTTCGGTTACGTAACAGTACTCCGTACAATTTCACAGGGTCGTGCTACACAGTCAATGGAGTTCCTCGAGTACGCTGAGGTTTCTAAGAACATTGCAATCGAGGTATTGAAGGAAGTTAAGGGTCACACTGAGCTTCTCTAATACTTAGAAATAAAACAAATTTATCGTGGGGAGTTAGCGAATGACTCTTAACTCCTCACTTATTCTGAAATATTTAAACAAATACAGAAATGAGTCAAAAAGTAAGAATTAAGCTTAAGTCTTTCGACCACAACTTGGTTGACAAGTCAGCAGAGAAGATTGTTAAAACAGTTAAGGCTACAGGTGCAGTAGTAAGCGGTCCAATTCCACTTCCTACACACAAGCAAATCTTCACAGTACTTCGTTCTACATTCGTAAACAAGAAGTCTCGTGAGCAGTTTGAGCTCTCTAGCTACAAGCGTCTTATGGACATCTACTCTTCTACATCTAAGACTATCGAGGCTTTGATGAAGCTCGAGTTGCCTTCAGGTGTTGAGGTTGAGATCAAGGCATAAGCTATAAGTTCTCAAAGAAAAGCCCCGCGCAGTAGAAATATTGCGCGGGGTTATTTTTTTATTCGGGTTATAAATTGTTCTTCCTTTGTAAGAATGATTTTTTGAGGGAAGAGTAAGCTCTGTCTGGGTATTATGCTGTGAGTAGGGAATTGTTAGTAATTATAAATAATCGCTATGATTTATTGGTGCTCTCTACTATCGGGTATCACTCGGCCTATACTCGGGGAACACTCGGGATACACTCGGGGAAGGCTCATAGAGATATTAATTATGATTTTTTGGTGAGTTTGATTGTCTCTATTCTAGCCTGTGTAGCTACCAGTATTTTGAACTCGAAGCCTTCGGTTTCAAATACCTCCTCGGGACGAGGGATGCTCTCGGTGATACTGAGAATTAGTCCTGCCAGGGTATCGTAATCGTCAGATGTAGGGAGGTCGAGGTTGTATTTATCATTCAGGTAATCTATTTCAAGTCGGCCAGAGAAGATGTATTCACCATCGGCGCATACCTTTTCGATATAATCTGGAGTATCGTGCTCGTCGTTGATTTCGCCGAATATTTCCTCGAGAACATCCTCTAAAGTTACCATACCTGCTGTGCCACCGAATTCGTCAACTACTAGGGCTATGGACTTATGTTCACCTGTAAAGCGCTTGAAAAGCATTTTAGCCTCCATTGTTTCTGGAACCACGGCAATAGGATTCATGATAGAGCGTATATCCGTTGGTTTTTTAAACATTGATGAGGCATGTACGTACCCAATGATATTATCGATGGTCTCTTCGTAAACCAAAATTTTGGAGTATCCGGTTCGGATAAAAGTATTATTCAACTCCTCAATAGATTCGGTAATATCTACAGCCTCAATCTCTGTCCTAGGAATAGCGCAGTCGCGTACCTTAATCTTGCCGAAATCCAAGGCATTCTTCATTAACTTCGCCTCTTTTGCTACTTCGCTTTCTGTATTGCCATTGTTGGTTTCAGACTGGTTGGATAGAAGATTATCGAGGTCGATTCGAGAAGGGAGAAGATTGTCTGTGTCGTCGTCAACCTTTTGATGTAGTATCTTAGTTATGAAAAAATGAGCGCAAGACTGCATACCCCTTGCGATAGGGAAGAATACCACATAGAAAAACAATAGTGGCATTGCTAAAACATTGAGCATGCGAGAAGGATTGATCTGTATGATGGTTTTAGGGAGGAATTCGGCAGTGACGATGATGATGATAGTAGATAAGACAGTCTGAGTGAGTAAAATGAGGCTGTTTGATGTGGTAATATACTGTTGGATCAGCGGATTCATTATATCTCCGAACAGGAGGCCGTAGATAACCAAAGCTATATTATTGCCGACTAATATGGTAGCGATAAGAGTGCCAGAATCTGCCATAAATATATCTATGATACGAGATGTTCTAGGGCTCTTTTTTCGATTTATCTCAAGCTCCAAACGATTACTTGACAGGTATGCCATTTCGCTGCCCGAGAAAAAGGCAGAGAAAAAGAGCATCAGGATTAGAAATACTATCGAACTCATTTATTTAGAGATTAATTTTTGTCTTCCAGTTCTATTTCGCCGCCAGGACGTTTGATTTCGTACTGCGACAACTTTTCGTCGCTCTCGAAACCCTTGCCAGTAATAATTTGGTGTTGTGTAGTAATTTTTACGAACTTGTCGCTATATATTCTGTGATTTTGGGTATCCCAAAAGAGTTGTTCTGTATTCAGGATATCGTTTTTTTCGGTAGTAGCCTCGACGTCATAATTGAGCTCCCATAACTTTCTGGTCTTGTAATACTTAGCATTATTGCAACGGATACGAGACTTAAGAATTTCGCCTTTATTAGAATACATCTTAAACTTTAACCCATTAGGGAAATCGATATAAGGTTCCTCTGCGTTATCGTACTGTTGCATTTCGGGAGTCTCAAAATCGTACTTTATATAACCGGAATCTGTAACAATGGAGTGAAGATCCATCATAGTTAAAGCGGCCACCTCTTGCATCTCCTCTACCTCCTTTAACTCCTTATGGGTATTGCGCATGCAAGATGACATAGTAATGATGGCGATGGCCAATATTAAGTATATATTTTTCATATTATGCATTTTCAGTTTTCCATTTTTCATAAGCCTTTTGGAGGGCGAACATGTGATCTCGGTGTTGTGCTGCAGCAATAAAGTCCATATCCTTAGAGGCTCGTTTCATGTCCCTTTCTGCATCCTTTATAGCCTTTTCGTACTTCTTTGCATCCCATGCATTGTAAGTTCCTGCCTCTTCGGCTGCGATAAGGATATCATCAGGAGTACTCTTCTGCGGTTTAGAAGCGATGAGATCTCCAGTGGGCAGTGCTTTATTCAAAGCCTTAGGAGTTATTCCATGCTCGGTATTGTACCTAATCTGCTTAGCTCGGCGTTCATTGGTAGAATCAATAGTTGCCTGCATAGATGCGGTAATACGGTCAGCATACATAATTACAGTGCCATTGATATTACGAGCTGCGCGGCCTGCAGTCTGGGTCATGGAGCGCTCGGAGCGGAGGAATCCCTCTTTGTCAGCATCAAGAATAGCGACCAAAGATACCTCAGGCAAGTCGAGCCCCTCTCGCAAAAGATTGACACCGACAAGTACATCATACTCGCCCTTGCGCAGATTTTCGAGAATCTCTACACGTTCCAGAGTGTCGACGTCAGAGTGGATGTAAGCTGTCTTGATATTCGACTTCATAAGATACTCTGTAAGCTCCTCTGCCATACGCTTAGTCAGCGTTGTTACCAAAGTACGTTCGTGCTTTTCTATTCTGATAACTATTTCCTCTAACAAGTTATCTATCTGGTAAGTAGTAGGTCGGACATATATGATAGGGTCGAGCAGACCAGTAGGTCGGACAACTTGCTCTACATATACGCCCCCGCATTTCTCCAGTTCGTAGTCGGCAGGAGTAGCAGATACATATATAGTCTGATTGACCATAGACTCGAACTCCTCGAACTTAAGCGGACGATTATCTCTTGCTGCCTTGAGACGGAATCCGTATTCAACCAAAGAATCCTTCCTGGATTTATCACCGCCATACATAGCTCGGATCTGAGGTACTGTTACATGACTTTCGTCGATTACGGTAAGAAAATCATTTGGGAAATAATCCAACAGGCAGAAAGGTTTAGTTCCGACATCGCGACCATCGAAATATCGAGAGTAATTCTCTACTCCTGGACAATAACCTAATTCGCGAATCATCTCTATATCGTACTCCACACGTTGCTGAAGACGTTTAGCCTCCATCATACGGCCATTCTGTTCGAATTCGGCGCACTCCTTTACAAGATCGTCCTGTATTAACCGTATGGCGCGTTCTGTACGATCCTTAGAAGTAACGAAGATATTAGCTGGATATATCATGCACTCATCGAGATTCTCCAGGATAGTATTACTGACGGGGTCGAACATTTGGATAGAGTCGATCTCATCTCCCCAGAACATGATACGATAAGCGAAATCTGCATACGCAGGATAGACATCTAGAGTATCGCCCTTGATACGGATATTGCCTCGGTCGAAATTAATATCATTTCGAGTATACAAGACATCCGTGAACTGACGCAAGAGCACTGTAGGAGGAATGATCTGCCCTTTAGTGAGCTGTATCAAACCATTGTGGAAATCTTCAGGATTGCCTATACCATATAAGCAAGAAACGGATGATATTACAATAACGTCTCTACGGCCGGACAGCAGCGCAGATGTAGCACGAATACGGAGTTTATCGAGCTCCATATTGATAGCCAAATCTTTCTCAATGTAAGTATCTGTGCTGGCGATGTAAGCCTCTGGCTGGTAGTAGTCGTAGTAAGAGACGAAATACTCCACCAGATTATTTGGGAAAAACTCTTTAAACTCGGAATATAATTGAGCGGCGAGCGTTTTATTGTGCGATAAGATGAGAGTAGGCCTTCCTACGTTCTTGATAACATTAGCGATAGTAAAAGTCTTGCCAGAGCCAGTGACACCAAGAAGAGTCTGATCTTTAACGCCACTAATAATGCCATCTGTCAACTCCTTGATAGCCTGTGGTTGGTCGCCAGTTGGTTCGTATGCGCTCTCTATTTTGAAAGTATTCATCTATCGCTGATTCTATAAGATGCAAATATAGTAATTTTTCAGTCGAGAGATACGTTGTAATCCTATGCTGCGTCTATAGAGCGTCCTTGTTCATCGTAATTTTTTTATATTTGCATCGTTTCGGACGAATAAAGCAGATGGCAGAATCACGTACCCAGAAGAGTATTCGCAATGCGAAAGTTGCACTGTTTTTCAGTGTGCTGACTTTTGCGTTGGGCTTTTTTTCTCGCAAGATACTCTTGGATGCTCTTGGGGCAGATATATTGGGATTGTATACTACGGCCAATAATCTTTGTGGATTCTTGAATATGGCAGAAATGGGAATCACATCTGCTGTGGCATTTTCTCTGTACAAGCCTATTTTCGACAACGACCGACAAGCCATAACAGAAATAGTCTCAATACAAGGCTGGCTGTTCAGGTATGTGGGAACGGCAATGATTGTGGGAGCAATCATACTGATGGCTTGTTTCCCTGTATTCTTTAGTGAGGAGAAGACGCATCTGCCATTGTGGTATTCCTACGCGACATTTGGGGTTGTGTTTCTGTCGCAGGTATTGGGGTATTTCTTTTGTTATCAGCAGACGTTGCTGAGTGCCGACCAGCAGGAGTATAAGATAGTCACGGCGCTGCAAGGAGGAAGGTCGCTCAAGATGGTTTTGCAGATAGTGGGGATTGGATTCTGGGGATTGGGGTATGAGTATATGTTGTTTATAGAACTATTGTGTGGAATCTGGACTTTGTGTATTGTTTGGTGGAGTGTAAAGAAACAATATCCTTGGCTGGAAAGTGATATCTCACTAGGGCACAAACTCTTGGACAATTATCCTAGCATTATTGCCAAGACAAAGCAGATGATGGTCCACAAGATATGCTTTTCTATTATAGATAGAGTCAGTCCTATTATAGTATATGGATTGATATCACTTTCAGTCGTTGCTATATATGGGAACTATATGATGATAATAGGTAATGTTGGGATACTTATAAAAGCATGCTTCAATAGTTCTAACGCAAGCATTGGAAATTTAGTAGTAGAAGGAGACAACTCTAAAGTCAAAAAATATTTCGAAGACACCATTATCCTAAGATATTGGCTAGTGTCTATATTTTGTTACTGTCTCTACCATCTAGCTACACCGTTCATGAAACTTTGGGTTGGAGAAGAGTATGTTTTTGACAAAATTACCTTGGTCTGTAT
>JAKSLC010000054.1 GCA_024401415.1 Bacteroidales bacterium | reverse complement strand
CTGTAACAGCTTATATGGCAACGAGCTGTGGCGTCCCAAATGCAGGATGCTAAGTTCGAACGTACAAATATCAAGGTCAATGCTACAGCATCTGAATATTTCACCTCAACAGCCGAAGTGCTGCTCTTCGATGGTTTCATGAAGGTGTATATGGAGAGCTCAGATGATGAGGATGAGGAAAATCAGGTGGCTGTATTGCCTTCAGTAGCTGTCGGCCAATCTCTCGATATGGTCGATATGTCTAGCCGCGAACGCTGGCAACAGCATCCTCCAAGATATAATGAGGCTACTCTGGTCCGTAAACTCGAGGAGTTGGGAATTGGCCGCCCTTCAACGTATGCTCCTACTATCTCTACTATCCAACAGCGCGATTATGTTGTACGCGAAAGCAGAGATGGCGAGAAGCGTGAGTATACTTTGCTCACTATGTCAAAGGGAAAGGTATCTTCAACTAAGAAGACAGAAGTCTTCGGCGCCGAAAAGAGTAAGTTGTTCCCTACCGATATGGGTATGTTGGTAAATGATTTCTTGATTGAACATTTCTCAAATATCGTGAGCTACGATTTTACTGCTAAGGTAGAGGAGCAGTTCGATGATATCGCTGCCGGAGCTCTCGGTTGGCAAAAGGTTATCGACGATTTCTATAAGCCTTTCCATGTCGTGGTAGATGATACTATGGAACACTCAGCTAAAAATACTGGGGAGCGTTCTCTCGGAAATGATCCTGTAAGTGGTAAGCCTGTTATAGTTCGCGTCGGTCGTTTCGGCCCTATGGCTCAAATCGGTAATACTGATGAGAATTCCGACGAGAAGCCTCGTTTCGCTTCTCTCCGTAAGGATCAGCATATCGAAACCATTACTCTCGAAGAGGCTCTCAAGTTGTTCGATTTGCCTCGCAATATTGGCCAGTTCGAGGGTAAGGATGTCGTTATTGGTGTCGGTAAGTTCGGCCCTTTCGTTCGTCACGACGGTAAGTTCGTATCACTTAAGAGGGGTGTCGACGATCCGTATACTATAGACCTTTCTACCGCTATCACTCGTATCGAGGATAAACGAGTAGCAGATGCCAATAAGCTTATTAAGGAGTTCGAGCAGGATGCTGAACTTAAGGTTCTCAATGGTCGCTGGGGTCCGTATATCGCTTATGGAAAGGAGAATGTACGACTCCCTAAGTCTGTCAATGCCGAATCGTTGACGTATGACCAGTGCATGGAGTATGTCTCTAAACAGCTGAAATCTTCTTCTTCCTCTAAGAAGTCTGCAGCTAAGACTTCTTCTAAATCTGCAGAAAAGACAGAAAATAAGCCTGTTGCTAAGAAGTCTACTGCTAAAAAGAAAGAAACTACTAAGAAGTAATATAATGTAAAAAAATGTCAAGTGGGCTAACTGCTTGATAATAAGACAAAACGAAATTAGAGCCATGATACACTGTAAAAAAAATACTCGTTTTGACGAGTTAAGTCGTGTAATATTGCTCTTTTTTGTTTTAATTTGCAACCCAACAGGAAACTACATTCAGGCGCAAAGCGAGATAACGATGTCGCAAAATGCCTGTATTCCATCTCTTCTTAACCCAGGAAGTGCTGGAAAAACAGGCTCTTACCAAGCAGTAGGTGCTTTCAAGAAACAGTGGGTGGGCATTAAGGGCGCTCCCCAATCTTCTTTCTTGGGTGTCAATGGCGAAGTGGCGTTTCTGAAGAGTTTTCATGGCGTAGGAGCCATCGTGACTCACGATGTCGAAGGAGCTCTGACAACAATGAACATAGCAGCCGACTACAGCTACCATATCGAGCTGGATAAGGGCTTGCTCGGTTTGGGTCTCAGAGTAGGCGTGCTTAATACCGCATTTAAGCCAAGCGAATTAAGTACCGTCGCTAATGGTTTGGAGGATGACTATCACCAATCGTCCGATCCCCTCCTTCAAGGTTCTGATGAAAGCGCTTCTGCCTTCGATGTGGGCTTGGGAGCATTTTATCAATCGTCAAAGAGCTATCTAGGTCTATCTGTCTTGCATCTCACAGCTCCTGAAATGGAGATGAACAGCGGGGCTCGCATTAAAAGAAGACCTCTGATGAATATGGCTGCAGGTCGTAAACTGCGGGAAAATGCTTCTCTCGGATTTGAGGCACGTGCTAACTTGATGACTGATTTCTCTTCTACTGAGATTGACGTCTCTCTTCTAGCTAATTTGAAGAGCAAAGTAACTGTGGGAGTGGGATATAGATTCCAAGATGCAGTTTTTTTTCAAGTTGGGGCAAACCTTTCGAGCACTTTCTTCGTAGGATATGACTACGATTTGTGTGTAACTGACTTCAGTTCACAGACGTCGGGAGGGCATGAGATAATCCTTACTTATAATTTTAGTGTGGATATCGAACGCCGAACTAAACGATACAAAAGCGTCAGGATATTGTAGTAAACACTATGATTGAATGATTTAAATAAAACAATAAATTTGAACTCACATAATTCGGTACTTATCGAGATATAAAGGTATATTATGAAGAATATATTTGTTTTATCCCTAGTGGTAATGCTTCTTACCGGCTGCGGTGCTGGTGATGGCGGTGAATTGATAGGCGTACAACGTAGTTCGGATTTCTTCGAACCAAATCCTTATGGTATGCTTTTTATTGCTCAAGGCAGCTTTAATATGGGCCAGAATGAGCAGGATGTAGCTAATATCACTAATGCGCAGACAAAGACTGTCACAATCCGTTCTTTCTGGATGGATGAGACTGAGATTACTAACTCAGAATATCGCCAGTTCGTATACTGGGTGCGCGATTCTATCGCTCGTCGTATGATCGGTGAGGATGGCGAGGGTTATATCATTACTGAAACTTCTACTGGCGATGAGCCTACAGATAATGGTTTCGGTGATAGATTCCGTATCAACTGGGATCAGCCTATCGAGACAAGCAATGAGGATATTCGTGCTATTCTCGAAGAGGGCGGTAATGGTGAGGATCCTTTGTATTACCGCGAGAACGATCGTTTCATGGGTCGTCGCGAGTATGATACTCGTAAGTGGGTATACCAATATATGTGGATTGATCTTCAGCAGGCAGCTAAGAAGACTAATCGTTATAATCTCGAGCGTAAGGAATATGATGGTAAGGTAGTAAATAGCAAGGGCGAGTGTAAGGGTATTGAAAATCGTGGTTCATTCATCGTTGGCGGCCGTGTCCTCGTTTATCCTGATACTTTGTGCTGGATTGCTGATTTCACATATTCTTACAATGAACCATGGACTAAGATGTATTTCTTCCACCCTGGTTTCGATAATTACCCTTGTGTTGGTGTAAGCTGGAAGCAGGCTACCGCATTCTGTATCTGGCGTTCTAACTGGTTGAACCGTACACTCCAAATGGATCATGTACCTTTGGCAATGGATTACCGCCTCCCTACCGAGGCTGAATGGGAGTTCGCTGCTCGTGGTGGTATCAATGGTGGCGTTTATCCTTGGGGTGGTTACTATAATCGTAACAATAGAGGTTGTTTCGTAGCTAACTTTAAGCCTCTTCGCGGACGTTACGCTGACGATGGAGCAGCTGCAACAACAAGTATTTGCTCTTATGCTCCTAACGATTACGGCTTGTTCGATATGGCTGGTAATGTAGCTGAATGGACTTCTAGTGCTTATGATGAGTCAAGTTATGCTTATACTCACGACTTTAACCCAACTTATGAGTATAACGCTCGTGACGATGATTCTCATGTTATGAAGCGTAAGGTTATTCGTGGCGGCTCTTGGAAGGATATTGCTTATTATATGCAGTGCGGTACTCGTACTTATGAGTATCAGGATTCTGCAACAAGCTACATCGGTTTCCGTTGCGTTCGTGACTACGTAGGAGAATAATAAATCACTAAGAAATAATTAACACGCCTATCGGCGACAAATGAAAATTGAGGTAATATGAGTATTACAGAATTTGTAACTAGTCCAGCTTATAAGAAGACTATGGCATATGTTTATGGTTTTGGAGCAGCAGTAGCTATTATCGGTGCTCTCTTCAAAATCCTTCACTTGCCAGGCGCTAGTATAATGCTTATTGCAGGTTTGGGTGTAGAGGCACTCATCTTCGCGTTGTCTTCGTTTGAGCCACCTCATGAAACTCCAGACTGGAGTTTGGTATATCCAGAGTTGATCGGCCTAGAGTCTGATCCAGAGGTTGATCGCCATAAGGCTCACTCACATGGCCATAATCAGTCAGTTTCTGCCGCTCCTGCATCGGGTGTTATCGGCGGTGGTAGCGAGTTAAGCGCACTTTTGAGCGCTGGCGCTATTGAGCAGAAGACTATCGATGAACTCTCTCAAGGTGTAAAAAAGTTGGCTGATACAACTTCTCAGATGGCCGACCTTTCAGATGCAGCAGTTGCAACTAAGTCTTATATCAATAATGTTAAGGTTGCTACAGACTCAATGAGCCAGATGACAGCAGCTCAAGCTAATGTCGTTGACGCTAGCAAGAAGTTCTCTGATTCTTATGTGAAGTTTAATGACTCGTTCGCTGAGCAGGCTTCGCAGACTCAGGAGATGACTTCTAACATTAAAGCTATGAATGATGCTTATGCTAAGCAGCTTCAGAATGTTAATACTCAACTCGAGGGTTCCAAGACTCTCGCTGATGGAATGACATCTATCTCTGAAGAGATTAAGGCTTCTATCGAGGGCGTACGTATGTATCGTGAGCAGTTGTCAGGTTTGTCTAAGACTGTAACTGAACTCAACTCGATTTATGGTAATATGCTTAGCGTAGTTCGCAAGTAAGATTGTTTTAGTTGTAACACTAATTTTATATAGGAGAACAACGAGATGAGTGGTGGTAACTGTCCCGAAACCCCTAGGCAGAAAATGATCGGCATGATGTACATGATGCTTACAGCGATGTTGGCATTGAATGTATCTGGCGACCTTTTGAATGCTTTTGATTTGGTGGATAAGAGCATAAAGTCTTCAACTAAGAATACAGAGGTTAAAAATCGTACGGCTTACGTCGATTTCGAGAATGCTAATGCACAAAATCCAGCTAAGGTTGGTGAAGCTTTTGCTACTGTGCAGAAGGTTAAGCAAGCTGCTGACGATCTTTATGAATATGTTCGTGGCGTGAAGAATGAGTTGGTTCACCGTGCAGATGGACCAGAGTTCGATGAGGACAATTATCAGTCTAAGAGCAATCAGGATATCGCTGCTACCGTAATGATGGTAGAGAATGGCGGTGCTAAGGGTGAGGAACTTCGTTCTAAGATTGGTGAGTATAAGGATTTCCTTAAGGGTATCGCTGATGGTAACGATGTGTTGGTTGGTGCTCTCGATGTTATGCTCGCTACTAAGGATACTGTTGATGCTGATAAAGTTAAGGTATCTTGGCAGAGTCAGAATTTCGAGCATATTCCTTTGGCTGCTTCTATGGCGCTCTTAAGTAATATGCAGAGTACTGTTCGTAATGCAGAGGCAGACGTCGTTCAATATCTTTATAGCTCTATTGATAAGGCTTCGTTTAAGTTTAATAAGATCGAGCCTTTGATTATTGCTAAGAGTAGCTACGTCCTTCAAGGTGGTTCTTATGAGGCTGATATCATGTTGGCCGCTTATGATGATACCATGGAACCTGTAGTTAATGTCGCAGGTAGCGAGCTTCGCGTTGAGGCTGGTCGTGGCAAATATGTTGTTCCAGCTTCTTCTGTAGGTCAGAAGAAGTATACAGCTGATCTCTCTATTCCAGATCCTGTATCTGGTGAAATGCTCCACTATAATGTAGTGGGCGAATATGAGGTAGCTCAACCTATGGTAACTGTAGCTCCTGTTAAAATGAATGCTATGTACCGTGGTCTTGATAATCCTCTGGAAATCTCAGCTCCTGGTATTTCACCAAGCGATTTGAAGGTTTCCGCTACTGGTTGTACTTTGACAAAGCAGGGCGCTATTTATAACGCTCGTCCTAATAAGGATAGCAAGGAAGCCGTTATTACTGTGGCAGGTACAGTAAATGGTAAGGCAATTCGATTCCCTCAGAAGACTTTCCGTATCTATCGAGTTCCTAACCCAACTCCTAAGTTGCCTGGTACTAAGGGTGGACGTATCCCTAAGGCTCAGTTGGTAACCGTAAATGGTCCACGTGCCGAACTCGAGGACTTCGTATTTGACGTTAAGTTTGAAGTCGTTTCTTTTGACTTAACTGTTAAGCAGGGTGGTTTCGATGTAACTAAGACTTCTAATAGCTCTAAGTTCACTCCTGAGCAGAAGCAGATGTTGCAGAAGATTAACCGTGGTCAGAAGTTCTGGGTAGAAAATATTAAAGTTAAATTCCCTGATGGTAGTACAAATTCTTTGGGTACTCTATCATTAATCTGTGATTAATTTATAACCGAAGATTACTTTATAACACGCAAGCAATATGAAGAAGTCATTGTTATTGGCAATAATGGTTACTATGTCTGCATTGGTTATGGCGCAGACAGTAACTCGTGAACCAGCTCCATCACCTCTTAACGTGTCAGCTCACGATCCTAAGGTGTTTACTGGTGTAGATGGCCCTTATGAAAAACAACATATCGCAGCCAAGAAGTTCATACCTTATGTTCACGTTCGTGAAGCAGATGTAATGTGGTCAAAGACAGTTTGGAGACTCATTGATTTGCGTGAGAAGATGAATCTTCCTTTGTATTACCCAACTAAGCCTATTGATGGCCGTCGTTCTTTGATGCAGGTTATTTATGATGCTGTTAAGAAGGGTGATCTTATGGCTTATGATTCAGGCCAAGATGATGAGTTTGCTCAGCGTATTCCTTTCGAGAATGTTGAGGTACTACTCGGTGGTGGTACTACAATGATTACTGATGAGGAGACAGGCGAGGAGAAGGAAATAGCTAATGAGGCTCGCCTTGACGAAGTACAGCGTTTCCTTGTTAAGGAAGTATGGTGGTTCGATAAGAAGTATAGCCGTATGGATGTTCGTATCATTGGTATCTGCCCTATTCGTGAGTCTGCTACTATTCAAGAGGATGGTTCAACTCGTTTTAAGTCTTCTTTGACTTTCTGGGTATATTATCCTGAGCTTCGTCCATTCTTGAGCGAACAGGAGGTATATAATACTCGAAATGACGCACAGCGTCAATCTTATGACGACCTCATGGCACAACGTAAGTTCGCAAGTTCCATTTATCGCGAGTCTAATGTTTATAATAACCGCGCTATCGTAGAGTATACTTCTTCTCTCGATGCTAACCTTGAGTCGCGTCGTATCCATAATGAGTTGTTCGTTAAGGAGCATGACATGTGGGAGTATTAATACGTTGCTTGTAAAGTATTAAAGTATAATATTAAGGCGTGAGACTGGCTGTTGTCGGTCTCACGTTTTGACGTATAAATTAAATAGTATTATGTTTTCAGGAATTGTTGAAGAATCTGCTGTAGTTAAGAAGTTGGTTGTCGATGGTGGCAATTTGAATTTAACTCTCGAATGCTCTTTTACTAAAGATCTTAAAATTGATCAGAGTGTAGCTCACAATGGTGTCTGCCTGACTGTTGTAAATATCGACGGTAATGAATATACTGTAACTGCTGTAGCTGAAACTTTACAAAGAAGCAATCTTGGTAAGTTATCTGTTGGAGATTGGGTAAATGTTGAGCGTAGTATGGTTATGAATGGTCGTCTCGATGGTCATATAGTTCAAGGACATGTTGATCAGACTGCTATATGTGAGAATATTGAAGAGGCTGATGGCAGTTGGTATTTTACTTTTAAGTATGATTTCATTAAAGAACAAGCTCTTAAGGGGTATATTACTGTTGAGAAGGGCTCTGTTTGTGTAAATGGCGTTAGTCTTACTGTTGTCAATAGTAAGATAGATAGTTTCCAGGTGGCCATCATTCCTTATACTTTTAACCACACAAATTTCTGCAAGCTTAAAAGAGGTTCTGTTGTTAACCTTGAGTTTGATATCATTGGTAAGTACATTACCAAGATGGGTGAAATAGCTAAGATGTAATCATAAATAAAAAACGTCAATGTCATCATCACGACGACATTGACGATATGATTCACATAGCATGTCAAAAAACTAACCAATTGTAAGGTAGATTTTCTAACATATATTACGCCCCTAGTTATCAGAAGGTTATACCTTAAATGGTTAAAGAATTATAATCCGCTATAAATATTCGCAAAGTCTATAATATCACAACTGTTTTGAAGTATGAAGTTCTTTTGTTTACTCTCGTTGCTCTTCATTTTTGGATTGTCCTCTTGTTCTCAATCTCAAAATACTTTAGCAGGTAGCAATTTTGTATCTGTTGAGAATGGGCATTTTGTATGCAAGGGTCATCCGTATTATTTTGTTGGTGCCAATTTCTGGTATGGTGCTATTTTGGGATCAACAGGAGAAGGAGGCAATAGAGATAGGTTGAATCTCGAGTTGGATTCATTAAAGTCTATTGGCGTCGATAATCTGAGAATCTTGGTAGGAGGTGATGGGGAGAATGGTCTTCCATCTAGAATTCGTCCTACTCTCCAGATGGAACCTGGGGTATATAATGATACTATTTTTGATGGATTAGATTATCTGATGTCGGAATTAGGGAAACGAGACATGAAGGCCGTCCTCTATCTCAATAATGCTTGGGAATGGAGTGGTGGATATTCTGTATATCTTCAATGGGCAGGTTATGGAAAGGCTCCAATTCCTTCTGTTGATGGTTGGCCTACATATATGGATTATGTTGCACAATATATGAAATCAGATAAAGCGCAGGAGTTGTTCGCTAATCATGTTAAGTCTGTCCTGACAAGAACTAATAGGTATACTGGTAAGCTTTATATAGAGGACCCTGCCATTATGTCTTGGCAGATAGCCAATGAGCCTCGCTGTTTTTCTGATGATAATAAGGAGGCTTTCGTGAAGTGGATAAATTCTGTTGCAGCTCAGATACGAAACCTGGATCCAAATCATCTTATCTCTGTTGGTAGTGAAGGTAAGCATGGTTGTGAGCAGGATATGGATCTTTATGAAACTATTCATAGTTGCCAGAATGTAGATTATATGAATATCCATATTTGGCCATATAATTGGGGTTGGACTAGCGAAGAGACTCTTTCTAAGAATCTCGATAAGGCGAAAAAGAATACTATAAAGTACATTGAGGCCCACAAGAAGGTAGCAGAAAAGTATTCTAAGCCGATTGTTTTGGAAGAATTCGGGTACCCTCGTGATGGATTCCTATTTTCCAGAGAAAGTACTACATCTGCGAGAGACTCATATTATGGGTTCGTTTTCGATTATGTTGTTGAGGAGGCTGCACATAATGGCTCTCTTGCTGGTTGTAATTTCTGGGCTTGGGGTGGATCTGCAAAGGTTTCCGATGGTGTTGTTTATTGGGAACTTGGTCAACCTTATACAGGTGATCCAGCGCAGGAACAACAAGGTTTGAATTCAGTTTTTGATACAGATAGTACAGTAACAATAATACGTAATGCAAATAGACGTTTGCAAGAGATTGCAAAATAGGGTAACTTTGCGCATAAATTAGTAAGACGATGGCTAAGCAGATATTGGTAACAGGTGGAACAGGTTTTATCGGTTCCCATACAGTAGTAGAGTTGCAACAGGCAGGTTATGACGTAGTAATCGTTGATAATCTATGTAACTCAAAGATAGAGACTGTAGATAATATTGAAAAGATTACAGGTATCCGTCCGCAATTTGAGTGTTTCGACCTTACAGATGTGGAGAAGATTAATGCCTTTTTTAAGAAGTATACTTCTATTGAGGCTATTATTCACTTCGCTGCACTTAAGGCTGTAGGTGAGAGCGTATATAAGCCTCTAGAGTACTACAGAAACAATCTCAATTCTTTGATGAATCTTCTCGACTGTATGAAGACTTATGGCGTGAAGAATCTTGTCTTTTCTTCGTCATGTACAGTTTATGGTCAGCCTGATAAGTTGCCAGTAACAGAAAATACTCCTCGTAAGCCAGCAGAATCACCTTACGGTAATACTAAGGCTATTGCAGAGGATATCATGCGAGACTATGCAAAGGCTAATGCAGAGATCGGTATAAATTGTTTGGCATTACGCTATTTCAATCCTATTGGTGCGCATCCTTCTGCACTCATAGGTGAATCTCCTGTAGGTATTCCTAATAATCTTGTGCCTTATATTACACAGACTGCAGCAGGTGTTCGTGAGCAGTTGAGTATATTCGGTGATGATTATAATACACCAGATGGTACTTGTATTCGTGATTTTATCAATGTTGTTGACCTTGCTAAAGCTCATGTTGTAGCTATCGATCGTTTGCTGAGCAAAAAGAATAAGGCTAACTACGAGTATTTCAATATCGGTACAGGTAGCGGCGTTTCTGTTATGGAACTTGTAAAGGCTTTCGAGAAGTCGACGGGTGTTAAGTTGAATTACAAGATTGTTGGCCGTCGAGAGGGTGATATTGAGAAGATTTGGGCTGATACGTCATTGGCAAATAATGAGCTTGGTTGGAAGGCCGAGGCAACAATAGAGGATACTCTTCTCTTTTCTTGGAATTGGGAAAAGAATTGTAGAGGTATAAAGTAAGTTATATACAGCAATATGAGTGAACAGAAGAAATTTAAGAGAACCCTAGTGACAACCGCTTTGCCATATGCAAACGGTCCTGTTCATATTGGTCACTTGGCTGGCGTGTATGTGCCAGCGGATATATATGCGCGTTACCTTCGCTTGAAGGGGCAGGAGGTGCTTCTCGTCGGAGGATCTGATGAGCATGGTGTGCCTGTAACTATCAGAGCACGAAAGGAAGGTTGCACAGTTCAGGATGTCGTTGATCGTTATCATAACTTGATTAAGAAATCTTTTGAGGATTTCGGCATCTCTTTTGATGTATATTCCAGAACAACATCTGAGACTCATAAGAAACATGCTTCTGACTTCTTCAAGAAATTGAATGATGAAGGCAAGTTTATTGAGTTGGAAAGTGAGCAATATTACGACGAAGAGGCTAAGGAATTCTTGACCGACCGTAATATTCGCGGAGAATGCCCCCGTTGTCATGCTGCCGATGCATACGGCGACCAGTGTGAGAAGTGCGGTTCCACTCTTTCTCCAGATGAGTTGATAAATCCATATAATGCTGTTACAGGTAATAAGCTAGTTAAGCGCAGTACAAAGCATTGGTATTTGCCACTTGACCAGTATCAAGGCTGGCTTGAGCAGTGGATTCTCAACGATCACAAAGAGTGGCGCTCGAATGTATATGGCCAGTGCAAGAGTTGGCTTGACACAGGATTGAAGCCACGTGCAGTTACCCGTGACCTTAACTGGGGTATTCCAGTGCCAGTAGAAGGAGCAGAGGGCAAGGTACTATATGTATGGTTTGATGCGCCTATTGGCTATATCAGCAATACTAAGGAGCTACTCCCTGATACATGGGAGACATGGTGGAAAGATCCAGAGACACGTATGCTCCACTTTATCGGTAAGGACAACATCGTGTTCCACTGTATCGTGTTCCCAGCTATGTTGAAGGCACACGGAGAGTACAACCTGCCAGACAATGTACCTTCGAACGAGTTCCTTAACCTTGAGGGAGATAAGATTTCGACATCGCGCAACTGGGCAGTGTGGCTCCACGAGTACCTTGAGCAGATTCCAAACAAGCAAGACGTGCTCCGTTATGTATTGACAGCCAATGCTCCGGAGACAAAAGATAACGATTTCACCTGGAAAGATTATCAGGCCCGCAATAACAACGAGCTTGTAGCTATATATGGTAACTTTGTAAACCGTGCAACCGTTCTTACTCATAAATATTTTGAGGGTAAGGTACCAGAGCGCCATGAGTTGACAGAGGGAGACAAGGCGACACTAGCTGAGTTTGCGGAGGTGAGAAAGCAAGTAGAAGCACTTCTTGATGTGTTCCGTTTCCGAGATGCACAAAAAGAGGCTATGAACCTTGCTCGTATAGGTAATAAGTATCTTGCAGACAATGAGCCTTGGAAGTTGGCAAAGACAGATATGTCTCGTGTAGAGACTATTATGAATATCTGTTTACAGATTGCTGCAAATCTTGCTATAGTATTTGAGCCATTCCTTCCATTCTCATCAGCAAAGCTTCGTAAGATGCTTGCTATGGGAGAGGCTGATTGGAGTATGCTTGGCAGCATAGATATCCTTCCTGCAGGTCATGCTATTGAGAAGCCAGAGTTGCTCTTCGACAAGATAGAGGATGATGTTATTGAGGCTCAGATGAAGAGACTTGAGGATATCAAGAAGGCAAATGAGGCAGAGAACTACAAGCCAGAGCCAGTAGCTGCCGAAGTAGACTTTGAGACATTTGAGAAGGTAGACATCCGTGTAGGCAAGGTTCTTGACTGTCAGAAAGTGCCAAAGGCAGATAAGCTATTGCAGTTCAAGATAGACGATGGTATGGGTGGTCGTACTATTGTTTCAGGTATTGCAAAATACTACAATCCTGAGGACTTGATAGGCAAGGAGGTATTGTTCATAGCAAACTTTGCACCTAGAAAGTTGAAGGGAGTTGAGAGTCAGGGCATGATTCTGAGTGCTGTAGATGCCGACGGAAGGTTGGTTGTTTGTGGTCCTACGGCATCGGTTAAACCTGGAAGTAAGGTATCTTAACAATTAGAAATTGCAAAAAATAGGTAAAACGCTTGCATTTGAAAAAAAAGCGTTTTACCTTTGCACCGCAAAAATAGGGAAAACCTATCTTTGTTATAATAGGCGGTCCCATCGTCTATCGGTTAGGACGAGAGATTTTCATTCTCTAAAGAGGGGTTCGATTCCCCTTGGGACTACAAGAATTAATAGTTCAAGTAATAAACTAATAGTAAAATGGCTAATCATCAATCTGCAATCAAGAGAACACGCCAGATCGAGAAGCGTAGACTTCACAACCGTTACTATGCTAAGACTACTCGTAACGCAGTGAAGGCTCTTCGTCAGACTACTGATAAGGCTGCTGCAGTTGAGCTCCTTCCAAAGGTTGCTTCGATGTTGGACAAGCTTGCAAAGCGTAACATCATCCACAAGAACAAGGCAGGCAACATCAAGTCTAAGTTGGCTAAGTTCGTTAACAAGATGGCTTAAGAAGTCGCCGTTTCGCATTGCTGAAACAATGTGAAAAAGACAAAGAAAACATTCCGTAAGGATATAGCATATGCCAAACAACAGCAATGTTGTTTGGTTTTGCTATTTAATGACCAGGGGTTACAGAAGTATAAAGAAAGACAATAGTTTAAATGTTGGACTGTGATGGGTTCTGAGAGTAGACTATTTACACGCAATTTTGCACTTATATTGGCGGCTAATTTTCTGTTGTATATTGGATTCTATCTTTTGCTGCCGATTTTTCCGTTTTATCTTTCCGAGACATTCGGGACTGACAAGGGTACGATAGGCATAGTTCTGTCGTGCTATACAGTCGCGGCACTTGTGATACGACCTTTTTCCGGGTATCTGTTAGATGCTTTTCAGAGGAAGCCATTGTATATATTGTCCTATGCCATATTCACGATTATGTTTGGTGGGTATATAATGGCATGGTGTCTGACGGCGTTTGCGGTAATGAGAGTACTACATGGATTAGCATTTGGTACAGTTACCGTTGGAGGCAGTACAATAGTCATTGACATTCTGCCATCTGAGAGGAGAGGAGAAGGATTGGGGTATTATGGCATGGCAAACAACTTTGCCATGTGTGTGGGGCCTATGATAGGACTATTTCTGCATGAGGCATTTTCTTTTGAGGTGATATTCATTACGGCTACTGCAGCCTGTGCGTTAGGATTGGTTTGTGCGGGGCTGATAAAGACTAAGGTACGACCGCTTGTACAGAAACCACCATTGTCGCTCGACAGATTTATTCTGATAAAAGGCATACCGGGAGGAGTGGCACTTATGCTGCTGTCTATGCCATACGGATTGACCACCACATATGTAGCTATGTATGCGCAAGAGATTCAAGTCAATGTCAGTTCGGGTGTGTTTTTCTCGCTTATGGCTATTGGCATAGCCTCGTCGCGCATATTTTCCGGAAAGTTGGTTGACCGAGGGTATACGACACAACTTATTGAAGGCAGTACCTTTGCCTGCGTAATAGTATTTGCATTATTGGCGCTTTGCGGCTGGATGAGTCAGAACGGAGCGAGTGACGGGGTGGAGGCGTTGTTCTTAGGGGCGGCGTTATTGATGGGAATATGTTTCGGTGTGATGTTTCCGGCGTATAATACATTTTTCGTTTCATTGGCTCCGAACAGTCAGCGAGGGACGGCAGTGTCGACATATCTGACATCATGGGATGTGGGTATAGGAGCTGGTCTGGCGTTAGGTGGAACCGTAGTAGAGATATTGGGCTTTGAAGTGACTTATGCTTTGGGGGCAGCATTAGCTGTAATCAGCTGGCTTTGGATCAGAGTGTATGTAGCACCGAAATACCATTTGTGGAAGGTAAGGTAGATTCCTTTGTAGTCCCTTCCTAGTATAAGGGAAGTATAAGGTTGCTCGCAGTTTTTATAGCCTCACCCCCACGTGAGGGAAGATTGAGGTTATGAAAGCGTGCGTTTAGTATGATGTATTTGAATATTTAGAGACGGAGCACGCTCCGTATGTACGGTGGGGCTATATTCGGGCTAGTCTCGGGGAAGACTCGGGTTGCTCGCAGTTTTTTATGTTTAAATGCGGTTTTGAAGGGGAGAGTCAATGTAGTATTCAGAGGTATTGGGACGGAGTGAGATATAGGTGATTTTTAATGACAAAGTGAGATTTATTCATGCTAGAGGCAGATAATTGCTAGAAAAATTTGCTTTTGGTGTTTTTGTGTTGTATATTTGCACCCAACAAAATAGTATCTACCGTTTTGGGCGACCAGTGGTCGCCCATTTTGTTACACCTAACTTAGTAGAGAGATGATAAAAGTAGAGAAAATACATGAATTGATAGATGCGAAACTTGAGGCAGATGGTTGCTTTATAGTGGAGTTGACAGTCTCTGCGGAGAATGATATTCGTTTGGTGGTAGACAGCAACAAGGGCGTATCTATTGATTATTGTATTGAATTGAATGGGCTTATTGAGGGAGCGTTTGACAGAGAAGTAGAGGACTATTCACTTGAGGTTTCGAGTGCGGGTATTGGCTGTGAGTTTAAGGTGCTCGGTCAGTACAAAAAGAATATCGGCAATGAAGTTGAAGTGACATATCCTAATGGCTCGCACATTAAGGGAGTGTTGGTTTCGGCAGAAGAGTCTGGATTCGTGGTTGAGGTTTCAGAAATGGTTAAAGTGGAGGGGCAGAAAAAGAAGCAGCTCCAAGTTAAGCAGATTGAGCTCGGCTATAATGATGTGAAAAATGTAAAAGATATAATATCGTTCAAATAAAATCGACTAGTATGAATTTGCTGGATACTTTCTCCGAATTCAAAGATCTGAAGAACATTGACCGTGCGACACTTATTCGCATATTGGAAGATGCATTCCGCGCTGTTTTGGTAAAGCAGTATGGAACAGACCAGAACTTCAGTATCATTATCAACACTGACAAAGGCGACTTCGAGATCCTTCGTAAGCGTATTGTTGTGGATGATGACAAAGTTGAGGATTCAAACTTGCAGATTTCTTTGTCAGAGGCTAAGCTTATAGACAAAGACTTCGAGTTAGGTGAAGAGGTAACTGACGAGGTTAAGATGGCTGACTTTGGTAGACGTCACATTTTGGGCTTGCGTCAGAGTTTGTCGGGTAGTATTATGGAGTTGGAGCGTGATGCTATCTATCAACTCTACAAGGATCGTATTGGTCAGATTGTAGTTGGTGAGGTTTATCAAGTTTGGAAGCGAGAGGTATTGGTTCGTGATGATGATGGTAATGATTTGATATTGCCAAAGAGCGAGCAGATTCCTTCGGACTTCTTCCGTAAGGGTGATACACTACGTGCTGTAGTAGTGCGAGTGGAGGTTAAGAACAACTCTCCTCTTATCATTCTTTCTCGTACATCTCCTATGTTCCTTCAGCGACTCTTTGAGGCTGAGGTTCCAGAGATTTATGATGGCTTGATTACAATTCACAAGATTGTACGTATGCCTGGTGAGCGTGCTAAGGTAGCCGTTGAGTCGTACGACGATCGTATTGATCCAGTAGGTGCATGTGTAGGTATGAAGGGTTCTCGTATCCACAGTATCGTACGTGAATTGCACAATGAGAGTATTGACGTAATCAATTATACAACAAATACACAACTTTATATCCAACGAGCTCTTAGTCCTGCTAAGATTAACTCGATGAATATCAATGAGGCTGAGAAGAGAGCTGAGGTATATCTCGATCATGAAGAGGTATCGATGGCTATCGGTAAGGGAGGTAGCAACATTAAGCTTGCTATTCAGCTTGTTGGTTATGAGATTGACGTATTCCGTGAGCCAGCTATGGGCGATGATGAGGATGTACTCCTCGACGAGTTCGTAGACGATAGTGA
>JAKSLC010000053.1 GCA_024401415.1 Bacteroidales bacterium | reverse complement strand
CGTGGAGGGGGCGGGGAAGGTCCGTCGTATCGGGCCAGTCTTGAGGGATAGAAGAATGGATGCTTACGAGGATATTCTGACTGGTTTCAGAAGATAATTTAGTGTCTATCGTTAACTATTTTATTATGATGTCTAGATTGATTTTGAAATTTATATTCGCTATAACTCTTTGCTTGGGTTTTGTAGCTTGTTCTAAAGACGAGGATAAGACAGTAGAATTGAGTATCCCACAAGAATCCACCGTTATAGGCAGTGAAGGCGGAACTATTGTGCTAAAAGTAGTGGCAAATATAACATGGCTTATAGAAGTCAACCAAAACTGGGCGAGCCTTGATCCATCTTATGGTAGAGGTAATACAGATGTAAATCTTGTGATATCAAAGAACAGCGATATCTCTTCCCGAACAGTTAAAGTTACTCTTAAGAGCGGTAGTTTTTCACAATCTGTAGAGATTACACAAGAGGGTAATGCAGTAGTGCCTTCTCCTTCTGATGGATCAGCTAAAAAATGGGCAGACCGTCTTGAGGTTCCAGAGTTGAAGGCTGGTAATATTCTGCATCCTGTGGTAACATACGAGAGCGCTGTTGCTGATAGTGTACTGACATACATTTACGAGTGGGATCCGAATAGACTTCATATTCGTTGGACAGCATTCTATTTCGATTCCTACACAAGTCAGAAAAACTGGACTAGAAAACAATGGGTGGGTGCTAAATATAATGGTGTGACATACGATGGCGACCCATGGCACGATGACATGTATCTGGCTTCGTCTATGAGAACAACCTATGACAACCATAGAGGTAATGGTTATGATAGAGGACACATGGTGGCATCTGGTGACAGATTATACTCTATGGCGGCAAATTATGAAACGTATTCATACTCAAATATGAGTCCGCAGTTGGCTGCCTTTAATCAGGATTATTGGGTGCAACTGGAGGATAAGGTACAATATTGGGGTGCGACGCGTAGTTTCTGTGATACTCTTTATGTATGTAAAGGTGCAACCATAGATAATGATGAGGATATTTTGTCTGTCGTAAAATCACTTCCGGTGCCTAAGTATTACTATATGGCTGTTATGAAGATTAAGGACGGAAATTATTCGGCTGCAGGATTCCTGATGGAGCATAAGACTGAGGGGTATTCGAAAAATATGAGTTTGAAGCCATTTGCGATGTCAATAGATGAGCTAGAGTCTAAGACTGGCGTTAACTTCTTCCATAATTTGCCGGATGATATAGAGACTGAGATTGAAGGTAATTATAAGGAAGGAGATTGGTTCTAGATTATATAAAGAATTAGAAAGTAATAATAGTAATTCATCTATAGGTGATCAGTAGGTCTTCTATGGGTGCATTATGGGTGCACAATGGGTGCAGTAAGAAAGGGAGTAATAATAATAAAACGTTATTTTTATGGCACAGAATAGAGCCGATATTGAGAATAAGTACAAGTGGAACAAAGAGGATCTTTATGCGACTCCAGAAGATTGGGATAAGGCATTGGAGGAGTTGAAGAAGTTCTCTAAAGGCATTGTTGGCTTTAAGGGAAAATTGTCTGCCGGAGATCCTGAGGTATTGAGGGAGTACTTTGATTTTAATGATAAGTTGGGAATAGCAGCAGCAAAGTTAGGTACTTATGCTCACATGGTCGTTGATGAGGATTTGAGAATTGCGGAGAATAACGAGAGGCAACAGCGTCTGCAATTGTTCTTTGTGGATTATAGTCAGCTCTCAGCCTTTGAGACTCCAGAACTCGGTCAGATTTCAGATGAGCAGTTGGATATCCTTATGAAGGATCCGAGAACAGCAGACCATTGGATGTCGTTCGATCAGTTGAAGAGAGAGAAAGCGCATATCCTCTCTAATGCCGAGGAAGAGTTGATGGCAAAAACATCTATACTTGGCGATGTGCCAGATAGTGCCTACTCTATACTCACAGATGCTGAAATGCCTTGGCCTCAGATGACGCTGGATAATGGTGAAGAGATAAAGCTTGACCATGCGGAGTATATGACACAGCGCGTGAGTTCGAATAGGAATGATCGTAAGAACGCTTTCGACTTGTTCTGGAAGACATATAAGCAGTTTGAAGGGACATTTGGCGAGTTGATGGCAGGTAATATTCGTCAGTCTGTATTCAATATCACAGTCAGAAAATATGCTAGTGTTCTTGAGTCTTGTCTTGAGAACAAGAATATTCCAGTGTCGGTATATGATTCTCTTGTGGAGAATGTGAATAAGGCGTTGCCCACATTCCATAGGTATCTAAACCTCCGTAAGAGAATGTTAGGTGTAGAACAACTGGAATATTGGGATGTCTATGCTCCAGTTGTATCGGATATTGAGTTGAAATATTCGTACGAGGAGGCGCAGCAGTTGGTGCTTGAAGCTATTAAGCCATTGGGTGAAGATTATGCTAAGGTGGTGAAGAGAGCTATTGACGAGCGCTGGATAGATGTATATCCTAATGAAGGCAAGGCGTCGGGTGCCTATTCTACGGGTGCGGCATACGATGTGCATCCATATATATTGACCAATTTCAATGGTACACTAGACAGCGTATCGACATTGATACACGAATTAGGTCACACAATGCACTCGTACCTAAGCAATACAAATCAGCCATACCATAAGTCGCATTATGCGATATTTGTTGCTGAGGTTGCTTCTACATTCAATGAGTGCCTTCTTGATGAACTGATGCTCACGAAACTTCAGAAGAAGGATGAGAAGATATCTCTATTGATGAATATTCTTGATGGTTTCAAGGGTACGCTCTTCCGTCAAACACAGTTTGCTGAGTTTGAAAGAGAGATGTATAAGCTAGGTGAGTCAAACCAGCCTATTACAGGAAAGAAGCTGACACAGCTTTATCTTGATATACTGAAGAAATACTATGGTCACGATAAAGGCGTGTGCCATATCGACAATCTGGTCGGTATAGAGTGGGCATTTATTCCTCATTTCTATCGTGCGTACTATGTATATCAGTACAGTACCTCGTTCATAGCATCCAATGCGTTGGTAGAGGCTGTCTTGAAAGGTGGGGCAGAAGACCAGAAGAGATACTTGAACTTCCTGTCGTCTGGCTGTGCTGAGTATCCTATAGACTTATTGAGAAATGCTGGCATTGATATGATGGATGCGAAGCCATTCGAGTACGTGGTGGATAAGATGAATAGAATAATGGATGAGATAGAGAAATTGCTAGCGTAGTTGATATAACGGCAGTGCCATACTCATGAGCGGAGATCGCAATGGGTGTGGCACTGCTTTTTTTACGATTGGAATATTAAAATCAGTATATACTATACCTAAAATAAATTACAAACGCTAATGAAGAGACATTTGCTAAGTGTGCTTTTGATGCTCGTATTTGCTGCTGGGGCATGGGCAGACGAGGTGCCTGGAGTTACTGTAGAGTATACCAATGGCTTATACCTTTAGAATCATTAAGAAATAGAATCTACACCATCTTGCCACTTCTGCAAGAAGAGGTGTCGTAAGGTTGGAAAATAAAAAGCGCTATCTTTGGCAAAACTTATGTCATTAGACGACGAACGGCAATGGCAGAGACCAGCTCGCCATTTCGGAATGAATAAGGTGTAGTTTATGAGAGCTAAAATGAAAAGAATTATCGCAATAGTACTAGTCAGCATCGCATTTTTGGTGTTGGTGCCTGTGCTTTTTTACAATATAGTATCATGGAAGACTGCCGACAGGGTGTTTGATGATATAGATAAGTTGCCTTATAATGAGGTAGGCATGGTATTGGGAACCGGTCCGACATTGCGAAGTGGGAAGCCGAATATCTACTTTACGTCAAGAATAGATGCTGCAGAGGCGTTGTACAAGGCGGGGAAGATAAAATATGTGCTTGTCAGTGGCGACAACAGCAGAAAAGATTATTCAGAACCTGATGCGATGCGAGATTCTCTTGTGAACAGAGGAATACCGAAAGAAGTGATATACCTTGACTATGCAGGATTCCGAACGTTGGACTCGGTGGTACGAGGAAAAGAAATATTCGGTCAGACTAAGATGACAATTATCTCGCAACGCTTTCATAATGAGCGTACGATAATTTTAGGAGATTGGCAGGAAATGGAGCTTGTAGGATTCAATGCGAATGTTTCGATTAAACGAACATATTATATACGAAATATGATTCGAGAGGGGTATGCTCGAGTCAAGCTATATTTAGATATCTTAGTGAACAAGCAACCTCATTTTATGGGAGAAGCTATTGAGATAGGAGAAGGGATGCCCCAGGAGGATGTGAACAGATAACAGATAGTCTTTTGTGGTGTAGTTTTTATTTGGGAATCAGTATATAGAGGGTTGGGAAATAAAAAAGTATTAACTTTGTAGCAAACAGCAATAGATAATGGAAGTAATCAACGAGAATATACTCTTCGGTATACGTGCGGTGCAGGAGGCGATTCTTGCAGGAAAAGAGGTCGACAAGGTAATAGCAAAGAAGGGTCTGGCTGGTCCTTTGTTTGCAGAGCTTCAGCAACTGTGCAAGCAGAGAAACATACGCATTCAATATACAACACCAGACGTGTTGGACAGAATCACGACTGGTAACCATCAGGGTGTTGTGGCTCAGATGTCCAAGATACAGCGTATGGGGCTTGATGAGGTCATCCGTGTGATGAGAGAGGATCCCAAACCAGCTTTGTTGCTGTTGCTTGATGGCGTGACTGACGTAAGAAATTTTGGCGCCATAGTCAGAACTGCGCATTGTGCAGGTGTTCAGGCTATTATTGTACCAGCGAAAGGTTCTGCCCCAATTAACGGCGAGAGTATCAAGACATCTGCAGGAGCGTTGCTTCATGTGCCTATCTGTACTACAGGAAATACATACACAGCAGTAAAGATGCTCCAGAGCAATGGCGTGCAGATAGTTTGCGTTACGGAGCATGGCGCTGATGATTATTATGATGTTGATCTAAGTAAGCCTACACTTTTGATTATGGGCTCAGAAGATAAAGGTATTTCTAATCAGCTATTGAAATTGGCTGATGCTAAGGCAAAGATTCCTATGGAAGGAAATATCGAGAGCCTTAACGTATCTGTGGCCGCTGGTATATTGTTGTTCGAAGCTAAAAGACAGCGAAGCTAATTATGCAGAAGTATAGGGATATAATATTGAGAATTATGGCCTTCGTGTTGACGGCTGTAGTTGTCGTTGTTTCATTCCCTAATGTTGAGAAGTTCAACTATGAGTATGAACTTCAGCGTCCATGGCGTTATCAGAACGTGATTGCGCCTTTTGATTTTTCTATCCAAAAAACAGAATCTGAACTGACGCAAGAGCGTGACAGCTTGAGAAAGTATGTCCGTCCTATATATCGTAAAGATAGTATCAGTAGTGGGCAGATAAACGATGAGGTTAAATCGAGACTCGAGAGTTTTGAGCCGAGGTTGAGCTTGTATTGTCCTGCAAATATCAATACAGATACTCTCTTTTCGTGCATGAAGAGAGATTTGGAGGCAAAACTCATAGAAGCATACGCTCAAGGCATCATTGAATTGCCAGATGGCGTAGTAGTGCCTTCTGAATATGAACTGTCTCTTGTGCGAGGCAATATAGCGGAGCCATATACCCTGAGTGAGTTCTTGTCATTGAAAGATGCCTATTCTGAGGTCAGCAAGCAGTTGACCGTGGATTTGATGCGTAGATATGGCTTGGGTGCGGACTGGTGTAGGGTATTGGTGCAGAAATTGCCTATTGCCGAGTTAATTATAGCCAATGTTACGTACGACAAAGAGCGTACAGAGATGGAGTTGGAGCAACGCCTTCAGACAGTGTCATTGGCTCAAGGTAAAGTATTCGCCGGACAGCGTATCATAGGAACAGGAGATATAGTAGATAAGAGGTCGGCAAAGATTCTAGATTCTCTGCGTCTTGCCAGCGAGAAGATGTATGGTAATAGTGAGGTGGAGTTGCCAATTCTCTTGGGCGAGTCCATAATGGTTGTGCTTTTGCTAGCCTCTCTATTTCTTTTCTTGTTTTTCTATCACAAAGAAGTTTGGGGAAATATCCGCTCGATGTCCTTCGTATTGCTATTGGTAATGATAGCCGTAGTGATAGCTGGTATACTGTCGGCCCGACATGACAATATCACATTTATCATACCATACGTGATAATGCCTATCACATTACGCCTGTTGATGGATTCGCGTATTGCTATGTATGTTCATACCGTAACGATAATATTTGTATCGTTCATGGCGCACAATAGTCAGCTATTCCTAATGCTGCATATTCCAGCAGGTATGATAGCCATTGTGAGCCTAGTGAACCTTACACGCCGTTGGCAGTTGTTAAAGACAGCCTTTATGGTGTTTGTCTACTACGCATTAATCTATAGTGGCTATGTAATATGGCAGACAGGAGATATGGTTGAGTCGCTTGGCGGCATTCCATACGTAATGTTGGCAGTCAACTGTATCTTGATTCTATTGAGTTATCCTGCCTTATATATAGTGGAGCGACTATTTGGCTTTGTGTCTGAGGTAACACTCATGGAATTGTCGGATACAAATAACCCACTCTTGAGAGAACTATCAGAAAAAGCACCTGGTACATTCCAGCACTCTATTCAAGTGGCCAACTTAGCGCAAGATGTGGCATACGCCATCGGTGCAAATGCCATGTTGGTAAGAGCTGGAGCTATGTATCATGATATAGGAAAGATAATTTCTCCGATGTACTTTACAGAGAATCAGGCTGGAGGTATAAATCCACACAGCGTACTGAGCTACGAAGAGTCGGCCAAGATAGTCATATCTCACGTAGAGAACGGAATCAAATTGGCGAAGAAGGCCAAATTGCCACAGCAGATAATAGACATTATCAAGACTCACCATGGCAATGCTACGGCTCGTTATTTCTATATTGCATACTGTAATGAGCATCAAGGTGAGGATATTAATCTGAAAGCATTTTCATACGTAGGACCATCTCCGCAAACCAAAGAGCAGGCTATTACCATGATGGCAGATGCGGTGGAAGCATCAAGTAAGAGTTTGCAGATGTATACAGATGATGCTATTGAGAACCTTGTGGAGAAAATTGTATCAATACAATTGGAAGACAAGCAATTGAACGAATCGCCGCTGACATTCAAAGATATTGAGTTGGCGAAACAAGTAATGAAAAACAAACTAAAGAACATATATCATGCGCGTATCCAGTATCCAGAACTACTGAGATAAAGTGCAGAAATCTGATCTAATATGCCTAAGTTTTCAATAATAATACCGGTATACAACCGACCAGAAGAGGTTGTTGAGTTGCTAGATTCACTTACTATGCAGTCATTGCATAATGAGATGGAGGTTATTGTCGTAGAAGATGGATCGACTATTACTTGTGAGGCAGAGATAGAGCCGTACAAATCGCAACTCAACCTGATATATATCCAGCAGGAGAATATGGGCCCTGGTGGCGCACGTAACAGAGGCGCTAAAGAGGCAAAAGGAGAGTATTTGATATTTTTTGATTCAGACTGTGTTTTGCCATCAGATTATTTGCAGAGAGCTATGGATCATTTGAGAAGAGATCCGTTGGCATGTTTTGGTGGCCCCGACAAGGCACATAAGTTCTTTTCGCGTACCCAGAAAGCCATATCATACTCCATGACCTCATTCCTTACTACAGGTGGTATCAGAGGTTCGCAAGTGAAGATAGATAAATTCTATCCTCGCTCATTCAATCTTGGAGTATTGAAAGTGATATTTGATGAGGTTGGCGGTTTTTCTGATATGCGCTATGGCGAGGATATTGACTTCTCAATGAAAGTCTTGGAACATGGTCATAGAATAGGTTTAATATCAGAGACATTCGTCTACCATAAAAGAAGAACGTCCTTCAAGTCGTTCTTTAAGCAGGTGTTCTCATCAGGTAGTGCTCGTATTCAGTTGGTATCAAGGCATAAAGGAGCATTGAAATTGGTTCATATTCTACCTACACTGTTCTTGATAGGCATTCCAGTGTCGATATTATTGGGAGCAATGGTTAATTCTTTCTTCTATTATATGTATCCACTATTCTTCTTGGCTGTATTTGTTCTGTCTTGGATATCGACAGGCAAATTTACCGTGGCTCTATTAAGTATTGTGGCAAGTTTTATTCAGGTAGTAGGGTATGGAATGGGGTTCTTGACAGGTCTATGGATGAAGTATGTGAAGAAGGACCCTCAGTATGAGGCATTCAAGCAGACATTTTATAACTAAAAGAAGAGGTAAGTGTAATACTTAAAAATCCACACTTTGGTGCAAAAATTAACAAGTTGTGGTATATAGTCTCTTTTAATTTATTACCTTTGTGCCGATTTAAATTAGAAATAAGTATAAACTATATAAAATAACTCACAAGCAATGAAAAAGCATAACTTTTACGCTGGGCCATCTATTTTGCCTCAGTACACAATCAAGAACACAGCCGATGCAATACTCGACTTCGCAGGTACAGGATTGTCGTTACTAGAGATATCCCATCGTTCCAAGGAGTTTCAGGCAGTTATGGATGAGGCTCAAGCATTGGTTAAGGAACTTCTTGATGTTCCAGCTGGTTACGAGGTAGTGTTTGTGGGTGGTGGCGCTAGCCTCCAGTTCTGCATGGTTCCTTTCAACCTTCTCAATACAAAAGCTGCATACTTGAAGACTGGTGTATGGGCTAAGAAGGCACAGAAAGAGGCAGCTATGTTCGGTGAGGTTGTAGAGGTAGCATCTTCAGAGGATAAGACATTCTGCTATATTCCAAAGGGTTTCGAGGCTAAGGTTCCTACAGACGTAGATTACTTCCACTATACATCAAACAACACAATTTACGGTACTGAGATTCGTAAGGATCCAGACGTAAAAGTTCCATTGGTAGCAGATATGTCATCTGATATCTTCAGCCGTCCAATTGATGTATCTAAGTACTCTATCATCTATGGTGGTGCACAGAAGAACTTGGCTCCTGCGGGTGTAACATTTGCTATTGTTAAGCAAGACGCACTTGGTAAGGTAAATCGTCCAATCCCAACAATGTTGGATTACCGTACACACATTGATGGTGGTTCTATGTTCAACACACCTCCATGTGTATCAGTATACGGCGCACTCCAGACATTGAAGTGGTTGAAGGCTGAGGGTGGTGTTAAAGAGATGGAGCGCAGAGCTATCGTTAAGTCTGACAAGCTCTACTCTGAGATTGACCGCAACCCATTCTTCAAGGCTACAGTAGAGGATCATGAGGATCGTTCACGTATGAACATCTGCTTCGTCATGAATGACAACTACAAGGAGCTCGAGAACGACTTCATGGAGTTTGCTAAGTCACAGGGTATGATTGGTATCAAGGGTCACCGTTCAGTAGGTGGTTTCCGTGCTTCAACATACAATGCACTTCCAGAGGAGAGCGTTGATGCTTTGATAGCTGCAATGAAGGAATTCGAGAAGAAGCATTAATAGTATTTTAAATTCCATATAGGCGTGGTTTTAGGATCACGCCTTTTATTTATAAGTAAACAATATATTACAAGATATGACAAAGGTATTGGTAGCTACAGAGAAGCCTTTTGCTAAGGTAGCTGTAGATGGCATCAAGAAAGTAGTAGAAGAGGCTGGTTTCGATCTCGCTCTCTTGGAAAAATATACAGCTAAGGCAGAGCTTTTGGCAGCAGTAGCTGATGCTGACGCACTTATCATCCGTTCAGACATTGTTGATGCTGAGGTTTTGGATGCTGCAAAGCAGTTGAAGATTGTTGTACGTGCAGGTGCTGGTTTTGATAATATCGACCTTGCTGCTGCAACAGCACACAACGTATGTGCAATGAATACACCAGGTCAGAATGCTAATGCTGTAGCAGAGTTGGCACTTGGTCTTATGGTATACTGTGTACGTAACATGTACAATGGTACAAGCGGTACAGAGTTGATGGGAAAGAAACTCGGTATCCATGCATTCGGTAATGTAGGTAGAAATGTAGCACGTGTTGCTAAGGGCTTCGGTATGGAAGTTTATGCTTACGATGCATTCTGCCCTAAGGAGGCTATTGAGGCTGCAGGTGTTAAGGCTTGTTCTTCAGTTGAGGAGCTTTACTCTACATGTCAGTTCATCTCTCTCCATATTCCTGCAACAGCAGAGACAAAGAACTCAATCAACAAGGCTCTCGTTTCAAAGATGCCTAAGGGTGCAGTTCTCATAAATACAGCACGTAAGGAAGTTATTAACGAGGCTGAGCTTCTCGCTTTGATGGCAGAGCGTGAGGATTTGCGTTATGTAACAGACATTATGCCTGCTGCAGATGCAGATTTCAAGGCACAGTTCCCTACACGTTACTTCTCGACACCTAAGAAGATGGGTGCCCAGACAGCTGAGGCAAACATCAACGCAGGTATTGCAGCTGCAAAGCAGATCGTTGACTATATTAAGAATGGTAACGAGAAGTTCCGTTTGAATAAGTAAGAATTACATAACTAGTCTGCTATAAATTGCTTACTTGTCAAAGTAACTAAATAATAGAGGGCATGTCTTTTTGGACATGCCCTCTTTCTGTCTATATCAATATTTAAACTACTTACTCTATAGGCACCAGTTCGATGAAATTAGATGCTACATGCTTTTTGATCTCTGATATCGTCTTTGTATGTTTGATATCTTGCAAAGTATGCTTGTCAAAGTCAAATACTAAATCTTTTTCGGTGTCACCGATAACAATGAGGAATGTCTTACCGTCTGGGACAGTAACAGTCATGTGATTTGCCATAACATTCGACTTGAATAGTTTAGCATCCTGAGCTACGCCATTTACTATCTTAACAGAGTGAGGAGTACTTAGCATATTGTATCCATCTCTGTAGCGGATTTTCTTGTTTGTCTCAGTTATCACTATGTCATTCATTATAGTATCATTTGTAATCAATGATGATGTAAGCTGTATGTCATCGTCTCCTACATTTGTTATTATAATAGGTCTAGGATCCTCTGTAGTAGCCTCGTTTATAGTGTTTACTCTCTCTATTGCCTTAGTATTCTTATCGACTACCAGCACATTGATCTCACCATATAGCATTTCTGGTTTATATCCGAGAGGGGCGGTAGTTCCTAGAGGAAGTCGTTTCTCATGCTTAGAATAAGTAATCATGTATAGCTTATTCTTAGTCTCATGAATCTTTTGAATCTCCAGATTACGACTCCATGTGAATTTATAGTTAGGCAAATTGTCGTTCAAGTCCTTCTTTCGTTTTTCTTGAGCCTTGCCAGAACCATTGTCGATAACTGTATTTATCTCCTTCATGTCCTCACCTGCGAATGAAAGATCCTCTGTATTACCTTCTTTATTGATCTTCAAGAAGCCCACCTTTTCTATTGTTTCTTTCTTTGCATCCTTTGAAGGCGTTCCTCTAGTATAGCTTGTATAGAGAACATATATGTCATCATTCATCTTTACTGCTCCCTGTATTCTTTCGCTACCCTTGTCGTATTTACGCATTGCATCAGTAGCGCCCTGATAGCACTGAGAACCGTCATAAGGTACTACTACGTAGTTAACTCTTTGCTCTATAGGGTCTGTAGGGAACTTCTTGCCATTAGCTGTATAGAAAAACAGCATTCTGCCGTATGGTGTACCATCGATATTGCGTATTACGCACTCATTCCTGTATTCCTTCGCAAACTCCCACTCTATTCTAGACGACGATACAGTCTCTTTATTCTCATTGGTCATTATTACTTCATATCCGTAAAGATACTGTCTTGAATTCTCTTTAGTAGGTTCGTCCTGATATACAGCAATTGTTCTAAGAGCGTCATAGTCAACTATTTCTTGATGGTACTTGGCATATCTGTCAGTACGTGTAGGATGCTTTGTGCCACCTAAAGATACTTCAGATCTCATATTGTCACTGAAATATGCCTGTACCATTGGGTTGAAGAACCAGTCGCTACGGTCATAAATCATCTTAGGCATATCCTTCTTGAATATCTGAGGATACTGATCCATAAGATCATTGAAATTCTTGTTTGTATTTGTAAGGCAATTGCCATTCTTGTCAAACAACAACTCAAGAGAATATAGATACTTGCCGCTATTTGCATCAAAAGAGTGAATGCTATATAGTAGACAGTCTTCCGAAAGTTCTGTTGCACGTGCGCAAACCTGAGACGAGAAGTCGTAAGGATTAATCTCCCTTGGTTTCAAAGGGGTAAGTGAAGCTATGCGTATCTTGCCTTTCTCTACATCAGTCCCTAGTATGTTGAACTTATGAGTCATGCCTTCTGACATCACATTTACTAGAAGCGAGTCTCCAAATGCCTTACATTCAGTCGTGCCCCATTCAGTACGCTTGCTTGTCTCGTTTGCATCCGCATAGCCATTAACGATATCCTCTATCATATTCAATATTACCTCACTATTGAAGTTAGGTACCACGAAGTTGTAGCCAAACAGCTTCTTGTTCTGTTCTGCTGTACGAGATACATTATACAAGCCCTGGTCGTACTTCTTCATTAATATAGGATACATTGCGAATAATCTGGAAGGACTGATATCTCTCAGTTTTTCAGGGTAGTCCATCCCATTTCTGAAAACGTATAACTCAAATGTGTTGCAAGCTAATCTAGTTATGCGTTGGTCGTCGGAACGTCCTGATACATTACGAGCAAGAATCTTCCATCCATCATTATTGAGCAATTCCATCATAAAGACATTCTTGTTTGCCAATCCGCCAATCAACGGAGCCTCTCTGGCGATATTAGGAACAGTAATAAGTTTGTATTTGTCATCGTAAGTATAGCCTTTAATCTCATCTACACTTACCTTTACAAACATGCTGTTGCGTATTTTGTCATTTGCATCAAAAACTTCTTTTGGCAAATACTTCACATCGCTATCATACAGGAAGTCGGTGCGATCGAATCTCATCGGATTATTGATGAATTCAATAGAAGGTCTATTTACGATATTATGAAAATAACAAGGCATGTCGGTTCCGTTCAGGTTGATGGTTCCCTTGACAAGACCCTCGTGCTTCATCTTTTGCTCCTCGCTAACGTCTTGTGCCATTAGTACATTTGACACACTAATAAGAGCCAATGCGATAGTTAAACATTTTAGTATCATCATTACATTTGATTAGTATTAATATAGTTATCGTCACACACACGTGAAACGCTATACAAATGTAACTATTATTTACAATTAACCAAGATATTCGTATTACATCAAAGACGTATATAAATATAGGGCATGTCTTTAGACACGCCCTCTCATTACGTCATATTGAGACTGGGAATTAATTCTTGTTGTATAATGTTTCTAAAGTCTTAGCTTCAGCCTCAGTGATGTGTGTTACAGCACCATGTTTTTGTTCTGCAAAATTGGTACGAGTCATTTGACAACCTTCTTCATCGAAATAGCCGAGAGGTTTAAATGTTTTGAAGTCTGTAGTCTCAACGAATCCAAAATTGTGTGGGTGTCGATGGTAATTATCAAACATTAAAATCCATTTGTCTTCTCCTATGCGTTTCCAGCAATTAGGAGCTTCGTGTGCAACTTCCTCTCCATCGGAGTAATTCTCATCAAACACGTACGGACCTGTAATATTTTTGCTAGTTGCATGTTTCGGTGTAGCTGTCGACTGATGGTTTACTACGAAAAGATGGTATGTCTCTCCTGCCTTTATGATATCAGAATCAATAACAGTAAACATGGGTTGGCCAGTTTCGTTAAGAGGTGCCTGGAAGAGAACCTTTGGCTCGGAAATTAGCTCTGTGAAATCGTCATTAACGTATGCGTAGAATATAGAGCATTGATCATTATGCATACGAACAGTAAAATGAATCATGATATGGCCAGCCTCGTAATCGTAAACAGTCTCAGGTGCCCATACGCAACCTGCCTCGCTCCAAGGGTATGGATTTCCATTGATATCTACCATGCCTGTGGGGAAAGAGAACTTTGCAAAATCGATATTTGTGCGACTCCAATGTACTAAGTCGAACGATTTCATCAGAACCAATGCATGGTTGTTGCCCCATCCATATTGTTCTCCGTCTCGCTCCCATTGAGTTGTGCGGTATTCTGAAATAGGTGAGAATCTAGGATTGTTGGCGTAAGTAGAATCGGCAAAGATGTGGAGATCTGTCATAGCCAGATAGAATCCGCCGTCCGGACCACGGAATATATGAGGATCTCTAATTCCATGCTGTAAAGATATTGTGTCACCACTGATTATCGGAGCGTCATTGTTGAGAGACGACCATTTGTAGCCATCATAGCTAACCGCCATGTGTAGAGAATGATCTGCATCTTTATGGTATACCATCAGGTATGCTCCCATGTCTGATTCTGACGGAATGCTATTGTTAGTGCTGCATGCAGAGAGTGCACACAATCCAGCTAAAGCCGAGAGAAATGTCTTATTCATTTTTGTTTTATAGATTTGTTTTGTACAAAATCCAAAGGTATAAATAATGTGAAGTCCAAGGGGTAATAAAAGTATATTATTAGTGGGAAAAAAACAGTTGATGTTGCCTTGTATAATAAAAAATTTGCGATGAACAAGAGTGTTCCCCGAGTCTAGCCCGAGTCTAGCCCGAGAGTAGCCCGAGTCTACACAAATCAAAATTTACGATGAACAAAGAACTTTTACATAAGGTGCACATAAGGTGCACATAAGGTGCACACCGAGTGCAGAACTTTCTCACCACCGTACAGACGAGCGTGCTCCGTCACAGAAAATCAAATCCAAGACACTAAACACAAGCGTTCATAACCGCAATCCCCCCTCACTTTGTGAAGTAGCGACTCGCTCTTTTCGTGTGCGACTTCGTATTTACGCAAAATACGTAATTGTACTTTCAGTTGGATAGTGAATTTGCCTTTTTGTATAAATTTTGCAATCAGATGTGTAAAATATCACTATCTTTGCATGCAACAAAATATACCTGAAAAAATGAATGTACTGAAATTTGGTGGCACCTCAATGGGCACTGCGAATAGCATGACACAAGTTAAGCAGATTATTCTTAACCATGCTCAGCCAGTATGTGCAGTAGTATCAGCCGTTAGTGGCGTCACAGATATGCTTCTTAGAGCTGCTGGCATCGCTGCAAAAGGTGAGGATTACAAACCTTTGTTTGAGGAGATAGTCGCTAAACATCACAATATCACAGCTCAGCTATTCCTTCAACCAGAGAAGGTAAATGAAGATCTGGCTCCATTATTTGCCAAATTGGACAACATGCTGCAAGGCGTGTGTCTTTTGCGTGAGTTGAGTACACGAAGCCTAGAGACTATTTCGGGGTACGGAGAGAGATTCTCTTCATTGATTCTTGCGAGACTTATTCCTGGCGCAAATCTCATTGATAGTCAGTCGTTGATTAAGACAGAGCGCAGAGGCAGTCGCAACGAAGTCTTAGAGGAGATGACTGATGCCAATATCAAGGCTATAGCAGATCAGATAAAAGGAGTAAATATCTTTCCAGGTTTTATCTCTTCAGATAAGGATAATGAGCCAACGACTCTTGGCCGAGGTGGATCAGATTACACTGCTGCTATTTTTGCGTCGGCTTTAGGTGCTGAGGAACTTGAGATATGGACTGATGTAGACGGCTTCATGTCGGCAGATCCTCGTATCATATCACGTGCATACGTGCTTGATCATCTCACATATTCAGAGGCTATGGAGCTTTCTCACTTCGGTGCTAAGGTTATATACCCTCCTACAATTCTTCCTGCGCTCAAGAAAAATATTCCTATATACATCAAGAATACATTTAATCCTACTGCTCCTGGTACTCGTATCGACTCGGTAGAGAATAAGAGTCTAACTACCAAGATTAAAGGTATTTCAAGTATTCCTAATGTATCGCTGATTACTATTCAATGTATCGCGATGGTAGGCGTATCTGGCATGTCGATGCGTCTCTTCCGTGCGTTGGCACAAAAGTATATCAATGTTATCCTCATCTCTCAGGCTTCATCAGAGAATACTATTTCTATTGTAGTAGAAAAGAATGAGGCAGAAAGAGCAGCTCAAGTAATCAATGAAGAGTTTGCCGATGAAATAGAGAAGTCGCATGCTACGGCAGTAAAGATAGATACTAATATGGCAGTTGTGGCTATTGTTGGTAACCGCATGCGTCACAATACTGGTGTAGCTGGTACATTGTTTAATGCAGTAGGTAAGAACGGTATCAACGTATATGCCATCGCCCAAGGTGCAAGTGAGGTCAATATCTCATTTGTGGTTAAGCAAGAAGACTTGAAGAAGACATTGAACGTAGTACACGATTCATTCTTCCTTTCACAATACAAAGTATTGCATATCTTCCTGGCAGGAGTAGGTACTGTAGGAGGCAACCTCATACAGAAGCTTACCCAGCAGGCAGAGAAGCTGCGCAATAACGATAAGTTGATGATCAGAGTTGCCGGTGTATGTAACTCGAAGAATATGGTACTCAATCCACAAGGACTAGACCTTTCGGATATAAAGTCGCTACTTCAAGAAGGGATACCTACTACACCAAGGGAATTTGCTCAAGCTATAATTGACTTGAACTTAGCTAACTCAGTATTCGTTGACTGTACGGCATCGGCTGATGTGGCTGCAGTATATGACATGATGCTTGAGAACAACGTGAATGTTGTAA
>JAKSLC010000052.1 GCA_024401415.1 Bacteroidales bacterium | reverse complement strand
CAGCAGAAAGAAAGTGCCAGGATTGTTACTATCCTCGCAAAGAGACACCTCTACCCTGCCATTAGGGGACGTTATGTTACCGCAGTCGCAAGCGGAAAACAGGCAAGAGATGAGAGATAGTCCCAAAAGGAGATTTTTTCTCATTGTAGTAATTTCGTTTTTTGTTGATTGTAACTCAATGCGAAAGTATGATAAAAAAGGGAGGTATGCAATCATACCTCCCTAAATATTAAAAGAAATGTTAAAATAAGGTCTACATATTAGATGTGAGCTGCAACCCAATCACCAACCTCTGTTGTACCATAAGCCTTATTGTTGCCAGCGAGGTCCTCTGTTACGATGCCATTATCGATAGAAGCTGCAACAGCGTCGCGGATAGCCTTACCCTCGGCCATGAGACCGAAAGAAGTCTCGAACATCATAGCTGCGGAGAGGATAGTTGCGAGAGGGTTAGCGATATTCTTACCCGCTGCCTGAGGGTATGAACCATGGATAGGCTCATATACAGAAGTATGAACGCCTACAGAAGCAGAAGCGAGGAGACCCATAGAACCTGCGATTACAGAAGCCTCATCTGTGAGGATATCACCGAAAGTATTCTCAGTAACCATTACGTCGAAATACTTAGGGTTCTGGATGAGAACCATAGCTGCCTTGTCTACGAACATATAATCAGTCTCGACGTCAGGGTACTTAGGAGCGATTTCCTGAGCGACCTTACGCCAGAGGCGGCTAGATGCGAGAACGTTAGCCTTATCAACTACTGTGAGTTTCTTGCGACGGTTACGAGCAATCTCGTAAGCCTTAACAACGATACGCTCGATTTCTGGGCGAGTGTACTTACAAGTATCGAAAGCCATATCGTCAGCCTCGTGCTTTTCACCGAAGTACATACCACCTGTAAGCTCGCGGATACAGATGAGGTCTGCGCCGTCTACGAATTCAGTCTTAAGAGGAGACTTACTGATGAGGCTCTTCCAAGTTTCAACTGGACGGAGGTTAGCATAGAGCTCAAGTTGCTTACGCATAGCGAGGAGACCTGTTTCTGGGCGCTCCTTAGCTGTTGGGTCGTTATCGAAACGAGGGTCACCTACTGCACCGAAGAGTACAGCATCTGACTTCATACATACATCGTGAGTTTCGGCAGGGTAAGCCTTACCAGTAGCGTCGATAGCGCAAGCGCCAACGAGAGCCTTGGTATAAGTAACTGTGTGGCCGAACTTTTTGCAGACTGCGTCAACAGCCTTAACTGCCTGGTCTACAACCTCAGGACCGATACCATCGCCTGGGAGAAGTGCAATCTTGAAATCCATTGTCTATTTATTGTGTGATATGTTATTATTCTGTTTTATACTCAGGCTCAACGATGTTGAGCATTTTGAGAGTAGCCTTGATAGCTGCCTCAGTCTGGTCGGCATCGAGGCCGCGTGTCTTGAAATGCTGGTCACGGAACTGCCAAGCGATGACAGCCTCCACGAGGGCATCAGTCTTACCGCCAGGAGGGATAGAAACGTTATAATCGATAAGAACAGGATGTTCGCGACCCAATTTCTCGTATATTTTCCAGAGAGACTTCATGAAAGCATCATACTGACCATCGCCGGCTGAAGTATCCTCGTACTCCTTGCCATGGATGCTGATACGGATAGTTGCTACAGGCTTCAGGCCTCTTGTGAGGGTAAGACTGTAATTTACTATATGAACGTTATTGTGACGATCCTCACCGCTCTTAAGGACATCTGCTATGATGAATGGGAGGTCCTCTGTCGTCATACTTTCCTTCTTGTCGCCCAACTCGATGACACGCTGAGTAACACGTTTGATCTGTTCTGGGGTAAGATGGATACCAAGTTCCTCGAGATTTTTGGCTATTGATGCCTTACCTGAAGTCTTACCGAGGGCGTATTTACGTACACGGCCGAAACGCTCAGGGAGGAGTTGGTTGAAATAAAGATTATCCTTATTATCTCCGTCGGCATGAATACCTGCGCACTGAGTGAAGACAGAGTCGCCCACGAGAGGCTTATTATCAGGGATACGAATACCCGAGATAGACTCAACCATTCGGCAGAGGTGAGTAAGGCGAATCTCGCGTAGACTATTAGGGATATGGAGATGGTCGTTAAGAAGACCGATAACCGAAGCAAGAGGAGTATTACCTGCGCGTTCACCCAGACCATTTACGGTAGTATGGATGCCAGTGATACCTGCCTTGATAGCAGAGTAGACATTAGCTACGGCCATATCATAGTCATTATGAGCGTGGAAATCGAACTTAAGTTCAGGATAACGCTTCACCATAGTCTGGCAGAACTCGAAAGTCTTGTCGGGACTCAGAACGCCCAAAGTATCTGGGAGCATGAAGTGAGCGATAGGCTCGTGTCGCAGAGCATCGACCAGTTGGAATACATAATCAGGCGAATGGAGCATACCATTAGACCAGTCCTCTAGATAGATATTAACCGTGAGATCTCTTTCCTTTGCGAGGGCGATATTTCGCTTTATGTCGTCAATATGCTGTTCAGGAGTTTTGTGAAGCTGACCCTGAACATGTTTCAGAGAACCCTTAGAGAGAAGGTTGAGCACCTTGCAACCTGCGCTAGCTATCCAATTAATAGAAACACCATCATCGATGAAGCCAAGAGTCTCGACCTTATTGATATAACCATTAGCGCTAGCCCAAGAGCAAATATTCTTTAGTGCATCGAGTTCACCAGAAGATACGCGAGCAGAAGCTACCTCAATGCGGTCGACACGAATGTCGTTTAGTAGAAGCTTAGCAATGGTAAGTTTCTCGTTTGCATTGAAAGATACGCCGGCGGTCTGTTCGCCATCGCGCAATGTGGTATCAAGAATCTCTAGCACTGTGTGAATTTTTATTTACTTGGACGCAAAAATACTACTTATGACGATGAATTGCAAGTAAATGACGTGCTCCGGATGATAGTTTTGTATTTATTTGCACTTTCTCGGCATAAATATACGGTGCTTTGATACCGTTGTGTAAAATTATATCACCTTGATAAATGAAAGCCTCGTCCCACAGATCAGCATCGATAAAAGTCTGTAAAGTCTGCTGTCCGCCCTCTACTATTACGGACTGTATAGCCTCATCGTACAAAGCCTTACAAATCTGCTGAGCTCTTGATGGAAGTGTAGAGTCCAGTTGGACGTACTTTACATTGCCATCTGTGCGAGATTCCTTGTCTGTCAAGACGACTAATCCCAATCCGTCGTTGAACAGCTTTATACTATCATTTGCGCTTTCTTTTGGCGAGAATAGTACTCTAATGGGGTTGTTGCCATGCCATTCGCGGGTGTTTAAACTTGGATTGTCACTATTGGCTGTGCCACTACCAATAAGAATAGCCATCTCTTCTGAGCGTTGTTTATGGACGGCTCGCTTAGCAACATCATCTGTCAACCAAACAGGAGTACGGTCGGCATGAGAGATAAAACCATCGGCAGATTGGGCCCATTTGAGTATAATGTAAGGGCGGTGCTTTTCGTGGAAACAGAAGAAACGTTTATTGATCTCTCGGCACTCCTCTTCCAAAACGCCAACAATGACTTCGCTTCCGGCGTTACGGATGCGCTTTATGCCCTCGCCAGCCACCTTTGAGAAAGAGTCCACGCAGCCGACAACGACGCGAGGGATACCCATACGGATGATGAGGTCGGCACAAGGAGGAGTCTTACCAAAATGAGCGCAAGGTTCGAGGCTGACGTAGATAGTGCTCTCTTTAAGGAGCTCCTTGTTTTTTACGCTATTTATTGCGTTCACTTCGGCGTGAGGTTCACCAGCCTTATGGTGGTAGCCTTCGCCTATTATAGTATCGTTATGAACTACAACGGCGCCTACCATAGGATTAGTATAAGTTCTGCCCAAGCCCTGTTCTGCAAGCTGGAGGCAACGTTGCATATATTGTTCGTCGGTCATATTTCTGATAATATTATTTGGTCACAAAGATAACCAATCATTACAATAAAAAACTCCCTACAGTCAGTGGACTGAAGGGAGCAGTATAGAAAATAGAACAATTAGAAATCTATTTCAGCAACCTCATCAGGAGAGAGGTTAATGTAGCCGAGAGAGCCATCCTTCTTAGTATACTTGAAAGTAAGAGGCATATTGAAGATCTCCTCATCGAGGCCTTCCAAAGACAACTTAGCTACATACTTACCATTCTCTTGGTGAACATCAAGAGTGTATGTTTCGCGCTCGACGATATATCTAGCGACTTCGCCCATTGGAGCTACCCAGTAAATAGACTCGTTCTCCTTAAGATATTCGAGGCTCTTACGAATCTCTGCAGAAGGGAAAGGAGAGTATCCGGAACCCTCGTCAATCTCGTGGAAGAGAAGTGTAGACCAACCATTCTTAGCGCGAGTAGCATCAAAGATACTGATGAGGTCCTCGCAAGAAGTTCTATTGAATACTGCGCCTAGAGGGTGAGAGCTAACTCTAAGGAAATTAACATCTGTACTATCGACGCGGCCATCGCATACGCGAGCATTGATGTAATCGTCTGCTACCAGTTCGATACTATCTGGAGCTATACAATAAGGGTAAGCGATAGTAACACACTTATACCCATTCCCGATAACCTCCTCTATAGTAGTACGAGAACCATGGAGCTCTGCGATGACATCTTCAGTAGAGAGCTCACCGAGATTAGCGTGAGAAACAGTGTGAGAACCTATTTCATGACCAGCTGCCACAGCTGCCTTGATATTGTCGTAGTTCCCGCCAAGCCAATTAATAACAGGGAAGAAAGTGCCATGTATATCAAACTCATTGAACATAGGAATAACGGTAGAGAACTGGTTAGGGCAGTTATCGTCGAATGTATAACTAATAGCGGCATTAGCGTCACCTGCCCATTGGCAAACCTCGAGTTCTGGAGCAGAGACAGACTTGCTGCACTGACATAAAGAAAAAACGCCAAGACAAGCGATCCCAATATGGAAGAATGTTTTTAAAGTTTTCATACTATGTGAATGAAATAATTATCAAAGATTTATGTGCGCGAAGATATAACAAATTAAATTACTTGGAGCGACAGCTCATCTATTTTATCAACAAAATTTATGATGTTATTATTTATGGCAATATGAAGACCATTCTCAGGAGTAAGCATTACAAATCTATTGTTAGCCTTATCCATTACTTTGAACTTTACGGACAAGTATTTTGGCAATTCTTCAGGTCGTAGATTGGCATTCTCCTGTTCTATCCTTCTTGCTTCTGTCATGAATTCGGACAATTGAGATTCCAGTTCAGGTGAGATATCACTGATGTCCATAGAAATAATGGCAGTTGACAAGTCATTCTTTTGAGCCAGATCAGACAGATAGCATACGCTAGAATAATTGATGCGAGGCTTTTGGTCGTATTTCCCCAACCCGACAGAACCCTTGATGCAAACGTAAGCATCCTTGGCAAAGAAATTGCCAAACTGAGCGTGGTCATTAGAGAAGAAACGCAGTTCGTTTTTTCCATGATCATCCTCTATAGTAACTAGAGTCCAAGGATTACCCTTCTGAGAGATTCTGGTTTCAACATTCGTTACGATACCTGCAGTAATAAAGGTTTTCCCCACCATATTCTTCAGATTATCATCGGAAAAATCTGTGATAGGGGTATTCACCAAGTAGCGCATTTCAAACTTATATTCATCCAGAGGGTGAGAAGTCAAGTAGATACCCACCACCTCCTTCTCCTTATTGAGGCGCTCGAGGTCGGTCCACGAGTAATCCACATTAGGAAGTTCAGGTCGGGTAATAGATACGTTCAAAGTATCGCCGAAGAGAGAATTAGTGCATTCCTCCTGATCCTTCTGGTATGAAGAACCATAATTGACTATAATTTCAGAGCCAGACATACCCTTTTGAGGGTTGATGGCGAAGAACTTCTCTCTTGGGACAGGAGTCTCCAAGAGGTCGAAAGCACCAGCGATAGCCAGAGCCTCTATAGTCTTACGGTTACAAGCCTTAAGGTCGACGCGTTCGACGAAATCGAAAATATTCTTGAATTCGCCGCCTGTTTCGCGAGCCTTAATGATAGCTTCTACGGCAGACTCACCCACGCCCTTAACGCCAGAGAGGCCGAAGAGAATCTCGCCCTTCTTATTAACAGTAAAGTTGAGGTCGGATTCATTTACATTAGGACCCTTGACAGGGAGCTTCATCTCCTTACACTCATCCATCAGCTTTGTCACCTCACTGATAGTATCCTTGTTGAGGGTGAGGTTAGCCGCCATATATTCGGCAGGGTAGTGAGCCTTAAGATAGCCAGTCTGGTAAGCTACCCAAGCGTAGCAAGTAGAGTGAGACTTATTGAAGGCGTAAGAAGCGAATGCCTCCCAGTCCTTCCATATTTTCTCGAGCACCTCTGGGTTGTGGCCATTAGCCTGACCACCCTCGAGGAACTTCTTCTTCAAGCTCTCCAGGATAGCGAACAACTTCTTACCCATAGCCTTACGGAGCATATCCGATTCGCCTCGGGTAAAATTAGCCAGCAGACGAGACAAAAGCATCACCTGCTCCTGATATACCGTTACGCCATACGTATCCTTGAGGTAAGTCTCCATGACAGGGATATCGTATGTGATAGGTTCGCGACCATGCTTACGTTCGATAAAAGTAGGGATGTAAGCGATAGGTCCCGGTCTATACAAAGCATTCATGGCGATGAGGTCTGTGATGACAGTAGGCTGCAGGTCTCGCAGGTACTTTTGCATACCCGGAGATTCGAACTGGAAGATACCGATTGTACGGCCCTCAGAGAAGAGTTTATATGTCAGTTCATCGTCGATAGGGATAGCTTCCAAATCGATGTCGATACCATGTCTTTTCTTGATATTCTTGCAAGCCTCCTTTTGTAGAGTCAAGGTAGACAAGCCCAAGAAGTCCATTTTGATAAGGCCCACAGACTCCACCACGTGACCGTCATACTGAGTTACTACGATATCCTTATCAGTAGCCTTATCCTTGATGACAGCCATTGGGGCGAACTTAGCGAGGTCATCTGCGCCGATGATTACACCGCAAGCGTGGATACCCGTCTGTCTGATAGTATCCTCGAGGTTCTCGGCATAAGAGAGCGTCTCGCTAAGGAATAAATCATCACCATAGCGTGCCTCCTTGAGTTCTGGTATATATTTGAAGCAATTCTTCAGTTTGATTTTAGGCTTTTTGCCACCCTTCATATCCTCTGGAGGGATGAGGGCATCATCAAACTCCTTATCAGGTACCAGTTTACAAAGTTCATTTGACTTATCAAGAGGAATCTTCTGGATACGGCAGAGGTCCTTGATACTAGACTTAGTAGCCATAGTACCATAGGTAATGATATGAGCTACGTGATCGAAGCCATAACGGTCGGTCACCCAATCCAGCACCTTGCCACGACCGCAATCCTCAAAATCCACGTCAATATCAGGGAGAGATATACGGTCAGGGTTAAGGAATCTCTCGAACAGGAGGTCGTATTTCAGAGGATCAACATTAGTAATCCACAGACAGTAGGCCACAACCGAACCAGCGGCAGAACCACGACCTGGGCCGACCCATACGTCAAGTTCTTCACGGGCGCCACGGATATAGTCCGCCACGATGAGGAAGTATCCAGGGAAGCCCATCGTCTTCATGATATGGAGTTCGAAAGTAATACGATCCTTCACCTGCTCAGGAGGGATAGGGTTACCGTCGGGACCGATAGCCTGGTCGAAATTCTCGCCATAACGTTTTACGGCGCCCTCCCAGGCAATCTTGTTCAGGTAGTCTGCCTCCAGCTTGATACGGTATAGTTTCTCATAACCGCCAATCTTCTTGATTTTATCCTCGGCGTCCTCCTGTTTCATAACCACATTACCCTTTTCGTCGCGAGTAAATTCGTCGAAAAGTTCCTGTTCAGTGATACGCTGTCTGTATTCCTCCTCGGTACCGAACTCCTCAGGGATAGGGAATTTAGGCATAATAGGGCCAGAGTCGATATTGTATGTTTCGACCTTATCCACTATTTCCTGAGTATTTTCGAGGGCTTCGGGGATATCAGAGAATATAGCTGCCATCTCATCAGGAGTCTTCAGCCACTCCTGCTTAGAGTAGTGCATACGTTTAGGATCGTCATATTCAGACCCGGTAGACAAACAGATGAGACGGTCGTGAGCCTCTGCGTGAGCTTCCTCCACGAAATGGACATCGTTAGTAGCTACGACCTTGATATTGTGTTTTCTTGCCAGTTCGATGAGGTGAGGATTGACGAGCTGCTGCTTTTCATAGAAAGACTTCTCTCCGCCAGGCTTATCAGTCTTATGACGCTGGAGTTCGAGATAATAGTCATCGCCGAAAAGATTCTTGAACCAAAGAATGGATTCCTCTGCCTTTTCAAGTTGGTTGCCAAGGATATATTGAGGCACTTCGCCACCGAGACATGCAGAGCAAACAATTAACCCCTCGTGACACTGAGTGAGAAGTTCCTTGTCGATACGAGGCTTACCGTAGAAACCGCGAGTCCAAGAATCGGACACGAGGCGGCAGAGATTTTTGTAGCCAGTCTTGTTCTTAGCCAAGAGAATCAAGTGCCATCCGCTACGGTCTACAGTAGACTCCTTGCCTGTTTCTGGGTCGACGGCTTTCATAGTCTTGTCCATATCCTCCATTCGGCGGCGGGCGCAATAAGCCTCAACGCCGATGATAGGTTTAAAAGGGACATAGGCATCCATTTTTGCTTTCAGTTCCTCGACCTTCTTTTCCAGATCTGCTTTTTTTGACTCGTCGTCGCATTTGCCAAGGTCCTCGCAAGCTTCCTTCCAAGCCTTCTTTGGGGCACCATTGATTTTATTGCAAGTGTCAAAAAGGTCCTTGATGCCATACATCACACCATGGTCAGTGAGAGCCATAGCGTTCATACCATTATTTCGGCATTTTGCGATAAGGTCTGGGACCTTACTCATGCCATCAAGAATAGAATATTGAGAATGAACATGAAGGTGCGTGAAAGTTGTCATAACAAGAAATTATATTGGTTACACGGCGCAAAGTAATGCACAAGGTGTGCAAAAACGAACACACCTAACATGTTTTTTACTGATTGCAAATATAGTGAATTATTCGTCATCCGACTCCCAGAAAACCCTTTCTGGAGGAAGAGAATCTTTTACTTTCCGGTATTTTTCGAGAGCCAACTCTCTGTTGCCGAAAGAGAAACGAGCATCGCAAATTTTGAGCAGTTGCCGGGCCATCTCGGGGGTGGACCTATAGCCGTGGAACAGGACTTTGCCATTAAAGCCAGTTCTTTTGAGGCATAGCTGAACTTCATTATAAGCCCTAACGCAATGAATGATAATATCCTTGCCAGAAGACAGAGCATATTTCAGCTGAGCTTCGAAAATCTCGATTTGTTTTTCCAGAGGGATATTGATAGCCTTATCGAGACCGATTTCGCCGACGACATCGACATCCCTTAGCAGATCCCAGTCGATATTATCCTCATTTATCCACCAAGGATGCAAGCCATAAGTCAGCTTAACATCAGGCTTTCCCTTTAATTCATTGAATTCGGTTCTATTGCGCACATTAACAAATTGGAGTACCTCAGAAGCGGGGTACTCCTTATACTTATGTGTATGTGCGTCAATCTTCATAAAGGTTCTACCAATCTGGCGTCGATGCCAAGAGCTTTAGCTGCGTCGATATTAAGAGGTGAGTCATCGAAGAATACAGCGTCCTTTGCCTCTACGCCCATTTCCTTCAATACGAGCAAATATATTTGAGGGTCGGGTTTAGACAAAAAGACCTCGTGAGAGAGATAAGTTTTCTGGAAATAGTGTTCGAATCCGCCATAAGGCTTCATGTGTTCGCGAGCCCAAACTATGTGCATTTCATTTGTATTAGACAGCAAAACAGTAGGAACGCGCTTACGGATTTCGTCAATAAATTTCAGTCGCTCTTCATCAGGGTCGTGCAGCATAGCATTCCAGGCATCGCGTATTTCGTCATCAGATCCCCTTACCCCTGTCTCCTCCCTTACTGCCCTTAAGAAATCGGGAGTAGATATTTTACCATTCTGGTATACGTTGAAGACGCCGTCGTGAGCATGGCTTGCGGAGACGTGAGCCTTAATTTCGTGAGCGCCCAGTTTAGCGAAAGCTGCTGCGGTCTTATCCATTCGGATAGGCATGATGATGCCGCCCAAATCGAAAATTGCCAACTTCACATTCGGGCCTATTTCAAATATGCTATTCATTATTGACAGATAGGGGAAAGATTAGTACTTAGGCCTTTCCAATATGGTCTGATATACTATAGCGCGACGCATATCGTCGATAGATAAAGAAGATTCCTGTTCTACGTCATTACGCTGGTTATTTTCAGAAATCTCATCAGGATTGTTTTCGAAAGCAGATATACCTTCGTCGGGCAGATTGTTGGCGAGAGATTCTGGTCGCATATCCTCTTTTTGATAGAAAGCCTCTGTTGGCTGGGGGATATTAACAGGGGAAGGCATATCCTGAAAAGAAGGGATAGGTTCGTATTGAGGAGTGTTGTCCTGTTCCTCGTCATACTCTTCCTCTTCCTCCTCGTCATAGTACTCATTTTCTTCGTCACCATCCTGTTCGTTCTGGGCTTGCGCTTCAGCTATCATACGACGCAACTCTTCCAAGCGACGTTTTTCTGCCTCGTCGTTTAGTTGCTGTTGAGCCTTTTTCTTTTTCTCTTTGTCTTCGGCCACAGCCTTGATGATAAGAGATACGATTACGAATAGAATGGCGAAAATATGTGACATGGTAGATAATATCTTTTGTGTACTATACAAAGGTATAACAAACGTTGAAAGAATGCAATAGTGATATTAAATTCCTTAAGAGATGTATACTTCTACATACGGGGAAGTATCTTGTTCATCGTAATTTTTTATTGTGAATGTATTTTTTGCTTGATACTATGCTTTTTAGATGCGAAGTTGTCATAAAGTTTTGTATCTTTGCATTTGTTAAGATGTCTCCGTGTGATGAGTGTGCCGGGGAATCGAAGAATAACAACAAGTAAATTCGAATTTATATATGGTTAATGCTGTCATTACAGGTATTGGTGCTTATTTGCCTGAAACTAAACTAACCAACGAAGATTTAAGTAAGATGGTTGATACTAACGACGAGTGGATTATGACTCGTGTAGGTATCAAAGAGCGTCGCATTTTAAAGGGTGAAGGTCTTGGTGCATCTGATATGGGTGCTGAGGCTATCAAAGAGCTTTTGGCTAAGAAGAATATCAAGCCAGAGGAGATAGATCTTGTAGTATGTACTACTGTTACTCCTGATGCTCCGGTTCCATCGACAGCAGCTATTATTTGTGACAAATGTGATATTCGTAATGCTATTGCATTCGATATGAACGGTGCTTGTTCGGGTTTCCTATATGGTCTTGATCTTGTAGCGCAATATATCCGTACAGGTTATAAGAAGAAGGCTATCTTGGTTTCGGCTGAGAAGATGTCTGCTATTACAGATTACACAGACCGTACGACATGTGTACTTTTCGGCGATGCTGCAACAGCATGTCTTATAGAGCCAACAGAGGAGGCAGGTGTAGGTCTTATGGATTCTAACCTTCACACAGACGGTATGGGTCGTCACTGGTTGAAGGTTATAGCTGGTGGTTCAGTTAAGCCAGCAAGTCATGAGACAGTAGATGCTCATGAGCACTTTGTATACCAGGAAGGTAAGCAGGTATTCAAGTATGCTGTAACACGTATGGCAGATGCTACAGTTGACATTATGAAGAGAAACAACTTGGTGGCTGACGATGTAGCATGGCTTGTACCACACCAGGCGAATCTCCGAATCATTGATGCCACAGCTGACCGTATGGAGCTTCCAAAGGATAAGGTTATGATCAATATCCAGAAGTTCGGCAATACTACATCGGCAACAATTCCATTGTGCTTGTATGAGTGGGAGAAGCAGCTCAAGAAGGGTGATACACTTATCTTTGCTGCATTTGGTGCTGGCTTTACTTGGGGTTCAATTTACTACAAGTGGGGTTATTAATACCAGAAAGCTAAAAATACATTATATACAAAAAGGCGCTGAGACTACACTTAGCGCCTTTGTTTTACCAGTTAGTCTATGAAAAGCATAATTTATTGTTTACTTGCACTAGTGCTTACTATGTGTACTGCTCCTCAGGAGAAAATAAAGATTTACATGATAGGAGATTCTACTATGGCTAATAAGCCATTGGAGAATGACAATCAAGAGAGGGGATGGGGGCAAGTACTGCCAGAGTTCTTCAATAGAAATGTGACAGTAGATAACCATGCTAAAAACGGGCGCAGTTCTAAGAGCTTCATTGATGAGGGCAGATGGCAAGTGGTACTTGACTCACTTAAGGCTGGAGATTATCTTATCATACAATTCGGGCATAATGATGAGAAAGCGGATACGGCACGACATACGGCCCCTGGGAGCACATTTGATGCGAACCTTGAAAAGTTTGTTGTGGAGGCGCGTGCGAAGGGAGCGATACCCGTACTGATGAACTCCATAGTTCGTCGCAATTTCTCTGATAATCCGAATGCGGTAGCGAATGATGATTATAGGAAAGCCAAGGCTGACGAGCCTAAAGTGGATACAGACACGCTATTTGATACTCATGGTGATTATCGTATTGCGCCTAAGAACGTTGCGCAAAAACTGAATGTGCCATTTGTGGATATGAACAGTTTGACCCACGAACTAGTGCAACGACTAGGCAAAGACGAGTCGAAATCAATATACATGTGGATATCACCTGGTACATGTGCTGCATGTCCAGATGGACGACAAGACAACACGCACCTTAATATATATGGAGCGCATGTGGTAGCCGGTATTGCTGTGGAGGCCATGGCAAAAGAGGTGCCGGCGCTTGCCTCGTATGTAGTAAAACCAGATATTGAGTCATTGAAAAAATAGAGGCTTATGAAAAAGATAGTAGTTCTAGACTCCTATACGCTTACAGGAGATGACCTCACATGGGATGAGCTCAAGAAACTTGCTGACGTGACGGTTTATGACCGTACGAAACCTGAGGATACGGTGGCAAGGTGCGTAGGTGCGGACATGGTGTTGACCAATAAAGTGATTATTGATGATGCCATAATGGAGCAGTTGCCACAGATGAAATATATCGGTATTCTAGCTACAGGTATGAATGTGGTGGATCTGGATGCGGCCAAGAGACGAGGTATAGTAGTTACCAATATCCCTGCGTACTCGACAGCATCAGTTGCCCAGATGGTATTTGCGCATTTGCTCAATATAGTTCAGAGAGTTGACCATTATAGCAATCAAGTTCATGAGGGCAAGTGGTCGGCCAATGCTGACTTTTCCATGAGAGACACACCGCTTATTGAATTGTCAGGGAAGACGATGGGTCTTATAGGGCTTGGCAATACAGGAATGGCAACGGCGCAGATAGCCAAAGCGTTTGGAATGAAAATTATAGCTGTTACTTCCAAGAGTGAATTGCCAGAGTGGGTAGAATCGGTCAGCAAAGAAGAGCTGTTTAAGAGATCCGATGTGGTTTCGCTACATTGTCCGCTGGTGCCTGACACAGAGAAGATAATCAATGCTACTACTCTTGGTTTGATGAAAGAAACGAGTATTGTTATAAACTGTGGCAGGGGAGGACTTGTAGATGAGGTTGCTTTAGCGGAAGCCTTAAAAGCAGGTAAGATTATGGCTGCAGGAGTAGATGTGATGCGACAAGAGCCGCCAAGAGAAGGGAGCCCGCTTATAGGGTGTGAGAACTGTTATATTACTCCGCATATAGCCTGGGCTACGAAAGAGGCGAGAGTTAGATTGATGGAAATAGCGGTAAAGAACTGCAAAGCATTTATAGAAAAAAGATAGATAGAGAAATAATTGTCAACCAGAATTGGCAAGGCGAAAAGAGAAGAAAAAGAGCGTATCACTTATGTGGTACGCTCTTTTTGGATTATAGAAAGAATACTATTCAGCTGATGTTGGTTCTGGACCGGCCTCTGCCTTTTCTGCCTCTGTCATTTCAGGCATTGGGTTATCACCATTAGCTATTCGAGCCATGACCTTAGCGGAGATTTCCTCAGCGAGTTCCTTATTAGCACGGAGCATAGTGAGGACAGCCTCGCGACCCTGAGCAAGTTTCTTGTCGTTATAGCTGAACCAAGAGCCAGACTTCTTGATGATATCAAGGTCAGTAGCGATGTCGCATATTTCAGCCACGCGAGAGATACCCTCGCCATAGCGGATTTCGAAATCGGCCTTACGGAAAGGAGGAGCCACCTTATTCTTAACGACCTTAACAGAGACTAGAGAGCCGACGGCCTCATCTCCATCCTTAATAGGTAGGCCCTTTTTGCGGATATCGATGCGGACAGAAGAGTAGAACTTAAGAGCGTTACCACCGGTAGTAGTTTCAGGATTACCGAACATGATACCGATTTTCTCTCGCAACTGATTGATGAAGATACAAGTAGTCTGTGTCTTATTAATAGAAGCTGTTAGTTTACGCAGAGCCTGAGACATTAGTCGAGCTTGAAGGCCCAACTTATTATCTCCCATATCGCCCTCTATTTCGGCCTTAGGGGTAAGAGCAGCCACGGAGTCGATAACGATTATATCGATAGCAGAAGAACGAATGAGCTGATCTGCTATTTCTAGAGCTTGTTCACCGTTATCAGGCTGAGAAATAAGGAGTTCGTTCATATTAACCCCAAGTTTTTCAGCATAGAATCGATCGAATGCATGTTCAGCGTCAATAAAAGCGGCAGTTCCGCCCTGCTTTTGAGCTTCTGCTATAGCGTGGATAGCGAGAGTAGTTTTTCCGGAAGATTCAGGGCCGTATATCTCGATGATACGACCGCGAGGGTAGCCACCGACGCCGAGAGCGATATCGAGGCCGAGAGAACCTGAAGAAATAACAGGAATCTTTTCGATTTGCTGGTCGCTCATCTTCATGATGGTACCCTTACCGAAAGTTTTGTCGATTTTGTCCATTGTGAGCTTGAGTGCGAGCAACTTGCTAGCCTTCTCATCACTTACCTGAGAGTTGTTGTTCTGTGCCATTTGTCTCTTTGATTTGTTACGAGGCAAAGGTAACCAAAAATATGAGACATAGAAGAAGAGATAGTAGAAAAACAAAAAGAGAGAAAACAAATCTGTTTTCTCTCTTGCAGTTGCCCAACCGTGATTCGAACGCGGACTAAAAGAACCAAAATCTTCTGTACTGCCATTATACTATTGGGCAATCCTAAAAAAACGAAAAGACCTCTTCGGTCTCCATCGTTGTTGTCCCACAAGGATTCGAACCCTGACTAAAAGAACCAGAATCTTCTGTACTACCATTATACTATAGGACAATCTTTTTGATGATCGAGTCCGTTTGACCCGATTGCGACTGCAAAGTTACAACGAAATTCTGTATCTGCAAGAGGGAGGGCGTACTTTTTTATAAAAAAAACATTTTTATTGATGTTGTGTATTTTGCGCAAATGGATAATATGTTGAACTATAGTTGATTAAAAGAAAATATCTACTATTATAGAGTTGCATGTTTTGTTTACTATGTAAATGTTTGTTAACTTTACAACCAGAAACACAAATGCAAATGACGAAAATTGCAATTGTTGCACCTTCGGGTACAATAGGAGACGAATATTTAGAAAAGGGGGTAAGCGTCTTAAAGTCATTAAATTTTGACGTTACACTAATGCCGCATGTCGGGAAAGAGCCATGTGGTGTGTTCTCTGCGTGTGATAAAGAGAGGGCGGAGGATTTGTACATGGCGCTTACGCAACCAGGGATAGATATTGTGTTATGTACGAGGGGAGGATACGGAGCGGTACGAACATTGCAGCTATTGCCTGAGGATATGTTTTCGCATATAGATGACCGGCTAATAGTTGGTTTTTCAGACATCACAGCTATACATAGTAAGTCGACCATATCGGGACGCAAATCGGTGCATGGTCCCATGCTCAAGCATATAGCGACGCATGCCATTGATGCGCCAGATATGAAAGCACTTTTAGATATATTAGACGGTAAGGGTATCTCGATAACGTTAGAAGAGAATCCATTGAATCGTTTGGGGGTAGCAGAAGGGACTCTTGTTGGGGGTAATTTATCCATTTTATACTCATTACGCGGCACGCCAGCGGATGTTTTGGCTAATCCGGAGGGGAAGATTCTGTTTATAGAAGATTTGGCAGAATACAACTATCACATCGACCGTATGATGCAGAATCTGCGATACTCTGGTGTATTGGACAAGATAGCTGGACTCATAGTGGGGCAGTTCATAGACATAAAAGAGGGAAGGACCCCGTTTGGGGCCAGTGTCTATGAGGTTATTCGCGGAGCCATGGAGGGGACTACATGTCCTATACTATTCGGTTATCCGGCGGGGCATGAAGATGATATGAATTATCCATTATGTCTAGGCGGCAAATGTAGGATAGAAGGGTTGACCATTACAAACTGACCAGTGAACAGAAATGAGAAATAACCAATTATAAGAACAAACATTCACTCTTGCATGAAATACACGAAACATATACTCACAATAATACTGAGTATCATATCTGTCGCCCTATGGGGTGAGCAGATACGGTTCTATTCCCCTGAGAGTACGATGCTCTCGAACAGTTTGATAAATCATATCTACCAAGATACCTTTGGGTATATCTGGGTATCGA
>JAKSLC010000051.1 GCA_024401415.1 Bacteroidales bacterium | reverse complement strand
AAGGTCGTTAATAGACGACTTCCTGTCTGGAAACCATACAGCTAGACTATGCAGTTTCGCATGCACATCGTTCGGGAATAACTGACGTACATATAGCTCATTCTCTGGAGGCAGCTCTGGGAGTATGCCTAATCCTGGTGAGCATATTGCAGTTCTCTCTCCTTTCGAGTTGAGTACAGCGTAGTCAAACTCATCAGTGATGCCTCGTTCCTTAAGGTTGTTTACCAAAAGCCCTTCGAGGCGGAACGAGTTGACACGATCCTGGATAGGTATCGACTCAAAGGCAGTATGCAACTGGGTCTGAACCTGAGCGTCCGTTCGCTTTAACAATTCGTACTGCAGCATCCATATCACGTTGGTCAACTGGTCAAAATGACCCATATTGCCCATCTCTGTCTGCCCGTTGACACTCGTTATCAGGGTGTCTTCTCTATATGTACTGAGGTTATAATGACCTAATGCGTCAACTTCAAATGAAATGTTAAAATCTGGAGCTGTAGAATTAGCAGAATTTTGCGTTCTGTGCCTTCTCTGGTTCCTCATATAGAGCGGCCAATCTCGAATATTGAGCTTGTTGTCCGATTTCATAAATGATATCTCATCGGTCTCCAATCTCTTGATAACTGCATCAATGGTTTGCCACACCAATTGGTTGAAGTGCTTCTCTCTCAACTCAATTGCTTGGGTCAGCCATCTGGTCTGCATATAGATCAGTCCTATGAATGCCAAGGACATCACCACGCAAAGCCACACTATGACTGTTTTACTTTTCATTGCTCTTTTTATGCAAAATTATCATTTATTCTGCTCTAAGCAATGGTCTACGCGTAAATTTGTATTTTGTTTGTAATTTTTTACAAAAAGATAAGGCCACGCATTGCTGCGCAGCCTTATGTATAAATTTAATCGTTTACAATTAACGAACGCGCTCCAAGTATGAACCGTCACGTGTGTCAACAACGATTGTCTCGCCAACCTCGATGAACAAAGGTACACGAACCTCAGCACCTGTCTCTACAGTAGCTGGCTTCAATGTGTTTGTAGCTGTATCGCCCTTCAAACCTGGCTCTGTGTATGTAACCTTGAGCTGTGTCTTAACTGGCATTTCTGCGAAGAGTACCTCCTCGTTAGAAGCGTCTGTTACAACCTCTACAATGTCACCTTCCTTCATGAACTCAGCACCTGTTACGAGATCCTTCTTGATTGTGATCTGCTCAAATGTCTCCTGATTCATGAATACCTCACCTTCACCATCTGAGTAGAGATACTGGTTTGGACGACGCTCTACACGTACATCCTCGAGCTTCTCACCGATGTTGAAACGACGCTCAAGTACGCGACCATCAGTTACACTCTTCATCTTTACTCGCATGATTGTGTTGCCCTTACCTGGCTTTACATGGAGGAACTCAACTACGAAATAGAGCTTGCCGTCCAAACGGATGCAAACACCATTCTTGATATCCTGAGAATTTATCATAAATGTTTACTATATTGTTATTCTAACCGCAAAAGTACATCTTTTTTTGATACTCAACAGCTTTCATCGTTCTTATTTGCACTTTTTCACTTTTCTTTTCCAAAGTATTGCTTACCTTTGCCCCCATAAAGAGGAGAAAAGAGTGGAAGGATTTGCCAATTGCAACCACTATAAAAAAGTGCTAAAACGCATCACGTTGAGTCCCTATCATTCTCTTTTCCCATCTATTTTTTCAGTTCAATAACAGATAAAGTATTTCAAGATGGGTTATTTTTTTACATCCGAATCAGTTTCTGAAGGCCATCCAGATAAGGTAGCCGATCAGATTTCAGACGCAGTACTCGACTGCCTTCTTGCTCAGGATCCTGAGTCTAAGGTAGCTTGCGAGACTCTTGTTACTACAGGCCTTACAGTCGTAGCTGGAGAGGTTAAGACTAATGGCTTCGTTCCTGTTCAGGACGTGGCTCGTCGTGTTATAGACAAGATTGGATATAACAAGGCAGAGTATAAGTTCGATGCCGGTTCTTGTGGAGTCCTTTCTGCTATACACGAGCAGTCTTCTGACATAAACCAAGGTGTCGAGCGCGCTGTCGCTGAGGAGCAGGGCGCAGGCGACCAGGGTATGATGTTCGGTTATGCTTGTAAGGATACAGAGGATTATATGCCTCTTCCTATCTACCTCGCTCACCAGCTCCTTCTCGAACTCGCTGTTATCCGTCGCGAGGGTAAGGTTATGACTTACCTCCGTCCAGACTCAAAGAGTCAGGTTACTATCGAATATTCTGATGACAATGTCCCTCAACGAATCGATACCATCGTTATCTCTACTCAACATGATGAGTTCGATGAGGACGAGAAGATGCTCGCTAAGATCCGTCAGGATGTAGCTGAGATTCTCATACCTCGCACTGTCGCATCTATGCCTCAGAATATCAAGAATCTGTTCAAGGCCGACTATAAGTTGTTCGTCAACCCGACAGGTAAGTTCGTTATCGGTGGCCCTCACGGTGATACAGGTCTCACAGGCCGTAAGATTATTGTTGATACATATGGTGGTAAGGGCGCTCACGGTGGTGGAGCATTCTCTGGTAAGGACGCCTCTAAGGTCGACCGTTCTGCAGCGTCGGCTACTCGTCTCATCGCTAAGAATCTTGTTGCTCCAGGTGCGGCAGATGAGGTTCTCGTTCAGGTCGCATACGCAATCGGTGTCGCTCAGCCAGTAGGTCTTTATGTTAATACTTATGGTACTTCTCACGTTAAGATGACTGATGGCGAGATCGCTCAGCGCGCTGCAAAGCTTTTTGATATGCGTCCAGCAAGTATCATCAAGCGTTTCGGCCTCAAGAATCCTATCTTCGAGGCAACAGCCTCGTACGGTCACGTCGGTCGTAAGCCATATTCGCAGAAGGTTAAGGTCTTCGTTAATGGTGTAGAGACAGAGAAGGAAGTAGAGTTCTTTACATGGGAGAAACTCGATTACGTAGATGCTATTAAGAAAGAGTTCGCACTCTGATTATAGCAGATTAAATACAACAGAGGGTGCGTCCTGGTCTGGATGCATCCTCTGTTTTTTTGTTCGCGTTTATTCGAAAAATTGCGAGCAACTAAGGTCTTCCCCGAGTGTAGCCCGAGTATAGCCCGAGTCTGATTAAATAGAAATTTGCGAGCAACCTTATACTTCCCTTATACTAGCGTATGACTTCTCATAGCTATTTCGTTATTCCGTTTCGGTGCTTCCTGTGATTCCTTATAGTGTGCGTTACAACTCCCCATACCCTGAAGTCATCCCCTTCTGCTATCTCTATCTCAGGGTAGTTGCTGTTGGCTGGACATAGAAATAGTTTGCCGTTTCTGATGTCAATGAATTTTAATGTGAATTCCCCATCCACAAAACATACAGCTATATCTCCATTGCAGGGCTCTAATGATTTGTCAATTACTACTATGTCTCCTTGCGCTATGTCTTCTCCTATCATTGAGTCTCCCACTACGCGTCCATAAAACGTAGATGATGGATGCCTGATGATGAGTTTGTTTAAATCGAGCGATTTACACATGTAATCTTGCGCAGGACTAGGAAATCCAGCGTGTATTCCTCCGTCTGCATATGGCAAGTCGTATTCCGTAGATTCGTCTGGCTTGTATATCTCTATTTTGTCCATAATCAACTTTTTCTTATTTTTGACAAAGATACTATTTTTGGCACGCAGTTTGTACTGCAATAAGCAACACTAACCCTTTAACCAAATAAGATTATGATCAACGCTGTTTACAGAATATGGACACTTGCTATCACTATAATCGTAGCTGCAATGTCATCGGTAGCTTGGGCAAAGACAGATTCTTCTTTGAACAATGATAACCTTAAGACAACCGGGCACCGTGCTTTCCGCGCAGGTGAAGATCTTACTTTCACTGTTAAGTATGGCTTCGTAAAGGGAGGTGAAGGTCATTTCTTCGTCACAGATACAGTCATAAATGGTCGTCACGCTGAACATATCACTATCAGCGGTCGCACTACCGGTTTGGCTGATGCTATCTTTGAGGTGCGTGATACTTATGAATCTTTTATGGATAAGCAGACTCAGCTGCCTCTCGTATCAATTCGTAATATTAAGGAGGGCAAGTACCGTTATTTCGATCGTACTACTTATGACAATAATGAGGGTACCGTCTCTATTCACAAGGAGACTCGTCGTGGCGAAAAGGATACTACTGAATTTGTAGGTCGTAATATGCTGGATATCGTATCTGCTTTCTATTTCGCTAGAAATAATAGCTTCAATAACACAATGTCTATTGGCGATACTATCAGCTTTAATACCTATTTCGGTGGACAGATTTTTCCTCTACGTATCCGCTATCAAGGCACAGAAAAAGTAAAGACTAAGTTGGGTAAGGTGCTTTGCTATAAGTTCGCTCCAGTAACAGAGGTAGGAAGAACTTTCAAGAGCAAGGATGATATGCACCTATGGATTACAGCAGACGACAACAGACTTCCAGTAAAAATAGAATTTAAGATGCTGGTAGGTTCGTTCTCATGCGAACTCACATCTTGCAAGGGTTTGGCGCATGAGGTCTCTTACGCTAATTAGATTATGGTTTATTTTTTATAAGGGTTGGTGCAACTATGAAGAAGGCGCTCCGCAAATCACTGCGGGGCACCTTGCACTTTACATAACCAACTTGCTTACCAACAAGGTAATAAGACTTTTTATACTCGGAAGAATCCGATTGTTCCTTTCAATGTCGATGCTAAAGCAGCCAATTCTTGAGCCATGCTTGATAATTGCTCAGATGCTGCAGCATTCTGCTGAGTAACACTGTTCATCTGATGCATAGCAAGGTTTATCTGCTCTGCTCCTGTATTCTGTTCACGGCTCGAGAGTGCTATCTCTTTTACAAGTGAACCAGTATGCTGTATCTCAGGAAGTAATTCGTTGATAACTCTTCCACTCTCCTCAGATGCTGCTGTACTGCGTTTTACCATTGTAGTAATATCTGCAGCTGCCTGCTGACTGAGCTCTGCCAATTTACGCACTTCACCCGCAACTATAGCGAAGCCCTTTCCTGCTTGTCCAGCTCTTGCAGCCTCTACTGCAGCATTAAGCGCAAGAATATTTGTCTGTTGTGCAATAGATTCTACGATACCTACCTTCTCTCCAATCTGATGCATGTACTCCAATGTCTGGTTTACTGCGTTGGCCGATTGCTTACTGCTTGCTACATTCTTGTCTGCAATCTCCATCGTATGACTTGCATTGTCAGCATTGGTTCTGATACCTGATGTCATCTGCTCCATTGTGCTGGCTACCTCTTCAGCAGCACTGGCCTGAGCATTGGCTCCGATTGATACTTCCTGACTAGAGTTGCTTATCTGATGCGCATTGTCTGTAACGTCTGAACATGTAGATTGTATATCGTTGATAATGCTCTTCAATTTTTCAGTTAGGTTCACTACTGATGTCCCTAATATACCAATCTCGTCGTTCCTCCTTTTTAGGATTTTCCAGTCGTGTGAATTAAGGTTGGTCATCTGTAAGTCGCCTTCAGATACGTCGTTGACAATCTTCGTGATTACACCAATAGGCTGACCAACTCTTCTGGCTACGAATAGAGAGATGAAAATACAGTATATAACTACTACAACAAAGATTGATACTACTTTTACTGTCGTGTCATCCAAAGTCGCTGTATCAGAAACTTTCATAGGCGATATAGAAACCCATTTCGCACCTTTCAAAGGAGCAAAACCTACCATAATCTCCTCTCCTTCACTATCGTTGTATCGGAATGTTCCGCCACTTTCGCTGCTGAGCATCGTGTCGTACACGTTGTCTTTATTGGCTGTCTCATCAGCGAGGATATTATAGTTTGAGTTGACTAATTCTATATCTGAATTACCAATCATGGTTCCATCTGTGCAGACAATCATAGGATGCAATGTGCCAATGTTGATGTTCCCCACAATGTTCGAGTATACTTCACTCTTGATTCCCATAGCCAAAACGCCAATAGGTTCATTGTTCCTGTTTTTAATGAGAGAACTGAACATTACAGTTTTTTCTCCTGTACTCTTTGAGGTAATAAGTATCGCTTCTGCTTTCCCTTCAGAAATACATTGAGAGAAGTATTCTCTATCCGATAAGTCACTTATCGCACCTAATGAAGTTATGCCCTTGCCGTTCAAATCGATAAGAACGAAGCGAGATATGGCATCATCTGCTGTAATAAGTGGATTTAACTCTGACATGATTGCATTGATATCAGCCTCATTGTCCATGTCAATAGCATCTGTATGTTTCTTGAAAATGCTGAGTGAAGCTAATTGTGCAACTAACTTAGAGCGAATCGCAATGTCTGCCTCTATTTGGCTGTTGAGAATCTTGGATTGATTGTTAAGGGTATAGCCGACCTCATCCTTAAGACCAACTGTGCCTAGATAGGCTGCAGTGCCAGTCAAAATAAAACATGAAAGGACACATGTACCTGCGATCATGACTAATAGCATGACCTTAATGCTCTTGAAACTGAAGTTGAATTTCATAGTAAATGTAGTTTTTTAGCCCAATAGTAGTTAGCTCGTCGGACTTTAATAGTGTTGATAAATCGTAAAATAGTTTAGTTATGCGTCACCGTCAATTGCTCATTCGATGAATCGATGCAATATTATGCAAAAGAAAAATCAAAACCAAACAATAAAGTGTGAAAAATACTTAACTTTGCATTCGCGTATTAAATAACGCCTATAAAAACATACTCACACACATCAATGATTACTTTTTCTATCGCATTGTTGATACTCGTTTTGGGCTATTTCTTCTATGGTAGCTTCGTAGAGCGAGTCTTCGCACCTGATTATGCAAAGAAAACTCCAGCTATGGTGCATCCAGATGGCGTGGATTATCTTCCATTACCTTCTTGGCGTATCTTCATGATTCAGTTCTTGAATATCGCAGGCCTTGGCCCTATCTTCGGAGCCATCATGGGGGCTAAGTTCGGTACGGCTTCCTATCTTTGGATTGTTCTCGGTACCATATTCGCTGGCGCAGTGCATGATTTTCTTGCAGGTATGATCTCTCTCTCAAATGTTGGAGAGAGCCTTCCTCAAATCATAGGTCGCTATCTCGGTAAGAAAACTCAGAAGGTTTTCGGCGTGTTCGCTATAGTGTTGATGATTCTTGTCGGTGCAGTGTTTGTAAGCGGCCCTGCTGAAATCCTTGCCAGCATGACAGCGTGGAATCCTTTCTTATGGATAGCCATTATTTTCGCTTATTATGTATTGGCAACTCTGCTCCCTATCGATAAAATCATCGGTCGCGTCTACCCTCTGTTCGCCATAGCTCTTATCTTTATGGCGTTAGGCCTCTTGGTTATGCTTTTCGTTAAGCAACCCGATCTCCCTGAAATGTGGAATGGGTTCGGTACTAAGTATGAGACTAATCCTATATTCCCAATGATGTTTATCTCCATTGCTTGTGGCGCCATCAGTGGGTTCCATGCCACACAGTCACCTCTTATGGCTCGATGCATGAAGAATGTTCGCATAGGTCGACCGGTTTTCTATGGAGCAATGGTAACAGAAGGTATCGTCGCTCTCATTTGGGCAGCCGTGGCTACTTATTTCTTCGCTGAGAATGGAGTAGCAGATGAGTCGGGTAGAGTATTCTCTGGTGCTGCTGTAGCTAAGAGTATATGCCACGATTGGCTGGGCTCTTTCGGTTATGTCCTCGCTATGTTAGGTATCGTATTCGCCCCAATAACTTCTGGAGACACCGCTTTGCGTTCTGCTCGACTTATGGTGGCAGATGCCATGGGAATGGAGCAACGTAGCATACCTCGCCGCCTGATGGTATCTATCCCACTCTTCATCCTTACTATCGGTATCCTTGCTTATAGCATCATTGATAAGAATGGTTTTGCTATTATTTGGCGATATTTCGCATGGTGCAACCAGACTCTCTCTGTATTTACCCTTTGGGCAATTACAGTGTATCTTTTTTCAGCTAAGAAGTTGTACTACGTGACTCTCCTGCCTGCTTTGTTCATGACTGCGGTTTGCACCACGTATATGTGTGTCGCTCCAGAGTGTCTAGGCTCTGTCTTCCCTTCTTTGCTGAGCTACTCGTATGTCATCAGCATAGCAGCAGCAGTAATCTCACTCCTGTGTTTCTGTGCCTGGGCACGAAAGCAGAAATAACATTCACAAGGCTTTAACTATATAATATAAAAACCGACCTCTAGTCACTTCTCTGTGCGACTGGAGGTCGGTTTTGTTTTATTTTTTTGCGAGCAACTAAGGTCTTCCCCGAGTGTAGCCCGAGTATAGCCCGAGCCTACATAAATAAAAAACTGCGAGCAACCCGAGTGCTCTATAGGACTAGCTTATGGTTAGCATAGTATTCTCTCTATATAATCGTAGTCCACGCCTTCAAATCCAGAAAGTACATGATTGCACTTGTCTTTGATGGCCTCCGGACTGTTGCCCGTCGCCAAGCCCACTGTGAATATGCCTGATGACATGCCCGCTTGTAGCCCAGTGAATGCATCCTCAAAGACCACGCACTCATCTATCGAAGCATTGAATACCTTTGCCCCCAGTAGATAGCAGTCTGGGGCAGGCTTGGATGCCGAGAAGTCCTCCGATGTCAATACCCTGTCAAATAACTCATAGAAATTGGGTATAGCTTTTTTGACGTTCTCCATCTTCTTCTGGTTCGATGAGGTCACTATGGCACATTTCACTCCGTGTCTCTTTATGTCGGCAAGGAAATCAAGGGCACCAGGGAAGAACTCGTATTCCATACCTTCCTCTCCAGCGTCAAGCATCTCGCTCACGCCTTTGCGCATTTCCTCTGTAGGGAAGTATTTGTCAAATATCTGCACCAGCGTAGTTCCTTTGATCAGGTACTCTAAATCTGGTACATCAGGACGGAACTTGCGTGCAATGGCTCCCCATATCTTGGTGTACTGTCCCTCTGTGTCAATAAGGGTGCCGTCCAAGTCAAATAACGCTACCTTGAATCTCATCTCACTTTTTCATTTTTTTTATCTCTCGGTCTATTGCCTTCGCCTTCTCTTCCTGATTCAGACGGTTGTATACATTAGAAAGTCGCTTCAGGTCATTCTCATTAGCCACTTTCATTGTGCGTAATTTCTCAAAACGGTCTTTACTTTTTATGTACGTAGGCGTCAGATTCTTGAGCTCCTTGACAAGTTTGGCGTATGTCTGTGTGTTTTTCTTCTTGTTGTACTCCGCCATGGAGGTGTTGTATTTATTTTCAGCCTCTTCATAATAACAGGTAGCAAGTTGTCGTATAGCCGCTTCATGTTTAGAGTCTGTCTTTAGTACCTCCTCACAGAGTTTCTTCAAGTCTGCACCAGACAATGTGTCCTTTGCTTTCTTTACGTAGCACTCAAAGCACTCAGCTTTAGCCGTGGCACTCTTTAGTGAAGGATATACATCCACTATGCGAGTATCATTTATGCTAGTGTAGTATTTTGCCAAGTGAACGTTCACACTGTCCTCTCCCCACGATGTCGAGAATAGTGCGCGGTTTTCCTCAATGAGAGGAATCACTTCATGCTCTCTCTTCTCTTTCAAAAGGCTGCTAGCAAGGGTATTGAGCAAAAGCGTGTCGCCTTTGGTAGGTATGTAGGCTGCCAGCCTGCATGCCTCTGCATGATTACCCAATTTGCTGTTGGCTATAGCCATGTTGCGGTATAGTGACCTGTCGTCAGGCGAAAGTGTAGCCATCTTCTCTTTGTAGTAAGCCAACGCTCCTGCATAATCTCCAGAAGACATGAGAAGATCTCCTTTACTTGTTGTCATCTTGCCGACTCCACATCCAGTGAGTATCAAGGCAAGGAATAGAATGCATATATTACTCTTCTTCATAATCTATTGTGATATTGTCTATCTTATCAATTTACGGGTTCCCATTGAAAAGGTTAATGTGTCTGCCACCTATCTCTTTAGAAGGTAGTCAGAAATCCACTCCACTACGCTTGGCGCCCAAGGCTCAAACAGCCAGAATGTATGTGGTGTATCTATTGTCTTCTTCTCCTCTACATTTTTGCCGTATGCTCTGAGCCTGCATATTGTCTGCGCTTGTCCGGCAGAGAAGCGGGGAATTGAACTGTTGATGAACAGAAAGTCGGCTGATTCCTCGTTCACTCTGTATAGTGCTGATGCAGAATCCCATAATGCCGTTCCCTCTCTGTATGTCTTGCCAAACCATAATGTAGCCGCCGAAGGCTTGCCTGGTTTGTCTTGCCCCTCTGCAGAGTCAGGGTGTATAAAGCAGAGAACTCCATCTACGTCTATAACTCTGTTGACTTTCGACGAGTGTTCTGAGTATAATTCTGAGGAAAACTCATCTTTGTCTTTGTTTGACGCTCCTATCAGGGCGGCTATCTGCCCTCCAGCCGATTCTCCCATGATGGTGATGTCGGTTGTGTCTAGCTGATATTTGTCTGCCTCATGTCGTACCCAGCGTAGTGCGCATTTCACATCCTGAATTGCAGCAGGGTAGAGCGCCTCTTGACTTTTCCTGTACTCCACGCATACCGTAGCCATTCCTTGTTGCGCCATTGCTTTGGCAATAGGATGCTCTAACGTTTTGTCGCCAGCATTCCATCCCCCGCCATGTACCATTACCAGTACAGGTAGTTTGCCTTTTGTTGTCGCAGGTTGAAAGATGTCTATATGAAGCGCTCGTTCTCCAATAGTTGAATATGTGATATCCAATATTGATTTCAGAGGGATGCTGTCCAAAGGTTCATAAATAGAGATAAATGGAAATTTCTTTACTTGTTTGGTGTGCTCAGTTTGTGCGTCGAATGGCTTTTGTGCCATGACAATCATACTGAACAGGACTAATATTAGACAAGTAATGATTCGCATAATTTGTATAGGATTATGGGTTACCAATCTATCTCTGTCAAACCGTGAGCCTTCAGATATTCATTAGTTTTGCTGAAATGTTTACAGCCAAAGAAACCACGGTATGCCGACAGCGGAGAAGGGTGTACAGCTGTAAGGACACAATGCCTAGATTGGTCAATAAGAGCAGCTTTTTTTATAGCGTAGCTTCCCCAAAGGAGAAATACCAGATTCTCCTTCTCTGCCTGAAGTCTTGATATCACATTATCGGTGAAAGTCTCCCAACCTCTTCCCTGATGCGACCCTGCTAGATGAGCCCGCACAGTAAGTGTAGCATTTAGCAGAAGCACACCTTGGTCAGCCCATCTCTCAAGATTCCCACTCAGAGGCATAGGCTTACCCATGTCGGACTCCACTTCTTTGAATATATTTATGAGCGAAGGCGGAAACTTCACTCCATCATTGACCGAAAAACACAATCCGTGTGCCTGATTATAGTCATGGTATGGGTCTTGTCCCAATATTACCACTTTCGTATTACCCACAGTACAGCGGTCAAAAGCATGTAATAGTTGTCTGGCAGGAGGGAAAATCTGAGCTTGAGCATATTCTGCCTTTACGAATTGAGTCAGCTGCTCAAAATATGGGCTGTCGAATTCTGGTTGCAATAGACGCTTCCAGCTCTCCTCTATTTTTACTTCCATTATTCCTCCACTTTTATGTCAGGAGTGACTGTAGTTATAGCCTTCAAGAAAGAATCCTTATCCTTTGGACAAGGACAGATGATGTACTCCTTGCCGTAATCTATCCTTATGTACTCGTCCCATTTTTTGTTAGTAGGGAAACTTATCTTGGTAATTTCAGGCAAGTCAGCTCTTTTCTTAGGAAATATACCACGTCGGTATACTATCTGAGAGTCGGTAATGACCAATGTTTTCCACACAGAATCCAAGATAGTATTCAATGCCAAGAATCCCAGGAAGCATCGAGCCACCACCATTCTAGTCTCTTCGGCGTTGGGGATAGAAAGGAATGCTATGGCAGCTACTATTATAGCTGCTATAGCTGCTAGTATATCTAACCAAGTATATTTCAGACGGAATGTCATATATTCTATAGCTACTAGATATTAAAACAAAGTCTGCTCCTTTTCTTCGTCGTCCTCAACAGTCGTGTCCTCGTATGTGAGCAGAACGTCATGTTCACGTACGGTCGGGATAGTAGGTTCTAATTCAGCAAAGTCTTTTACTGTCCATTGCCCGATACGTTTACCCTTAGCCTTGATGCCTTTTTCTTCGATGAAGTCAAATGCCTCAATAATCTCTGCCTCGCGCCACTTGTCTGGTCCGCCATACGTAATCTGGATACGTGGATGGTCTTCGTCAGAAAGAAGCAATAGGTTCGATTTAGGTGCCTCAGATATGAAGAGCAATGGCTTATTCGTTGGCTCAATGCGGAATCTCTTGATGTAGTTGAGCTTCTTCTCTCCGTCGTAGTAGACTGCTGTCCATACCTTACGGTTATCGTACTTCTCCATTTTGATGATATTATCCTCGAAATGCTGCTCGAAGCCGAAGCCTGTGGTATAAAGTTCGCCCTTATTGTTGATGACAAGCAAGAGATCATCTCCACTGAACTCGCCTATATACTCACCACGTCCGTCAGGGTTAAGTCTGAGTGTCTCCTTTTCGAAGTATACCTTGCGGCCTCCTAGTGTAGATACACCACGTTTCTTGAGAGTAACCTTAAGAAGTTCATTCTTTGTAAGGAGGTTGCCTTTCGAGTCACGACCCTTGATAGCGAGATCTGCCATGTCATACTCAAATACTACATTACGCAACTTGAGTTTTGGCTTGAGGCATACTTTGAGTACCTCGGCTTCTCCATTAGGGTTCGCAGAGAAGTATACTACCTTACTCTTAGGCGTCCCCATCGTGACGTTGTATTCTTTGTCGCGTGTGATGCCCGATACGGCAAAGCGCTTCACGTAGCTGACTCCAGTTTCTCCGTCAACATACGCCACATTGTATATAGTTCGTTTATCGTTCTTCTTGAATACAGCAATATGCATGACGTTCATGCCGATATTGACCTTCTCCTCTATCTTCTTGATGACGTAGCGACCGTCGTTGTAGAATACTATGACGTCGTCAAGGTCTGAACAATCTTGAACATAATCGCCCTTTACTTTGGCAGCTGCATAACCCATGAAACCATCTTCTCGATTGATGTACAGCTTCTGGTTCTGGATAGCGACTTTGGCTACCTCAATGTTGTCAAATGAGCGTATCTCTGTCAAGCGTGGGTAGTCCTTGCCATATTTCTTCTTGATAGACTTGAAGTAGTCGATAGTATAATCCACTATACCCTCTATCTTCTGCATCGTGTCGTCCATATCTGCCTTGAGTTGTATGAGTTTATCGTTGGCAGCATCTGAATTGAATCGTAGAATACGTGCCATACGAATCTCTAACAAGTGCAGGAGATCATCTTTTGTGACCTCGCGGATACAATCTTTATAAAATGGCGAGAGTCGCTTGTCAATATGTGCCACAGCCTCGTCGTTCGATTTGGCCTGCTCAAATTCAGCATCTTTATAGACTCGTTGCTCAATGAACAATTTTTCGAGTGAGAGAGTAAGTGCTGCGTCGCGGAGCTCATCGTATTTTATCTCCAGTTCTTGCTTGAGGAGGTTGAGTGTACGATCCGTTGAGTGACGAAGAATATCGCTCACCGTCATGAAACGAGGTGTCTTGTTGTCAATTACGCAGGCGTTAGGCGATATTGATATCTCACAATCAGTAAATGCGTATAGCGCGTCGATTGTCTTGTCTGGTGAAACACCGGCATGGAGTGTGAGGACGATTTCTGCTGTAGCAGAGGTGATATCGTCTATACTCTTGATTTTTATCTTTCCCTTGTCGCTGGCCGAACGGATACTCTCAATGAGTGACCCTGTTGTGCATGTATAAGGAATCTCTGTAATAGAGAGTGTCTTTGAATCAACTTTGTTAATCTTGGCGCGGATACGAACTGAGCCGCCACGAAGTCCGTCGTTGTATTTCGCTACGTCAATCTGACCGCCAGTTGGGAAGTCAGGGTAGATCTCAAATGGCTCATTTTTTAATATCGATATAGAAGCATCGATAAGTTCATTGAAGTTGTGAGGAAGAATCTTTGAAGCAAGACCCACAGCAATACCTTCCACGCCCTGAGCAAGGAGGAGTGGAAATTTCATAGGAAGTGCTACCGGTTCCTCGTTTCGTCCGTCATAAGAGAGCTGCCATACCGTAGTCTTAGGGTTGAATGCTACATCCTGAGCAAATTTTGTAAGTCGTCCCTCAATATAACGGGCTGCAGCAGCCTCATCACCAGTGAGGATGTTACCCCAGTTACCCTGTGTGTCTACCAATAGGTTCTTCTGTCCCAGCTGAACAAGCGCAGCATAAATAGAAGCATCACCATGTGGGTGATATTTCATGGTCTCACCCACTATGTTGGCTACCTTATTATAGCGTCCATCGTCCATTTTGTTCAGCACGTGCATCACACGTCGCTGTACAGGCTTGAGACCGTCTTCGATGCTAGGTACAGCACGGTCAAGAATAACGTACGAAGCATAGTCGAGGAACCAGGTCTTATACATACCGTGGATCTGACTGTGCTCTGCCATATTGCCGATACTCAATTCTTCTTGAGCTATATCATCGGCATTGGCGTCATTCACCATGTCATCGTTCTGATCCTCCAGATTCTCGTTCTGGTCGTCTTCTATATTGTTTATATCGTCACTCATAATAATTCTGATAAAGTGTGGTTAGTAAATCTGATCTTCTACAAGGTCTTCCTCAACAACTAGGTTGTCGATGATGAATTGCTGGCGGGTAGGTGTGTTCTTGCCCATGTAGAATGTCAGCAATTCCTTGATATTGTCGGCTGTGTGCATAGTTACCTGATCCAGGCGCATGCCTTCTCCAATGAACTCTTTGAACTCCTGCCAGTCAATCTCTCCCAAACCTTTGAATCGTGTGATCTCAGGCTTAGGTCCTAATGCCTTGATTGCCTTTTCTCTCTCTTCTTCGGAGTAGCAGTATTGTGTCTTCTTCTTGTTTCTCACACGGAAGAGTGGCGTCTGTAGTATGAAGAGATGCCCCTCTTTGATGACGTCTGGGAAGAATTGCAGGAAGAAGGTTATCATAAGGAGTCGTATGTGCATGCCATCAACATCGGCATCGGTAGCGATGATTACCTTATTGTAACGTAAGTTGTCCATTCCCTCCTCAATGTTCAATGCTGCTTGGAGTAGGAAGAACTCTTCGTTCTTATATACAATATCGCGTTTGAGACCGAATGTGTTCAATGGCTTACCACGTAGACTGAATACTGCCTGATAGTTTGCATTGCGGGCTTTAGTAATAGAGCCAGAAGCTGAGTTACCCTCAGTGATGAATATCGATGTCTCCTCTCGTGGGTCAGTTTCGTCATCTTTGACTTTCTTCTGGTCTGATAGGTGCCAACGGCAGTCTCGCAATTTCTTGTTGTTTAGGTTGGCTTTTTTCGCCTTTTCCTTCGCCTCTTTCTGAATCTTAGAGATAGACTTGCGATCTGCCTCAGAACTTACGATTTTATCCTGAAGTGCCTTAGCTGTTTCAGGGTTGCGGTGCAGGAAGTTGTCAAACTGCTCACCGATGAAGTCCATTGTATAGCTGCGGATTGATACGCCATCTTTCGGACTCATATCTTTTGAGCCCAATTTTGTCTTGGTCTGCGACTCAAATACAGGCTCCTGTACACGGATACTCACTACTGCCGAGATACCCATGCGTATGTCGTTTACGTCATACTCTTTCTTGTAGAACTCACGTGCTGTCTTCGCTAAGGCCTCCTTGAATGCTGCAAGGTGCGTTCCTCCTTGTGTGGTGTGCTGTCCGTTTACAAAAGTATAGTAATCCTCAGAATAAGAGGTAGTGTGAGTCATGGCTATCTCCAAATCCTTCGTCTCTAGATGGACGATAGGGTAGAGCATCTCCTCGCGTATATTGTCTCTCAATAGGTCCACAATACCCTCCTTAGATACGTAAGGGGTACCATTGAGGATCATTTTCAGACCCTTGTTGAGGTAGGTATAATTCTTGAGCATTTGTACCACGAAATCGAGGTGGTACGAATAGTTTTCGAAGATTGTATTATCTGCGATATAAGATACGCGGGTACCGTTTTTCTCGGTAGTGTCCTGAAGATCGTACTCCTTGAGCAGTTTGCCGTGAGAGAATTCGGCGCGTTTCATCTTGCCATCGCGCATAGATTCAACGATGAAGCTAGTAGATAGGGCGTTAACAGCCTTGCTACCTACACCATTGAGGCCTATAGATTTTTGGAAAGCGTCGGAATCGTATTTGCCGCCAGTATTCATTTTACTGACTACGTCAACCACCTTACCCAGAGGAATACCGCGGCCGTAGTCGCGAGTTGTCACTTTATCGTCGACGATATTTACCTCTATTTGTTTGCCATTGCCCATCATGAACTCATCGATAGAGTTATCGATAATCTCCTTTATGAGAACATATATACCATCGTCCTGATATTGACCATCGCCGAGCTTTCCTATATACATACCTGGACGGCGGCGTATATGTTCATGCCATTCGAGTGTCTTGATGTCTTCGTCTATATAGCGAACTCCTTGTAGCGTTTCGTCTATCTCTGCCATAAAAACAATTGGGTAATTGCGGTTGAAAAATGAATTTTGAGCGCAAATGTAGGAAATATTTCCTATCTCAGATTGATTGTTAATAACTTTTGCCTGTATGACGAATTAATACTGTTAAGTAAATCTGGACTAATGCATCTCTAAATAAAAAAACTGCGAGCAACTAAGGTCTTCCCCGAGTGTAGCCCGAGTATAGCCCGAGTCTACATAAATA
>JAKSLC010000050.1 GCA_024401415.1 Bacteroidales bacterium | reverse complement strand
GTGGTCAGCGTGAGCTTATCATTGGTGACCGTCAGACAGGTAAGACAGCTATCGCAATTGATACTATTCTTAATCAGAAGAGTTTTTATGACGCAGGTACCCCTGTATATTGTATCTATGTCGCAGTAGGACAGAAGGGAAGTACAGTTGCTCAGATTGTAAATACACTTGAGCGTCACGGCGCTATGGCTTATACAATAGTCGTTTCGGCTACAGCAGCAGATGCTGCTGCTATGCAGTTCTATGCTCCATTTGCTGGTGCAGCTATTGGTGAGTATTTCCGTGACTCAGGTCGCCATGCTCTCATTGTATATGATGACTTGTCTAAGCAGGCTGTTGCATATCGTGAGGTGAGTTTGTTGCTCCGCCGTCCACCAGGACGTGAGGCGTACCCAGGTGATATCTTCTACTTGCACTCACGTCTTTTGGAGAGAGCTGCCAAGATCATTGAGAATGATGAGATTGCAGCAAAGATGAATGATCTACCAGAAAGTATTAAGCCTATTGTTAAGGGTGGTGGTTCATTGACAGCACTTCCAATCATCGAAACACAGGCCGGTGACGTTTCAGCGTATATCCCTACCAACGTAATTTCTATTACTGACGGTCAGATATTCCTTGAAAGTAACCTCTTCAATGCAGGTGTACGTCCAGCTATTAACGTAGGTATTTCGGTATCCCGTGTAGGTGGTTCTGCTCAGATTAAGTCTATGAAGAAGGTTGCTGGTACATTGAAGCTTGATCATGCTCAGTATCGTGAGTTGGAGGCATTCTCTAAGTTCGGTTCTGATCTTGACGCATCTACAATGGCTGTTCTTGATAAGGGTCGTAAGAACGTAGAGCTTCTTAAGCAACCACAATACACACCATATTCTGTAGAGAAGCAGGTGGCTATCATGTTCTGTGGTACTAAGGGCTTGATGAGAAATGTACCTATTGCCAAGGTTAAGGAGTTTGAGACTGAGTTCCTCGCAGAGATGGAGTTGACTCAGAAAGAAGTTCTTGCACAGTTGGCAGCTGGAAAGATTGACGATGAAATCATGAAGGTACTTACAGATGTTGCTGCATCGGTAAGTAAGAGATTTGAATAATTAGAAGTATGGCAAACCTTAAAGACATACGTATACGCATAAACTCTGTCAAGACGACGCGACAGGTGACGAGTGCCATGAAGATGGTGTCTGCGGCTAAGTTAAAGAAGGCGCAAGACAACGTTGATCATGTACGTCCATTCGTGGCAAAATTGGTAGAGATTAGCAACTTTTTGGGCGCCTCGGTAGATAATATTGAGGAGACATTCGGTTACGCTACTCCTAAGAAGGGTAAGACATTGGTATTGGCAATAGCTAGTAACAAGGGACTTGCTGGTGCATTCAACAGCACTGTAGTCAAGGAGGTGGATCGTATGCTCAAAGAGGAGTGGGCTGCTGAATACCAGGCAGGAAACCTAGAGATAGTAGCTGTGGGTAAGCAGTTAGTCAAAGGTCTTGCGGCTCGCCATATTGCCATAGCTGCAGAGCGCAATGCTGTGCTAGACGATTTGACAAAGGAGAATGTATATAAGTTGGCTGATGAGTTCATGGCTGATTACGGTCGTGCTAAGTATCAGAAGGTAATTCTTGTATACAATACTTTTGTGAATGCGGCAGTACAGACGCTGACTACTCAGCAATTGTTGCCATTGTCTATAGCTGAGACAACTGAAGGTGGTGCATATTTAGACTTTATTGTAGAACCTAATAAGGCTGAAGTTTTGGCTGATTTGGTGCCACAGGTGGTTCAAGCTAAGTTGTTGGCTGCGTTTATGGAGTCAGCAGCAAGTGAGCATGGTTCTCGTATGACATCTATGAATAAGGCTACAGATAATGCTACAGAGTTGTTAGGCGATTTGCAGCTACAGTACAATAAGGCTCGACAGTCTGCTATTACGAATGAGTTGATAGAGATTGTGAGTGGTGCTGAGGCATTGAATAGCTAATCTCACATTTACAAATAATACAGGGTGTATCTCTGAAGAGATACACCCTTTTTTTATTCTGAGAAGTTGATCTTATTACCGGAAGAACCAATTCATGCCAAATGTGAGAGCATTCATTTTAGGCCCGTGATTTGATTTAAAGAGTTCTGTCATCGAGTAACGGGCAAACAATCCCATTTTCTTATATCCGACCTGTGCCATGAAGTCGTATCCAAATACATTGTGGTGTAGATCATCGCATTTAAACTTCATTATTTCGTCGTCAACTGATATCTTCGAATAGTAATGAGAGCCAGGATTGATGTTAAGGACAATGCCTGCTGAGCAGAATAAAGAGTTGAAATTACCCTGATTGAGTTCTAACATAATCGGGAATACAAAGCCAAATGTTCTCATTTTAGACTCCTCTACTGTCGCATTAGGACCTATTTCTTTGACATTTCTTGTCTCTAGAATACCATTCTCATACTTGAAAAACTCATCATCAGTAAGGCGGTAATTTTCCCATTCGAAACCAAAACCTACAGCAAGACCAAGATACTTATTGATAGCGAACCCGTGATCGAAAGGTATTAATGTTATGTTTGTTGAGCGGGCAACATTGTTGTCTGGACAATCGTTCTCTGTCTTCATAGGTTTGTTAAAACCTACAGCCAAGCTACTCAAGTGAGGTCTGAAGGTTGTATGTTTCTTATTATTATCGCGACTCAAAAGATTGAGCAATGGGATATCTTCTATGAGCCTATGAGTAGTTTTTGCTGAGACACTGTCAGATTTCTGTTCATATACAGCGGAATATACAGTAGAATTGGATTTCGTTACATTGACGTTAATAGAGGATTCATTAACGGACAAATGGATGTCCATTCCATTGTAAACGATAGTAGTGTCATTTCCATTCTTACCGAAAGCATTAAGAACGGATAAGAAAATAGTGATTGTTGAAAGGATAATTTTTTTCATCTTATTAATTGTTTATTGACGCTTACTTAAATGAAATATTGACGATATTGTCGAGGGTAGTAGGCCCTTCTACGTATACCAGCAAGGCATTGTCTTTTGTCGGGCGACGGAAAAGGATAAACCTATTGATATCGTCAGAAGATTTTTTTGGAGGAAGTTGGCAATATATGCCGATGGTACGTTCGCCACGAACAACCTCTTTGATAGTCTCGGCCAATTCACTATCCTTACGTGCCATTGCCTCCATTATATTGGCAGTTTCAGTACTGCCAGAAAGAGAAAGACTATGGAAATATGTAAGATTATATGGCTTGAGAGCCTTCCCTTTGATGCGAACTTCGTCTGTAGTACCAGAATAGTCTTTGGCATTTTCAAATATCTTTTTGATATTCAAATTCTCTTGTGCAGATGCTATGCCGCAGACTGCAGTCAGTACAAAGAGTAATATTATCAATCTTTTGTTCATCTTACTTCCGTTTGGTTTTAAGATTTAGGCATAGGATAAACTAGTTTTCAAAATCGGCAAATATATTGCCCAATTCTTCTTCGATAGATGGACAATCCTCTAATACACTTGCAAGAGCAAGTTTCATTTCAGATTCGGCCATTTCTGTTGACGTATAGTACTTCTCTCCATGGCGCACCATGATATAATCGTCTTGGTTGCTCTTGGTGAATAGTCCTATGTTGAGAACAATAATTAAACAAGCGGCAATAGATGCTACTGCGCCAAGTGTCGACTTGTAGTTGTATATATGGAACGTGCGAGCTGATTCTGTGCGTTTCTTCTCATTGAGTAATCGTTTCCCCATCAAGGTGAATGATAGAGCGGCTCTGTGTTCGTCATAGCGCTGGTTGTCAGCGTATGGTCCGAATAGCAAAGCTATTAGAGTCTGCTCTTCCTGCTCAGATATAGAGGCGTCATAATAGCGCTCTATCAATTCATCTATGTTTGAATGTGTACTCATCTGTTCCATTCGTTATATTGATCTCGTATAGCTCGTCTAGCGCGAGAAAGGTTCATGCGGACAGCTGTTTGTTCGATATTAAGTTTCTCTGCTATTTCTTCGAAAGAAAATCCTTCGAAATCGTGAAGGCGCAATACTTCGCGTTGCATAGTAGAAAGACGCTCATTAACGTACCGACTTACCCACTCGTATTGTTCGCTGACCTCCATATTCTCCTGGGCAGATGCTGTGCATGCTGAATCTCTGTCCTCGTCTAATGCGCATTCAACGAAACGTCCTTCATGACGAACGCGGTCTATGCAGATATTGCGAACTACTGTAGTGGCAAGCGCTTGTGCATCAGAAGATGTTTCAATGCTACCGCGGCGAGGCCAAAGTCTGCAGAATGCCTCTTGTATAACGTCCTCTGCAGCGTCGGTATCGTGCAAGAAACGTCTGACAAGGCTTTTGAGACGGAGGTTAAGCCCCTGAAACGTTGATATCATTGTATGATCTTCCATTCTCAGCTATGCTTGCTTTCTTGTGCTTTCAATGTGGATAACGTAGAAGTCTATTATTTGTAACATCAAAGAGTCGATTATTTTTCAGAGAACTCTATCTCTAGATTTAGAAAGCGCCTTTGTTCATCGCAATTTTTTATTTATGTAGACTCGGGCTATACTCGGGCTACACTCGGGGAAGTCCCTTGTTCATCGCAATTTTTTATATGAAGGGATGGGGATTGAGGTGAAGAGAAAAACCGATTTGTATGGTTATTAAAGAACTAATTTACGAGTGAACTCTCCTTGTCTTCCATTAGAACCGACGATTTTGACATTGAGAATATATATGCCATTTGATAGCGATGGAGTGCTAGGCATTATGTCTGCCAATAAGATAGTTCCACTATCAGTAGTGCCTGTAGGGAGTGTTGTCTGAGCTGTACTCATAAGCTTTCCCGACAAGTCGTAAATTGATATTTGGAGAGAATTGGTAGCCGAAGCATTATTATGGAAGAAATGCAGAGAGAGAGGCTTGCCAATAGAAGTGTAAGCTATATGGTCGAATTGTATTTGAGATTGTGGCGCAACGAGTAATGACGCACTTTGGGATGTAGAATTTCCCATGTTATCCCATACTTTGAGAGAGACCTTGTGTATACCAGGGGTGAGATTGTTTAGCTGGTACATAACTTTACCTACCTCAGGATTTGTAGAGGTGAGTGTGTAATAATTATCCAATATTACAGAGTTGGCAGGGTTATCATCAATAGTGAGAGTAATATTATGACCTATACCTACTCCTGATGAGTTGATGCCTGATTCGTCGGATAATATCGCGTAGAACATAGGAGACGAACTGGTTGTAGCCCCGTTTAGCCAAGAAGGGTAGTCGAAATAGAGTTTTACAGATGGTCCAGTGTTATCCGTTACTTCTTCATCTGCTAAACCGCCGACAAGTACCATATTGGAACCTCCCTTGGCACGGCGCTTACCATCATCAGTCCATGCTACATAACTTAGACGCCCATATCCCTCAACTGCATCTATGTCCTTAGACAACTGTATAGGCATATAGAAACGTCCGTTCGTTACCTTATAGGTACTATGGAAGAGTCGACCTCCCCACTCAGAGTATGAGAAGACAGGACTTACAGCTCCCAAAGTGTTGCGTTTAGTCCTTTTGTCGAATAGTGATACCTCAACCTCACCATTAAAATCATCTATAATGGTTCCGTATTCATCTCGTATAGCTCCAACTACAGAGTTGGTCGTCATAGCTCTTATAGGTGTAATGCATGATTCGTATGGCTCTCCGCAGATAGAGTCGGTAGAAACACTATACTCTACATTATTGGTAAGTATAAGAGCAGGATCGCCTATTAGTACATATTTAAGCGAGTTGACCATGGAAGATGCCTTACGCTTGGCATATTTTACGGCATCACCGATACGATATGGCATATTCCCTTGTTTCTTTGCTAATAGACCTTCAAGCATAGCCATATTCAGGGTATGGCTGTTATTGCCATATACCAGACGAGTGGTTGACAAAATTGCTATGAATCCGCCATAAGGATGAGTCATCAAATCCTTCGCTACGAATACTTCGTACCTGTCAAAGGGGGCGAAATCGCAAGTTGCACCTATCATGAATGGTAAGCGTTCTTTGTTAGAGAATAGATTTGGGGTCTTAATATCAATATATTTACCAGCGCCAGTAGGACCTCCATGACCGACGTAATTTACAAGAAATGCGCCATTTTTATTGACGTTGTTGTAAAAATCGTTTATAGCTAGAGGAAACTCTCTGCCCACGGTAGTCTGCACATTAGGGTAAGCTTCAGAGAAGACACGAGCTACATCTATGCTCTCATCTACGCTCTCTATATATTCGGCATTCTCATTTGCAAAGGTAGCATGTTCATTACTGTCGCCTTCGCATGCAAATTGTACGATTCGATTAATCCAAGAACCTGTAGGTGGATTGGACATATATTCTTTAACCCTATCTACCATAACTTGTGCATCGGCAGTATTTGTTACAGGGAAGCGACCTATGCCTATCTCCAATGTAGAGCGAGTCTCATAAGAGAGCTCATTGTCCTCAAGCCATCCAAAGAAATCGTCTGTACAATATGTTTGTGAAGTATTGAGGGACTGCGCTGATTGATATGTTGGAATAAGATTGAAAGGATGATTATTTCCATACGAAAGATTGTCGTAAGAACCAGATCCAAACAAAAGAAGATATTTAAGTTTTTCGTTTGATGATTGATATACATGTCGCACGAAATCTCTGATTGCTATAGCACTCCTCTGTCCGCCTCCGAATTCGTTGTATATTTCGTCTACATTGACAGTTTCAACAGATAACTCACTATGCTGTCTGTGAAATTGGGCTAAATCCTCAGCTTGTGATTTGAAAATAGGGTGGTATACAATAAGGTAATCAACATCTGATATAGCATGTAGATTCTGATTCTCTATATTACAGTCAAAAGAAGGTTCAGGTAAGGACGCAACTTTCGATGTTAGAAATGCTATATATCTGTGTGTGCTGGTATTCGACTGTTCAAACCCTAATGCATCATTTGTTGTTGAGGTAGTAACTAATTTTGGTGACACTGGGTTATCTATACACCATACCAGAGCTTCGTCATTGACACTAGTAATCGTTACTTTGGATATTGCGTACCGAGCATCTCTTGTTCCTTGAGATATATTAAGAGGCATTATGCCAGATTTAGGCATCTGAAGTGAGGTGGGAATCTCCACAGAGATGAAATCAAGGTATGCAATATCACTAGACTGTGGGAGAGTACATTTTAGGGTTACTATATTAGAATTCTTTGAGGAAGAGTACGAGAAAGAACGAGAGGAAACAGCGCTAACGCCCACTTCATCAGCACTCTGATATGCCCTTATGCTGCTTGCTGCTATTAAGGAGTCGTTGTACAGAATATTGTACTCCATACGGTCTTTGGTCGCAGAGCATAACTGAAGTCGAACATTAATCTTGCCGTCGTGTACTCTTGATAATGTCCCGAAGTTTATGTCGATTTTAGGGTTAGCTTTGTTAAGCGCTTCTCCATACCAGTTTCGTCCACTCTGGTGAATGTTTACCTTGTGTAATTCGTGGTGTAAGAGTGTGCTGTTGTATGTTATTTCGTGAGTCACTGAACCTGATGGCGATGCTTGGCTTTCAAGTGATGGGGATGGCGTGGTTTCGTCAGTTACGAAGATGTAAGTATATTCATCCCATTCATTCAAACTACATTCATACAGATTCGTGCTGTTGTTGTACTTCCAGGTCTCTCTGCCTGATATGTAAAATACCACCTCGTCTTTCGTTCTGAACACAGGTAGTAATGAGAGGTCGAGCGCTCTATTTGTACTGTTAAGCAAAGGTAATTCACCGCCTCCATTACTATATACTGCGATCTTTGAAATATCACTATATCCCCATGAGGATAGTGTTTTGGCGCTGAGCCGATACAGACCGGATTCAGATATACGCGCTTTAACCCATTTACCTTTGCTAAGGACTGTGGACTGACCGTCACTATACGATTGTGCACTTGCGCCATAAGGGCACAAGTGCAACAACGATAATAGTATTATAACGATCAGTTTTTTCAGCATTCTTATTCGTCTATTCCTTAGACTCTATCCCTTTTATGATAGCCTCAACATCTGGGGCAAGGATAATCTCGGTGCGACGGTTTTTACGTCTAGCGTCGGCAGTATTGCTAGGGTCTACAGGTTGTGTATCTGCACGACCTGATGCTTGGATACGATCTTGAGGGATATCTCCATTGGCAATAAGGATGCGTAAGACACTTGTGGCACGTTTTACGCTGAGGTCCCAGTTATCTTGAATAACTTGTCCGCTGAATGGAACATTATCTGTGTGTCCCTCAACAACTATGTTAAGAGCAGCATTCTGCTTTCCTAGGACTGATGCTATCTTACGTAGGGCATCCTGACCCTTTGCATTGACGTTGTATTTTCCCGACTCGAACAGCAACTTCTCTTCGAGAGATACATATACCTTACCATCTTTGTGAGTCACAGTGAGGTCATCGCTAGTGAAATCTACCAGTGCGTTAGCAATAGTGTTGCGTAGTTCTGCCATTGCACGATCTTTAGCTGCAAGAGCCTCTTCTAGTTCAGCCAGACGCTTAGCCTTATCCTCTATATCGCGTTGAGCTGCTGAAAGGCGCTCGTTTGCATCGTCCAATTCTGTCTGTTTATTTGCCAACTCGCTTTGCTTGTTAGCCAACTCGTTCTGTTTGTTGGCCAATTCGTTTTCACGTCTGGCAACTTCATCGCGACTCTCTGCTAGGGCAGTATTGGTTTCCGCTAAGAGTTTTTTCTGTGCAGCAATGGCCTTTTCTGTGTCAAGACGTTTATCTTCGCTATTAACGAGGCTATTTTGCATCTGCATCAAATGCTGCATGAGCGCCTTGTATTCTGGTGTCTCTCCAAGTTGAGCTGCTAGCAGTCGAAGGTCGTTCTCTAAAATTGCTAACTGATTCATTAGAGTTCGTATGCGCATGCCTTGGAGGGTTGTATCTTGTTCCAGACTATTATTTTTCGATTGTAAACTAGCTATGTCGCTCTCATATTGCTTAGCACGCTTCTTTAGAAGGTTTACATCTACCTTACACTCCTCTGCCTGAGAGCGATATCTATCACTTTGACGTTGAGCTTCATTGTACTTCTTAGCAGGTACACATGCTACCATAAGGCATATGCAAAATAGGGCTAGTATATTTGTTTTCATCAATTATTAGTATTCTTTGTTTATGCAAAGATATTTGTTTTTAACTTTGCAACTTGAATAAGAAGCGATTATTTTACAAATAATGATGTATCCATTGCTAGACAATATAGATAGTCCAGCAGATTTAAAGAAGTTATCGATAGACAAACTACCTCAGCTGTGTACAGAGTTGAGGCAGTTTATTATTGAACAATTGTCTCATAATCCGGGCCACTTTGCTGCCTCATTGGGTGTGGTTGAGTTAACCGTAGCGATACATTATGTGTTCGATTGCCCCCAAGATAAACTTATTTGGGATGTTGGGCATCAGGCATACGGTCATAAAATTCTAACTGGAAGGCGTAAGATATTCGATACAAATCGCAAGCATGGTGGCCTTAGCGGATTCCCAAATATTTTTGAGAGTGAGTATGATGCTTTCGGTACAGGTCACTCATCTACTAGTATCTCTGCAGCTCTCGGCATGGCAATCGCATCACAGCTCAAAGGTGAGAAAAACCGTGAGATAGTTGCAGTGATTGGAGATGGCTCGATGACTGGCGGTATGGCGTTCGAGGCTCTCAACAATATGGCAACGGCTAATCCTAATATGCTTGTCATATTGAATGACAATAATATGGCTATAGATAATGCTACAGGTGGTCTTAGCCATTATCTCGTTGATATATCTACTTCTAGAACTTATAATATCTTCCGTAATAGAGCAACTAACCTTCTGACGCGTAATAGAATAAGTGGAGAGGGTAGAGACAGCTTGTGGACGAAATTAGGGAATAGTATCAAGAATCTTATTAACCATCAGACTAATATGTTTGAAGGGTTGAATATCAGATATTTTGGCCCTGTCGATGGACATGATGTTTGTTACCTTGTTCACGTTCTCCAAAGCCTCAAGAAGATACAAGGTCCTAAATTGCTTCACGCTATAACCATTAAGGGCAAAGGCTTTAAGGCGGCTGAAGAGAATCAGACAGCATGGCATGCTGTTGGTGGTAGATTTGATATCCATACGGGTGAACTTTTGGATAAACCACAAGGCGAGCCTATGCCTCCAAAGTTTCAGGATGTTTTTGGTCATACTATTTTGGAATTGGCTAAGAATAACGATAAGATTCTTGGAATTACTCCGGCGATGGCCTCTGGTTGTAGCCTGAATATTATGATGAAGGAGATGCCTGATCGCTGTTTTGATGTTGGCATTGCAGAGCAGCATGCAGTTACGTTCTCCGCAGGACTTGCTGTAAGTGGTTTCGTCCCTTTCTGTAATATTTATTCTTCTTTTGCACAGAGAGCCTATGATCAGATAGTTCATGATGTGGCTCTTCAGAAATTGCATGTCATATTCTGTTTTGACAGAGCAGGATTGGTTGGCGCAGATGGTCCTACTCATCACGGTGTATTTGATGTGGCAATGCTTATGCCTATTCCTGGCATGACAATATGTTCTCCTTATAATGAGGAAGAACTTAGGAATATGATGTATACTGCACAGTTAGAGGAGTCTACCGGCCCATGGGCTATACGTTATCCTAGAGGTCGAGGTAATATGGTTGAGTGGCGTACACCAATGCAGAAAATAGAGATTGGTAAGTCTAGATGTATATCTGAAGGTGCGGATGGCGCATTACTTACTTTCGGCCCTCTTGGGGTTAGATTCGGTAAAGCTCTTGAAAAACTGAAGGAGCAAAAGGGTGTATCTATAGCTCATTATGATATGCGTTTTGCTAAGCCGCTTGATACAGAGTTGTTGGATAGAATTTTTGCTAATCCTAAGATGACCAAAATAATGACTGTTGAAGATGGCGCATTAGTAGGTGGTCTAGGCGAGGCAATTCTTTCATATAAGAATAGTAAATGGGCTTCTTCAAATACAGTAATTAAAACTGTGGGTATTCCAGATCATTTCGTCACACATGGTAATGTTGACGAACTTTTTTCTGAGTGCGGTATAACTACGGATATTGTTGAGGAGTTTTTTGTGTAAGTCGTATTATTTAACTACGACTATTTTTCCTACTGCTTTCTGTTCTCCATCAAGCGTTTGAATCCAAACGATATAAACTCCTGTAGCAACGCGTGCCCCATATCCGAAACGAGCTAGATTCCAGTATACAGCGCCATCATTAGATTTAGAGTTATAAACAAGACGACCTTGAACATCACTTATACGGACGTCAGAATCTTCGGGCAGCCCCTCTATAGTTACATCTCCTGTAAATGATGGAGTGATAGGATTAGGGTATATTTTTATGTTTATCGTTTCTTTCCCTTCGGTTCCCTGATGTACTTCTGTCTGGTACGCAACAATACCGTATGAGCCTGATGATATATATAGTTTTCCTGTGTTCTCATCTATCGTTAAGGCATTTATCTGATTACTAGGAAGTGGACTGTTGTCAGCAGTAAAATGCTCAAGCATTTTCATGCCGTCAGAACTTATCAGGTAAAGTCCATCACTTTCAGTGCCAACCCATTTGCGATTGTCAGCGTCCACAAGTATGCATGACACATTAGCACCTGCCAAAAGGTAGTCTGCTGAATTAGTACCATCGTTCCTTGGAACTTTCACGTGCTCAAAATGTTGTACCCTTGCCGGGTCTTTTAGAATTACATCATTTTGTGAGCAGCGGAATATACCATCTGTAGTTCCCATCCATATTATGCCATTTTTGTCCTCGGCAACTGTATTGAATAAAGCTGATATCTCCTTCCCATCTTGATCTAATAGAGGAAGCTTACCCATATATGTTGGTTCTGGTTCAGATATGGTAACCGTCGTGCGATACATATCATCACTCTGGATCTCTGGAGTATGGTTGATATTGAAAACCATTAAGCCACGGTAGTTGGTCCTTGGAATTACCAACCACATATTGCCATTCTTGGTGCAGATGAGTTGCTTGGTACTATGCTGGAAATCTGTTGGTACGTAGGATACTCCTTCAGTCCATGTGCCGTCAGCTAGTTTTATCTTGATGCCAATGGATACTTCCGCATTGGTAACGTATAGGTTACTCTCGTTGTCATAAGCTAATGCACTACAACGATTATATCCCCTGTCTGGTGCGAATATATCCTCTAATGGCGAGTTATGTTCATTATATCGGATCTTTATACCATCGTGCTCTAATTTCAAAACTCCTGTTCCCCATGCTGATACGTATACAGAATCAGGCCTGTTGGGGTCAGTAGCAATGTGAATAAGATCTCTGCCGCTAGTCGTGTAGCTATTCCATTCACCATCATTGTAAATATGAACTCCGGCCGTTCTGTTAAGGTTGTTGTTGGCGCTATCCCAACCTCCAAACGACGCGTATAATACTCCATTGGAACTTTTGATGTCGTATACGTACGAGTTTGATGGTGCATTCGGTAGGTGTCTTTCCGCATTTCTTTCAGCGTCTGTTATAACCATGCCATTGCTGGCATCCGCGCATAAGAACATATTTTCCTTTATGATACTTACACTGCGGATATTAGGAGTTACGCTTGTCTGAACACCTTCTTCTGAAAAAGTATATTTAGAAACAGTGGATATGTTGCTTGATAGATTGTCAATGTCTGATATAGCAAGGTTAGTCTGTGAGGCAAATACAACTTGATTCTTGTATGTATCCATGCCTCGGAATGATGAAACAGATCTGATTTTTGATAGGGTGTTGTCGTCGTTAATCCTATATATGACACATGTGCCGCCTATAGTTCCTTGTGCTGCATATATTTTGTCGTTAGCAATCATCAGTTTGCAGAACGCTGATGTGTTATTTGATACTATATCCCATTTACGTGTGTCTTCCAATACAGACGAGTTTAAACTGGCCGTCATAATACCGCGGGATGTTGCTACGTATATACTACCATTATGTGCAAGCACATCTTTCGCTGCTGTGAGTTGTGAGGATAGTCGATAGTATCCTTTTGTCTCTTTTTTCGCTATGTTTATCTCTAATAATCCGCTCTCAAAGGCACAATATAGACTATTGCCATGTTTATATAAAGCGTTTATCGATTTTAGGCTAAGGTTATTTGTCGTCTTGAGGTCAACTATCGAGTTTGTAGTATTGTCATTTTCGTCTATTATGTCTATAAGTCCATCCGAGTATCCCACTAAATATACCCCATCTGAGTAGCTTACCGTTGCAATGTTAACAGACGAAAGGTAATTGACTTTAGAATATTTGGATATAGTGAGTTCACTCGGATCATATTTGAAAAAATCTAGTGTGTTACCTGCAAATACTCCGTCTTTACAAATGCCTCCGTATGTACAATTGCTATATGTAAAATGCTCTTCCCATTGCGCCATAATTGCAGAGGGCACAATGAAAAGAGCTATTAATATCGTTATAATGCGAGAAAGCATTTATGCTTCTGTTCGTTAGAATGTCTGAGCACCTTTTGTGAGTATTCTAGTCGGACCGACTCTGTGTACTCCATGACGGGAGGATGCAACAATACCGATTTGTACCTTGTTGGCGTAAATCATGTCGAGATCTGAGTCTGTATCAAATGCCAAGCTGATGCGTACTGCACCATCTTCCGTAGCCTGATCTTCTAGCGTAGTTGTTACAGTCTTTTCCTGACCTGTCTTGCCATCTTTAACTGTTGATGTATACTCATACGCTATATAGTAAAAGGTATTTGTATATCTGTCAAATGCAGATTCTTTGCCAGCATAGTTAATTGAAAAGCCAACGGCAACAGCGTTCTTTGGAATGAAAACCTTAGCCTTAATTTTGTTGTTTACGTACTCGAATGAGTCAACTTTGATTTCGCCTACTATGTCCTTTTCGTCCATCGCTATCTCAAGTGGAGTCTCGATAGTCTCATCGTTTTGGTTTGTCGCGATAAGAGTATATTTACCATTCATAGAAGTAACAGATGGATAGGAGCCAGTAGTTACCCATTCCCAGTCTGATAGCTTCTTGGTTGATATAGATTGTGTCTCATTTTGGATTGTGACATTTGATAGTTGGTGCGTTGTGGTGGAAGAGTATACATAGATAAATGGACTATATATAAAATCCCCATCTACACCATCTTCTTGTAGCACATAACTAGCACCGTTTTGTAATTCAAATTTTATATCTTCGTCTTTTAGACAAGAAGATACGAGAAGTGTGGTTACTACCAATATTAAAAAATTCTTCATTGATTTGTTGATTTGATTAGCAATGCAAATTTACGAAATAATTTTACTATTTCTTTATCCTGTCGCGAACGCCAAAATAGATGCCAACTTTAAACTCTATATTGTTCTCGTTGCCGTGTGGGTTTAATGCTATATGACGTTCTTCAAAAGTATATGGGTCTGTGGTCGTCTTTATTTCTTCTTTGAGTCGCGGTATAATATTGAGTCTAACACTAATGCTTACGAAACTCTTGTTCCCAACGTGGTACAATAACCCTATCTCGCCTGAATATGCAGGGTTGATAATATTGGTCTTGTAGTTGACAGACTCGTCTTTGCCTGTTCCTTGCCATTTAGACTCGAAGTTAAGATTGTTCTTGATCAGATAAGCACCGGCTGCAACGCCAAGCATAGGTTTTAGCCGTCTTTCTCCGATAAATAGTCGCCCAACCCCCATTGCAGAGAATGCCTTATAACTCGCCTCAAATGAGCCTCGGGTGATGAGGTTCCCCCAGAATTGCTCTTTGTAGGGGTTGGTCATATATCCTAATTCCCCTCCAACTCCTACCTGCGGGTTCTGCATCCATAGCCCTTCAAGACTCGCCGTAAAACCGTTCGACGCAACATCATTAAATCCTATCTCGTCAGTTTCGCGACCTATATGGCATGGAATGTTAATGCCGATTTTTGGTGCTACGTATATCTGTCCAAAGCCCATAGAAAACTCTTTATTGCGTTTATTGGCAGCAGATGAACTGTCTGTCAGTAGACACAATAGGGCAATGGACAGTATAATGTAGCGATGCATGAATGCGGATATTAGTTGGTCTTCATGCGCCAAGTCTTAATCTCTGCAAGATCAGCATTGGCTTTTTCAATCTTCTTCTCAAGGGAGTTCTTGTAATCAATTACTTTAGCCATGATAGCCTCGTCTGTCAACCCAAGTATTTGAGTCGCAAGTATAGCTGCATTGGTAGAGTTGTCCATTCCTACAGTAGCTACAGGTATGCCTGGAGGCATCTGAATCATAGAAAGCATTGAATCCCAACCATCCATAGAGATAGACGCTTTGATCGGTACGCCAATTACAGGAAGTGGCGTGAGAGCAGCTACTACTCCAGGTAGATGCGCAGCTCCACCAGCTCCAGCAATAATAACCTTAATCCCACGCCCCATGGCTTCTTTCGCAAAGTCAAGAACTTGTTGTGGCGTGCGGTGTGCTGAGAGAGCGTTGACTTCAAATGGTATCTCTAGCTTCTCAAGATGGTTGCATGCACCTTCCATAACCTTTAGGTCGGATGTGCTACCCATGATAATAGAAACGATAGGCTTCATTTCAGTGTATATTGTTTTCTTGTTTTTATTATTCTTCGCAAACTCGTGGATCCACATAGTTTGTCCTTATCAAGGCATCCCAAAGTGTATCTTTTAGCTCTTGTATACCTTTCTGTGTATGCGATGAGAATGAAATAACATCTTTAATACCTGCTTTGCGCATGTTGTTGAGCGCCTTCTCAAGATCTTCCTCTGATACGAGATCTGTCTTTGATATCGCTACTACACGCTCTTTGTCTATGAGCTCAGGATTATAACGACGTAGCTCATCAAGTAGTATCTCGTATGCTTTTACATGGTCTTCAGTATCTGCAGGAACCATAAAGAGAAGAACGGAGTTGCGCTCTATGTGGCGAAGGAATCGTAATCCAATTCCTTTGCCTTCTGCAGCTCCTTCTATGATTCCAGGTATGTCTGCAATACAGAATGAATGGTTGTCTCGATGACGTACCATTCCTAAGTTAGGTACAAGCGTGGTAAATTCGTATGGCGCTATCTCTGGTTTGGCCGCAGTTACTACAGAGAGAAGTGTCGATTTTCCTGCATTTGGGAATCCAACCAATCCTACATCTGCTAATACTTTCAATTCTATTACGGCAGATAGCTCTACTCCCATTTCTCCAGGTTGAGCATAACGTGGAGTTTGGAATGTGGATGTGCGGAAATGCCAGTTGCCTAGTCCCCCACGACCTCCTTTGGCAAGTATCTCTTCCTGCCCGTCTTGCGTTATCTCAAAGAGTTCTTCTCCTGTCTCAGCATCTTTTACAACTGTGCCAAGTGGAACGTCAATGTATGAATCTTCTCCGTCTTTACCGAATGACCGTTGCTTGCCTCCCGCTTCTCCATCTTTGGCAAAGACGTGTCTGGCAAATTTAAGGTGTATAAGTGTCCAGTAGTTGGCATTACCACGGACAATGACATGACCGCCTCGGCCTCCATCTCCACCATCCGGTCCGCCTTTCTCGACGAATTTCTCATGGCGTAAGTGTGCTGAACCTGCGCCACCTTTGCCTGATCGGCAGAATATTTTTACGTAGTCTACAAAGTTAGACGATGCCATATATTTTTTCGTTATGTGTTGTATTATTCCAAGTAAAGGAAGCCGTATTTGGGTATATTAAACCAAATACGGCTTCCTTGTATATTTTAGAAGAGATTATCT
>JAKSLC010000005.1 GCA_024401415.1 Bacteroidales bacterium | reverse complement strand
ATTCCCTTGATATGGATCGACTCCTATGTTCAAAGGAAGTCGTTTGACATTTGCAGTCTCTTCCATATAAACTTGGAATGCCTCTGTTTTTTTGCTGTTGCATGAAATCATGGTCAATCCTATTGTAACTATACCTAATAACAGTGCTTTTTTCATAACAATTACATTTATAGACTATTAATAATTAGAGGACTATATTGTGTTTTTTCAAGAACTGCTCACTTGTTTTAATAGGAGGCATAAGACAATAACTTCTATCCCAAGCAGCAATACCTATCTCTGAGACTTCAGGAATCTCGTCATCATAATCTATTACATATATTCTAGGTTCTATATGATCATTATTTTCATCATAGGGTGTGAGCGAAAATACATACTCTTTTCCATTTGGAATATCTCCCACTCCATATTCAAAAATTTGCCATTTGATATGAGGATAGGATGCCATTGCAGAATCATAAACAGCACGGACCTCTGGAGTTATTTTGTCATAATGAGTATGCTTAATTTTCTCTTTCTTTAACCCATAAAAGCCATTTACGCGCAAGAACAAATCAAACTCTCTTTTTGCCTTGTATATGCGTTTCTCCATTATACCAAAACCATCTTTGAAGACAGCTCTTTTAGACAATGCTTGTTTTATATTATCAGAACAAGTCCATTTTCCACCCTTTTCGTATGTAAAGAATGGTATTACAACCTTTCCACGCAATGAATTCTTATCAAACCATGTTGCCAATGGACGGGCAAAAGAGTAATCCCACATAGGTGTTCCGATGAAGATTGTATCATAAATGGATGGATCGCGCGAATAAACAATTTCAGGAAGAGTCTTACTCTCAATCTCCTGCATGTTTCTATTCATTATCTGCTCCTTTGTACCCACATAGGGGTTGACAGGCATGATGGAATCAATATCTGCCCCCACTGTCCCAGCTATTATCTGAGCTAACTGCTTTGTAGTCTCTGTCTGGGAGTAGCAAACTACCAATGTTCCACTTTTACTCTTTGTTTCCTTAGTACATGACGAGAGGACGAGGAGAGATAAAATGAAACCTAAAACAAAACACATTCTAATCATCGCTTATTTTTTATTTAGGTTCAACTTGACAAATATAGGTAAAAATATTATTATCGCCACAATAGAGCATAATAAACCACCAATAGTACCAACGGCAAATGAATACCAGAACTGATCTTCTGAGCCGTCCCAAATAAATGGTACTAAACCTAACACTGTAGATAGGATAGTGAGAAATACTGGTACTATCTTATGATTATAAGCTTTAAGGTATATCGTTGAAAGGGGTAATGAAGGTCTTCTCTCCCTTACATTATCGTACTCAGAGAGTATGTATATACCAGCATTTACCACTAGTCCACATAAAAGAACCATTGATGCGAAGCCACCTGTACCAAAGTCGACCTTACTAAAATAAAATGTCAAGAATGTCCCGATAAACGAAGTAGGGATTAACAATATTATCACTAATGGGCGACGCAAACTCTCAAATAGCACAGAACAGATAAAGAAGATGATAGCGACTACTACCAGTAGCAACCAATATTGCTCTCCTGTGTCTTTGTAATAGGAATAGCTACTATTAATACATTTATAGCCAACTGGCAATGTATGATTTAGTTCATCAGTAACCTTCTCTATCAATTTACTGCTAAATGTATATGAACCTAGGACATTGAATGCAACTCTTAGCGTGTACTCCTGATTCTTCTTTGGAATAACATTCTTAGCTTCTCGCCTATGGATAGACATCACATCCCTGAGCATGATACTCCTATCATCAATTCTGACAAACGAGTTGTTTAGTTGCCAAAGGTCGAATTTATCTATCTGGGACGAAGTCAACTGCATCTGCGAGCGCAATTGTCCGTCATCAAACATTCCCATATCACGTACCGACACCATCTCCTGTACTGCATTATGGACTTGACTGACATCAATACCCAGAGCGGCTATACGAGCTAAATCATACTCTACATAATACTCATCCTCTTGATGTTCATGTCCTGGAGTCTCAATGATAATGTCTACTACTCGTGAGTTATTGCGGAGTTTTTTCTCGACAGTCTCAGCGATATGGTACAATCTATCGTAATTATATCCAGACAGAGTGATACTATTTGACCTATATTGCAACATTATAGAATTGGAGAACCCTCTAAGACTAACACCCCTTGTTGCCCAGTCTGCACCACCTATGCCCATTACCTTTCCTATAACTTTACTCTCCACAATGAATGGAGCAGAAGTCTTTAAGGCCTCATTAGTAAAAGAGACAACAATATTAGCACCCCAAGAGCCAACAGTTGTTTCCCATCGCCTGATATTTTCTTCTGTCTTCAAATAATCCTCCAATATCAGTACCTTCTCATTCAGCTCAGACGCTGTCCCTCCTTGTGGCATTCGAGCGCTAATGTATAACTGCATCTCAGAATCGTCATGATAATATGTATTAGAAGACAACGAAGTAGAAAAAAGTCGCATGCTACCACCTACCCATTTAGACAAAGGCTCCTTTACATTATTAATAAACTTGCGATTGCCTAATGTAGCGTTATATAGTTCCTGATACCATGTCAATTCTTTTTTCTCCACAGAGTAAATATCAGTATCCCCTATTTTATTCGGAAGCAGATGAATTGGAATGCCAAATGCCAAAAACAATATTATGTAGTATATCCATTTACGTTTTTGAGTGAAACAGATATACGATTCATATATGCTGCTAAACTTCACAACACGTCTCAAACTACGAATCGAGTGAGATTCTAGTTGTTTATTATATACGAACTTATCTACCAATGCCGGAACAAACCACAAAGCAACGATTAGGGCAGTGCATAAATTGATGATAACTATCCAAGCAAAATCGTACAGATCTTTTTGTATATAATCTGGCATGAAATATATTAGAATAAGAGACCCTATGGTAGTTAGTAACGCAGCTAATATAGAGAGGAATGCTCTTCTGTCCTTGTAATAACTATAGTGGTCGACCATAACAATAGAGGCATCTATAACCAAACCCAAAGACACAGTAATACCAGCCAAAGAGAATACATGAAGCCTTATATCAAATAGCCAATACGCCAACACACTGATAAGTATATCAGCAACAAGAGTGATAAAGATTATTGTAAGATACTTCCAACTCCTGCTGACGATCCATACAAACAGTAATAGTATCAATAATGAAACTATCGAACGAGTGACCAGACGGTATAGTTGACCCTGCTCTTTCTCTGCGCCATCATACGAGAGTTCCATACTGATGCTACCAGGAAGATTTGGGATTATGCCATCCATGTACTCTCGAAGCATAGATGACAACCTGATCATATTTGCCCTAGACGATACATATATGTTCATATATACCGTTTCGAGACCATTAACCCTATAGTAATATTCTGGCAATCGCTCCTTAATTTCGTATGTCGCTAAGTCATTCAGATAAACTATTTTTTCGTCATTACCATCCTTTATTGTCTTGATAGGCATTTCGGACAAAGGCTTGCCGAAAGCCTCAGTAGTAAGAAGTAGACTGAGTCTATGCTTTCCTCTGTGATTCTCATATACCACATCTCCTACAATATCCTCTTTTCCCACAAACGCCTTAATACCATCTTCTATTTCGTACGCAGACACTCCAACATTTTTAAGCATCTGAGGGTCATACTGTATGTCAAGATACTTACTTCTGCCTCCATATATCTCAAGTCGTTTAATATCCTCATTAGATAACAAAGGGGGCTCTATGTGACTCTTGACCCAATCTTCCAATTGCGAAGGAGACATCTCACTATGTATATGATATGTCAGCAACAACGTCTCATCATCATCCTTCTTCTGTTCTGAAACGACATCACCACCTGAAAGAACAGGATATGACACCTCTTTAGGAAATCCCTTTCTTATCTGTTTAATGAGAGATGCTATTTCGAATTTAGCCGTTGATGGATTAGTCTCTGGCTTTAGGTTAATGGTAATACGACCACTTCCATAGCGCGACTCAGAATTAAGTTCGGCTATTCCATTAATGGCAGACACCACCCCCTCTATCTTGGAGGTAACATTCTGTTCCACCACTTTAGCTGAGGCATGTGGCCACTGAAATTCAATGACTAGTTTAGAACCTTGACGCTCACGGGGCTGACTGCCTATATCCACAAATGGTATAAGTGCGGCACCGATAACCATCAAGATTATCATAGTTAATATGGTAGTGAACCCTGACTTCATCTGCCTTTATACATCAACCAATAAACCAAAGGAACGAAAAACAAACTAACTGCCGTTCCGACTATCATACCTATGATAATGGTAAGTGATAGCGGATACTGAAGGGCGCTACCCATATCTGCCCTGCTCAAAAGGGGAGCGATAGCCAAAATAGTAGTAAGAGAGGTCATAATAATAGGCTTAAGCCTCTTATGACCTGCTACATAAATAGCCTGTTTTAGGTCTAACCCATCAACTCTTAGTCGATTTATAGTGTCAATCTTCAATATCGAGTCATTAATGATAATACCCGACATAACTACTAAACCAATCATAGACATGATATTCAACGACTCACCCAATATCCAAAGCACCAGGAAGACTACAGCTACATCTACCACCATTTCTGAGAGAATAATCATAGGTTGAGTCAAACTTTCGAACTGAGCCGCTAATATAAAATACAGTAATGCCAACGCGATAGCAAGAACAATAGACAGTTCTGCTATCATATCACGAGCTGAAAAATAGCCTCCTGTAAATGATACTGTCAGTTTGTCCTTAATATTCTCTTTAACATAACCGATAATATCCTCTACATCTTCATCATCAGCATTTACCATAATCGGATAATACTCGCCACAAGCTGCTGCATAAAGACGTTTATAATCCTCACTTTGGACAGACTTGACAAGAAGCGACAGTGGGATATCCAAACCTTCGGAAGTGTGTATTGTAGTTTCCAACAAAGCATCCTTACTTGGTGCACCAGCTCCGATGATTACTGGAACCGACTGCGCACCATCATTTATGGTGAAAACCTTGTCTTTGCCAACTAAGCCTTTAAGGTGATAGTATAATGTACTATACGATATTCCATAGAGAGCTAAACTCTCCATATTGGCCCTATATAGCAACGTATTCTCAGTCACGACAGGAGGGAATGTTACATGAGGAAATCTAATACGCAACGAATCTCTCACAGCTCTGACTGATGCAATATCCGGGCGACCACCCTCATTCGACTGCAGTCTGATTACCAGATCACTCTCGTCACTATTAAATATAACATCGTAAATATTACCGCTGACTGAAAAATCTACAGAAGCACGAGGGTAACGATCTTGAATAGTTTCCGTCAACAGATCTTTCACGTGCCTTAAATTCTCGACAGAAGAACAACTGATATATATAACAGCCTCACTGGTAGTAATATCCTTTGTATGAGATAGCAAAAACTCTTGAGCACCTACCATAGATGTTGTCGACCTAACATCGTCTTTCACTCCATCCAACAATTCGTTCACCCTTCGATCATTCTCCTCTATCAAGATACCAAGATTCCAATCTATCGTCATTATAGCATCTGTATGAGCCACCTCAGGCAAACGCTCCTTCTTGAGCACCCCAAAGAGCAATCCGACAGATATGGCAAGTAACACAAAAAACGACAATACTACCCTACTATGCTTAAAGAATAGAGCCATCACACGCTCATACCCGTTAGTAAGATACCTTGTAACAGCAGAGTCTGTTCCATTATCAAGCGAAGACTCCTTTTTCTTAAACAATCCATATAGATATACAGGAACTATGGTCAAAGCTATCAATAGTGATGCGAACAGTGCGATTGCCACTCCCATAGCCTGATCATAAAAGAGAGCTCCGGCTGTACCGCTGATAAAAATCAACGGAACAAACACAGAACAGGTAGTGAGTACAGAAGACAACATGGGAGAAAAGACCTCTTTAGTTCCCTTAACTACTGCCTCACCTAGAGATATCCCCTGCTGATGTTTTTGTGTAATATTATCAATAACGATGATAGAGTTGTCGATTATCATACCTACACCAAGAATAAGTCCTGATAAAGAGATGACATTAAGCGAGACCCCAATCAACCTAAAGACTATAAGTGTAAGTATCAATGATAGCGGTATTGACACAATAATCAATATAGGCAGACGCTTATTACGCATAAAGAGTATCAGAACAATACACGCTAGTACAATACCCAATACGAGATTTGTAAGGAGGTTACTTATACTATAGTCCAGCAACTGCGTCTGGTCTCTTGTAAGGTCGAAGGCTATATCTGGATATTCCTTTTCAAGATCCGCTATAAGGCTATTGACGCTAGCCTGTAAGTCGTCCATGCGAGCATCATTCTGCTTTATCACAGCCATAGTAATCGCATCTTTACCATTATGCCGAACATAAGACCTGCTCTGAGACGGGCGTTCTGAGATATTACAAAGTTGGCCAAGAGACAACAATCTTCCATCTACATAAAACTGAATCTCTTTGATATCATCTATTGTAAGAATCTGAGAATCAAAATGAACATTATATCTAAGGAGTCCACTTTTTACACTAAGAGCTTCGAGAGTGATATTGCCATTATTAATAGCTTGCTCTATATGCTGAGATGTGACACCTAGTGCCTTCATCTTACTTTGGTCGGGCTCACATATTATCTCAGTTCCTACAGTTCCACTCATATCCACCATTGCGGTCTGTGGCAACTGTTCAAGACGTTTACTCACAATACTACGAGCGAAAGTAGATAACGCCATTGGATTATTCTTGGAAAAAGAATAATCCTTGTATGATATATCGAGATAAAAAGCAGGGATATCAATGGAACTAGCCTTTACTATTTTAGGACGTTCAATGTCGCGCGACATATAATTCATGGCCCTATCCACTTTTTCATTTACCTCAATAAACAGCAGATCCATATTGGCACCAGGAGTAAATGTCATAGTTATAACCGGCGCATCTGCACGCGACTCACTAGTCACGTCCTTTGCTCCAGCTACCTGCATAAGCTGTTGTCTGAAGGTACGAGTCACTTTCTCCTCAACCTCTCTCACAGAAGCCCCTGGCAGTGATGTATGAATAGAAATCTGAGGTATATCAATATTAGGCATCAGAGATACTGGCATCTTACGTATTAACAAGATACCAACTACTGCCACAGCGATAACTATCATAGTGACAGCTATCGGACGATGTATGATTCTATTAAGCATAACAGAGCGACAAGATTGGTTACTTATTCACTATCACCTCGGTATCATCTGCCAGGTTTAGATTACCAGAGGTTATAACAACATCACCCTCCTTTATCTTTGTCTCCTTTTTAGCGCAACCTGTTATAGCGTAGCTATTTATATTTGAGTGCATTATATCTACGTATGTCCACCTAGATCTATTACCATCCAAAAGGAATACCACGTGGTATCCGTCACGTTCAACTACTGCTTCCTTAGGAACTACAAACATTTTTGGCACACGTTTCTGACATACTATCTGCACATTCATTCCATCTATCAACCGTTTGTCTGCTCCAGGTATTTGAGCAATTACCTTTATAAGTCCCTTCTCGTTAACTGTAGGATTTACAGCCACTATAGAGCCCTTAATACTAATAGTATTATCAATGAATGGAGATACTATAACCTCCTGACCTTTACTTATTGAGGCGAGTTCTGCCTCAAGTACAGAAAATTCGACATTATATGAAGAATTGTCTATTATGGTACAAAACGATTGGTCTATTCGCTGATATAATGATGCCTCCATATTAGCCACTACTCCTGATATAGGGGCTAAGATTTGGCAATCAGCAAGATTAATTTTTGCGGTCTCAAGAGCATATTTTGCTGCATAATAGCCAGACATTATCTCTGCTCTTTGGCGTATCTCTTGAGGAATCTCTTTATTCTCATCATAATAGCCAAGGGATATCAGTTTATCTGCCAAATCAATCTTGGTCTTTTCCAAATCATGTTCAGCACGCTCTAACTCTCGTTTGTAATTTGTCTCATCAGTGACCGCCAAAAGAGTTCCCTTCTCAACATATTGACCATTACGAACATTTATTATAGTACAAGCATCAGTGTGTCTAGGATAAAGCTCACTCTTGACAATAGATTTCAACTTACCATTACAAATTATCTGGTTGTCAAAATCCCTCAATGTCAGGACCATTGTATCTACATAATTCTCACTAGCAAGGTTATCAATGGCTTTCTGAATTTCTCTATTTTTCTCATCAGACTTGCCGCACGATATAAGCGCGACACAGAATAGTATTATGACGTATTTTTTCATAGATCTATTTGTGATTCTATTGTGATTAAAATTTGACATGCTTCTTGTTTTATCTCTTGCGTAGCGGCAGACTTTACTTTAGGAGAAAAAGAATATACCTGCTGCACCTTATCTCTAAGCCGATCATCATTGCTAGTTTCATACATTTTCATCTGACGGTACAGAGGATATATTCTATTGGGTTGCATCATATACGCCCTCTCATATTTCTCATCTGCCAAATCGTAACACTTCATATCTTCATAATTTCTTCCCATAATAATATGAAGCATAGGATCTGCAGAAATGTTTGTCGCAAGTCTCAGTATATGATTACTATCGTTGTGCCTGCCACTATGACGTAGGAGTTCTGCAAATTTATACAAATAATTCACTTTATCATCAATTTCAGGTAACAATTCGTAGTAATCTGAAATAAAAACTTCATCCATATACATACTGAATCTATCAAGATCTCGAGAAGCATCAAATCTACACTGCAATTGGTGACTTGCAAATAACAACACGCCTATCGTAGGGAGTATAATTACAATCTTCCCCACATTCCTTACTCTCCATTGTACTCTTGCTGTACCACTTCCGGATAACGCAAGAAAAACTGTAAACAATATACACATAGGCACTATAGAAAATGCATAAGAAAAACAAGAGAAGAAAAAAAGTGTTATGATACCATAGGTTATGGGAGAATCTATCTTCACCATTTTCCAAATTGCGTACATAATTATCGACATAAATAAACTGACACCTATAACGCCTTGTTCAACAGCAATACGTAAAGGCTCACAAAAAGAATGATCAGCCACTCCAACTGTCGCTTTAAATACTGATTCTGGATTCTCTTCAAAGTATCTTATTATGCCCTCGCCAAGACTATGCAAATATCCACCTGTTCCTATTCCTATCCATAGATTATCAATAAATGTTTGAAACGATACTATAAACATGAACAGCCTTCCGTCTGCAGCCATCCATTAAAAATGTATGATATTGGACTTCATTTGGAATCGATAAATTATTATCTCTAAATACGTTACAAGTATCTATGAACACTGAATGTTTCAATTCTGATTCATAATATGCATCTCGTACATCATCTATAATCATTTTGTTTATAGAAAACAGAAATATAAACTCAACTATACCATCTTGCTCCAATGATAGCCAATCATTCCAATTCTCCATTCCTCTTAAAGTACAAGGAGAGCATACATCTCTACTTATATAAACAACCAATTTATATTTTGCATCTTTTTCTATAACACTAGTCTCATTACTACCGTCTTCCCATCTCACCATTTTATCATATTGAATATTAATGGTATTCTTCTGCATTCCAACGATAAGTTCTGTTACAGATTTACGTTTTGGGGTGCACGAGATATTCGTTAACGACAAAAAAACAACACCCATATAATGAAAAACTTCACAGGTTCTACTATTTAGTTCTATATTTTAATATAACTGCACAATCTTCTTCCTGGCACGAAATATTGGATTTCATAGCTTCAGAAAAATTTGACACTTCACCAGAACGTACTAATGCATAATAACAGCCTTCACTATATGCAGAGACAAATGGGAAGGCGTATTTCGTTCCATCATACATGTTTATCTTCGACAACTTGCCATTAACATCGTTGTAAATAAGCGTATAAAAATCTTTTCTAGTATACCCATTCTTTACCAGGATCAATATTGATTCTTCATTAGGCACCACCCTTACAGGGACATCTCTATCACATTTTAATAAATACTCAAGATCGGCCTTACGATATTCCATACCTGCTTTATCTCCTACTTTTGAAGGTAAATCATCTAATGTCAACCCATTAGAACCGAAATCTAAACGTGCATATCGATTAAGAACATTCTGCTCAGTATCAATGCTATACAAATAATTAGAAGTTCCCATAGGTGCATAATACACCTCTTTCTCATTTTTCGCACTGAAACAACTCATCTGCATAGTACCATGCGTCCACAAATCATCATAAACACTTAACACGACTTTACTCTCTTCCGTCTCTGAATCAAAATACGTTATCTTATCTTCATCAGCGGATAATCCAGAAGGTATCAGATAGTGCCTGCTGGCAGAAAGGTCAAATATTTCACAATAAAACTGCCCCTTATGCTCTTCTGTAGGAAGGAATGATGGCAATCTTACTATTTTTTCCACTTCAAAATTAAGATTACATACCAACACTTTAAAATGCGAAAGTAATTCAATCTTATTACTATACTTATTGTATGAACAACCAAACAATAAAGTATACTCGTTTCTAGCATTGCCAAGCATATGTTTGGAATTAGAAATAAGACTTCCATTCTTATCAAATAGATATACAACACTATTCTGATCGTGTGCCAGAAAATAATTATCATACACTTTAATATCTGACAAATCGCCTATAAAGAAGATGGAATCGGTCTTAAGCTCAATTATTTCAAGACTAGAAAAACAATCACTTGGAGAGGCAACTTCGGCTTCATCAAATGAGATATTTTTATCACATTGATTTACTCTACTGTTACAAGAGCAAATCAATAGAATATATAATAAGCAATGTATACATTTCATAATTTTTCAGTAAAAACTTGGCGCGCCAAAACACGCGCCAAGTATATTAATCAACATGGGCGATAACAAGAATCATACTGATACCCAGTAAAATGACACTCTTGATACATGTACTCAGCACTACTATCTAAGCACAACTGGATTGGTTTAGATTGCAGAGTCTTAACATCTTTCGTTACACTCCTATCGATTGATTGGCCACAACATACGAGTATGAACACTTGTAAGATAGCGCAGCAAGATAACGTCTTAATTTTGTTCATTTTGACAAAATACCAATTGAAATAATAGGATTTGACTGTTCTGTTATATGTGGGAATAGGTTATGTAACGGTTCATTCTCTACAATCATTGAAGCTTCTAAAACAAAAATTGACTTTCCTGATTCCCATTCATTTATACTAACAACTTGATAAAGATCATCTACAATATCCTCCTGCGTTGTAATTTGATAACAAATATCATTCTTTTTATCATATATAAATGTAAGACTTTGCTCAAAATCAGTACATCCTATTGACATCCATCGTTTACTTTCTGAGTAGATATACTTTGCATATACATTTCCTATGTTTTCACTATAGTGTGGCAACCGTTCACCATGTAGATATTCTGGAATCTTAATGCCATAATCAATGCTAAAACTTGCAACTATTGTATCCTTAGTAAATGCATAAATATTATCATAATCTTCAGAGCCCAATAACCCATATGTATCTGGCTCTATTTCTCTTATGTATGTAGGGATTATCCCCCCATGATATTTAAAGTCATTATCTATTTCAACTAATTGCTCTTTAAAATTACCTTCAATATCGGTTTTCCAAAGCCCCCTATGACATGTCTCATGATCGAATGATGGCGTGTAAAATAAATAATCGCCATTACACAAGACAACAAAATCCATAGGAAAATCCTCAGTTGTAATTGTAGACATATAGCTTCCATCTTCACTATATCTATTAATTCTATGGGAAGGGGCATCATAAACATGAATTGTACCATCATGAGAAATAAAAACATCACTCATCGAAATATACTCACCACTAGCGTGCCCTTTATGTGTAAAGGTGTTGAGGACTTCTCCTCGCTCATTGATTTTTACAATAGAGCCTTGTCTTTTATTAATCAAATAAAAACAATCTCCTACTGGTTTGACCTCATCTATATGTCCTACAATATAATTCGAATCTATCGTTATATAATAAACTGAATCAAACATCTCGGATAGATGTAATGGTTTCTTCGAACCTTCGCCGAATCTAACCGAAAGTTGTTTTTGAGGCATATATCGTATAGATTCATCCTCACAAGCTGTAAATAAAGCAGCAAATAGCAATACCGATAATATGTTTTTCATAATCCCCCTCAACATATTAATCTTTTAATTTTCCTATAGCTAGTATAGGGTTGGAATTTTCATTTATCCAAGGGAACTTTTCATGCATTGGAGGAACAGCTAGAACTGCATGCGGTTCAAGGTATGACACAACTTTCCCATCGATAAACAAATCAACTCCGCCAATAAACATATCATCCCAAAAATCTTCGTATGATGATATTTCATAACCTACCAGTTGCTTTTTATCATAAATATACCGAAGATCATTTTTTAGGTTTGTCGCGCTATATGAAATCCACCTTGCGGACTCAGCGTAATCAAGATGAATAAATAATCTTCCAATATCTTCTTTAAAGTCTACCACTCGGCGTTCTTGTATATCTGCAGGGATAGAATACCCATGATTAACCCGATAGGTTGAATATATGGAATCTTTTGTGATTGTATATATATTGCTATTTTCCTCGGAGCCCAATAGCCCATATTTGTCATCACCTATCTTACAAAAATACCTTGAACCCAAAGCCCCAGAAAAAATAAACTTGTCACTTATTGTAGCCAATTGTCTTATAAATTCGCCATTTTCATTTGACACCCAAAGTCCACGACAAGAAGTTTCATCATGAAATACTGGAGTATAGAACAAGTAATTACCATTATCAAGGACTATAAAATCCTCTGGGAAAACATTAATATTCACTGACGACTTATACGTTCCGTCATCAGAATACTTTAGTATTTGGCGTGTTGCTGAGTCATAAATATGAATATCTCCGTTAAACGCAATATCCACATCTGCCATAGTAATGTATTCGTCATGCGCATGCCCTTTCTTTGAAAAAGTCATAATATGATTCCCACTTGATGAAAAAACACAAATTCTGCCAGACGTTTTGTCTATTATATAATATTTATCATTCACTATTTTGATATCATCAATTTTTCCTAAAACACATGTAGAATCCAACGGCACATATATTACTGTATCTATCATTTGCGAAGTACGGAATGGTGTATTAACACTTTCACCGAACCTTACTTCTAAAATCTTATCTGGAGTGAATATTATATGCTTATTATTATTGCATGAGAGCATAATAAGAGAACTGGCAACGATAATAAAATTATGTAATAACTTCATAAAATCTGGCATAAATTCCAGCAAGGCTAAATTACCTTACTGGAAATGATTAATACATTAACAATCTTTATCCTGCATTGTAGTATCGCAAGCATTCGTATCGACACTTGACTTACAACAATTAATAGTTTTCGTACTTGTCGCAGGAATCCAAATCATACAACCTATACTTGGGCTATAGTAATATTGTCCAGAACCTGTCCCTGTCGTTTTTTTTATGGCTGTCATAACGCTATTCCTTATCACACCAGGAGGGAGAGTTCCCCCACCTTCTTGAGTTAGTGCTTCAATATTCTCCATTTGATGCGAACTACACGAAATGGATGCCCACAAGATGCTCAAAGCAATTAAGTCTTTCATTTTCTTACCTTCCATTTAAAAAACATTAGATTGCCCTCCCAATCTACAACTTGGGATCCATAGATTGGAAATTTTTGTTTCATTTCTTCGTCATAAAGATCAGCAGTAATGGGAGTATAAAACCATCCATTATCACTGTTATAATATGTCTTATAATACATGTTATCTACTCTTTTATTGAATCCATGAACAAAATCTCCCATCATATTATTAACTATTCCTTCAGTTATGTATTGACAAAATATGACACTATCTGAAACAAATGAACTAACTAAAAAATTATAATTTACGATTTGTGTATTAAAATCCATGATATCACTATACATTTCTATAGGCATTGGGTTGTCATATTGCAAGTCAATAATAGAATAGTTCTGAATACCGTCATTCCATGATAGCATTCTATTTGCTGCCCAATCAAAATAAAGCAAAGAAGATTTCGTATTCATGAAACTAGACGAACCAGTGTATTGAATGGATACTTGAATTTTACTATTATCAAAAAAACGGTCTAATTCAGTAAATGAATTATCATAATAAGTAAACATCTTAGCCTTATCCCCCTCTATATACGTTGCATTACTATTTGATAAAATATACCCTTTGCAATAATAGGCTATGGAATAATATACGTCTTCAGGAAAAATATGCTTTGAAACAAACGTTCCATCCAATTCATAAATATACACTGTATTGGGGAAAGATAAAATTGCAATTTGTTTGTCATCTTCGTTTATTGTAGCATCTACAATATTCACATATTCGCCATGTCCGTTTCCTTTTCTTCCTATTCTGTTTATATATTTCCCACTTCCATCAAATACAAGAATTGCATTATTACGGGTTCCATCAACTACGTATAAATTATCGTCGAAGAAAAGAGTCTTACATGGATCATCAACAAAACAATTATCATTATTCTCTAGTACTATCCAATCATATTCCTTTACAATATCACTCCAACAGACATCATGACATTGCGTAGTATCTATATGCAAAGTCATGAATGTGCCATTATTTGATACTCGATTACCATTAGAACACGACAATAAAGCAATAGAAATAAGTATTATTACAAATAAGCGCACGATATAATTATTTAGAAACTCTAGATATACTATAAAAACACATCCCAAACTATTTTAGAAACTCAACTCCAACAATAATACCATTAGCAATAAATGTACTGGCACCTTCTATCTTCGTAATAGTATATGTCTTCTGAACTGCAGAATCTAATGTGATATCAACTATTGTGTCATCGCCATCAAGAACCTTAACAACACAACCTTTCTCTATCTTCTTAACGGCTTCATATCCGTCATAACGCATAGATTTCTCTGGAGCGTACGATGCCCAGGTATTGTCGGAAAGTAAAAATGGATGATCTTGTGTAGCAGTAATACTTCGACCACTTGCAAATTTATATTTCACTAGATTATCATGGGTTACTGCATCCGTCGCCTCAACAACCGCCGCTTTTGTAGTATTAGTCTCCATATTATGCGTCAATACAGAATCTCCCGTCTTAATATCCTCAATATTCTTCTCGCTGCCATCTGACATTTTCACTTTTGTACCAGCAATAAAGCAGTGAACATCAATTCCATCAAAATACAATTCAGAAACAACCGTATCATCATATTTTTCGCCTGGATAAACCTCAAGTATCTCAAACTTCAGAGTCCATACTTTTGATTCGTCACCTCGATATCCAAGCGTGTCACATAATTCGAAAGTCTGCTCACTGCGAGAATCCTTGAGATTGAGTATAGCGTATGGCTTGCCGTCATAATAGACCAACATCGTCTTAACACGAGAATTCTCTCTCCAAGCCTTCTCACTTTTTACGTGTCCATTGGCAACAATAACCGTTGTCAAACGAGGACAGTTTTCTGGAAACGTGTAGACTATATATTCACCCTCACCATAACCAGGAACGCCCTCTGCCCAAACATTCTTATAATTGAAATCATGAATATTGCCTGCCGTATAAGTAGTAGAACCACTCTGTGGCAGAAAACTTGAAGACTTAATATCTGCTATCTCTGCGCCACAATACCAACTACACCCTACACTAGGTGGAGTCCCCCAGTAACTCTCTTGAGCCTCGCTGAAAGTACATTTCTCAACGAACGCTTCCTCCTCATCAGTCCTCGTCTCTTTTGAAATAAGCTCCACCCACCTGTTAAACTTCTTTTCTCCTTCCGACGACAAATCAATAGCATTTACCTTGGATGGTTCTATAAATTTAAGACGGTGTTGAGCTGTAGCGGTCACTACGACACTACAAAGAACAGATACGGCAAGGAACAACTTCTTAATCATGATATTATAAATTCATGTATGTTAACTAGCTTTCGATGCGCAAATATATATAATCTTCATTATTAAACAACAACGAAGATTATATAGGACAAGTCTTTCAAAGTTTTTTTTTCATTTAACCCCACCGTATACGATATATTACATTACCCTAAAAGCATATTGCAAAATCACCATAGCATAGTATCCTTAAATAAAAATTTGCGAGCAACTAAGGTCTTCCCCGAGTGTAGCCCGAGTATAGCCCGAGTATAGTCCCACCGTACAGACGGAGCGTTCTCCGTCTCAAAAAATCAAATCCATTATACTAAACGCATGCGTTCATAATCGCATTCCTCCCTCCATTCAAACAAAGTTCCACAACATTTTTGCGTTATTGTCTATTTTGCTTACCTTCGTCTATAATTATCACAATTATCGACACTCGTAACTATTTTGGTTATATCTTAACAAAAAAGAGAAATGATGGATATGTATAATGAAGATGCTGAACTCATCTTTTCTGTAGGTCGTAGATTCCTAACAGGAAATGGAGTCGAGCAAGATATATCTAAAGCCAGACAAATGCTCAGCCAAGCAGCTTCTTTGGGACACCCTCGAGCACAACAACCTCTGGATACAATAGAGGAATCCTCTGCCAATCCCAATAATGAAGAACATGTATGCGACCCTCTAACGGAAATGCTGGAATACAACAAACGGTTTGTTGCCGAAAAGCAATACGAGCAGTACGCTACAAGTAAGTATCCTGATAGGAAAATAGCTATTGTCACATGCATGGACACTCGCCTGGTAACTCTGCTTCCAGCCGCTTTGGGAATAAGGAATGGCGATGTGAAGATTATCAAAAATGCCGGCGGCACGATTACTAATCCTTTCGATTCTACTGTACGCTCTCTCCTAGTAGCTATTTATGAATTGGGGGTTAACGAAATCATGGTTATTGGCCATACCGGGTGTGGAGTGCAAGGTATGGATGGCACAGAGATGCTGAACCTAATGCGTAAAAGAGGTATCGACGAAGAACACATCTCTTTAATGAAGCATTGCGGCATAGATCTGGAATCATGGCTTCATGGTTTTGACGACACAAAAGAAGCTGTTCTTGAAACAGTCGATCTGGTAAAAAATCACCCCCTGGTACCCAAAGACGTAGTAGTCAAAGGCTATATCATGGATTCTACCACAGGAGAACTGAATGCTTGCTCATAACCAGATGCTTCTTGCAAAGTGTTTCGGACAGACAATTATTCTTACTTATATTTAGAAATCATAATTCTTAGGGTGATCTATTGGTGCACAATGAGTGTAGCGTAGGTATAGAAAGGGTCTGAGAAGGGGTATATTCCTATTTTTTCATAAATTTCATATAGACTTCTTTGCAATTACTGGGATGGCAGCAGATAGGCGTAGTGCTGTTTTACTCCCATTGCAATATTATTATTACTTTTGCACGCGGATATATTTCATAGCTAAAGCAAAATGGCAGAATACTATGCACATAACACTTCGGTAATAGACCCCCCATGCACAATAGGTGAAGGGACTAGAATATGGCATTTCTGTCATGTCATGCGTGGTGCCAACATAGGGTCAAATTGCAATATCGGACAAAATGTTATGGTGGGGACAGATGTCAAAATTGGCAGTTGTGTCAAAATCCAAAACAACGTATCTGTATACACGGGCGTCGAGATAGAAGACGATGTTTTCGTCGGACCATCAGCTGTGTTCACCAATGTAATTAACCCAAGGAGTTTTGTCGAGAGAAAAAACGAATTCAAAAAAACATACGTAAGAAGGGGGGCAACCATTGGAGCAAACTCAACCATAGTATGCGGCGTAGAGATAGGTCAGTATGCCTTAATTGGAGCAGGGAGTACCGTAACTAAGAACGTGAAACCATTCGCATTAGTTATGGGCGTACCAGCTACTCAAAAGGGTTGGGTAAGCAGAAATGGTCAGAAATTATCATTTAACGCGGAAGGAATTGCTACATGCTCTGCTACAGGCGAGAGATATAGACTCTCTGACGGAGCAGTAGAGTTACTATTAAAAGAATGAAGACAATACAGTTCGCCATCGTTGGCCTCGGTATGATAGGCAAACGACATAAGCAACATATAATTGGCAACCCATACGCTAATCTGGTAGCAGTTTGCGACATTCGTAGTCGAGAAGACATAGAGTTGGAATCTGAAACTCCTCTATACTCTACCATAGCAGATATGCTTACTGCGCACCCAGAAATAGAGGTAGTATGCGTAACTACCCCTAATGGACTGCACGCCGACATGGCCATTGAGATTCTGAAGTCAGGTCGTTGTCCCGTCATTGAGAAGCCAATAGCACTAACCATATCAGACGCTAAAAGAATTGTAGAGACATCAGAGGAAACGGGAATAACTTTTTTCCCAGTAATGCAAAACAGATACTCCCCTCCTTCTAAATGGCTAAAAGAGATAATAAGTGATAAAAAACTCGGCGATTTATGTCTGATTGAGGTGAATTGCTTCTGGAATAGAGACAACCGCTACTATAAACCAGGACATTGGCATGGAACGGCAGACATGGATGGCGGGGTCCTTTTCACCCAGTTTTCTCACTACGTAGATATTCTCTTATGGATCTTAGGTGGTGCGGTAAAGGTAGACCATGTCTCAATGGACAACTTCACTCACCATGGCATTACCCATTTCGCCGATAGCGGCATAATATCTTTTAGACATGGAAAGACTATAGGCTCTTTCAACTTCAGCACATCCGCTTGGGATCGCAACATGGAGTCGTCTATAACTATTCTAGGCTCTAAGGGTTATATCAAGATAGCTGGTCAGTACATGGACACTGTATTGGAGTGCCATGTAGAAAATTACGAGATGCCAGAATTGGCACCATGCAATACTCCTAACGATTACGGAGAATATAAAGGATCTGCCGCCAATCACGTATATGTGATAGACAATGTAGTAAAAACATTAAACGGAATAGAACAACAGCATGTTTCTAAGGAAGAGGCACTTCTCGTAATTGAATTTATTTGCGACGCAATGCGTATGGCCAAATCCTAATATACACTATTGGGTATTTATTCGTAACTTTGCAGGCATGTCGACCAACATTAGACTCATATTAAACTTGTTAGGCGCATTGCTGCTCATCCTAAGTGGCTTCATGCTGGTGCCTGCATTTTTGGGATGGCTCTACTCAGAGGATATAGCTATTGCTTTTCTCGGGTCTGCCTTATTTACCGCTTTTGTAGGCGCTTCTTTAAAGTTCGCCACTACAAATCATTCCCACAACGTCAGCAAACAAGACTCATACATCCTGGTAACCTCCGTATGGTCTGTTTTCACCCTTTTTGGCATTATTCCTTATTGGATAGGCAACGATATGCCTTTTATCGATTCCCTATTCGAATCCATGTCAGGTTTCACGACAACGGGCAGTACGGTCCTCCCTCATATCGACGCTTCCCCTAAATCGCTATTGCTATGGCGCGCCATGACTCAATGGATCGGAGGCATGGGTATCATCACACTCTCTGCGGTCTTGTTCCCTGCTTTGGGCATCGGCGGTATGCAGATGTTCACAGCTGAAGCTTCTATTAATAAGGGCGACCGCGTACACCCAAAAATAAATGAAGTAGCTCGCTACTCTTGGGGGTTCTACATTATCTTGACATTGCTGGAGATCATACTCCTTAGATTAGGAGGCATGCCTGTTTTCGAAGCAGTATGTCACTCCTTCTCTACTCTATCTACAGGAGGCTTCTCCCCTCACGCTGCAAGTATCGGATTTTACGGATCTGCTTACATAGATTATGTGGTAATAGTATTCATGTTCCTTGGAGGAATGAACTTCACCCTTTTCTATGCAATGCTGTTTAATAAATGGCACAAGGTTTTTAACGACGACGAGCTGCGTATATACCTAATGGTTATTGCCGCTTGCGCATTGGCAATCTGCGTACCGCTATATTTCGCCGAAGCAGGTACAACCAGCGGAGAATATTGCTTACGCAGATCTCTATTCCATGTCATCAGCGTTATGACGTCTACTGGCTTCACCATCGACAACTACTCTTTGTGGCCTGCCATAAGTACCACCATCACTGTATTACTCATGGTCACTGGTACTTGTACTTCGTCGACTTCCGGCGGCTTGAAATTCATGAGAATAATTGTGACAGTCAGATATATCAAGGGGGAATTCAGACGTATGATACACCCGACAGCTGTAGTACCTGTCAGATACAACGGCAAGGGTCTTAATCCTGTAGATTTAAGAAGCGTAACTCTCTTCCTGCTGTTCTACTTCATGGTAATGATAATCGGCGTAATACTGATATCTTTTGATGGCCTGTCTTTTGAGGATGCCTTTGGATTGGGAGCTAATTCCTTGGGCGATATAGGTATCAGCGTCGGTTCTTTCGGTCCTAACGGCAGTATCGTAGAGCTATCTGCATACACAAAAAGCATTATGATAGTGCTTATGCTACTTGGCCGTCTCGAGATATTCACAGTAGTGATACTCTTCGTACCATCATTCTGGAAAAAATAAATACATAACATAGAATATAGATGAAAAAGCGTACTCTAATAGAAAATGTAGAGATAACAGATGTAGCCGCCGAAGGCAAGGCTCTCTTCAGACACGAAGAGAGAGTAGTGTTCGTTACTGGTGCGGTACCAGGTGACTTCGCGGACGTAGAGATTACCAAGAAACGTTCGTCTTATTGGGAAGGAAAGGTAGTACGCATTGTTACTCCTTCTAAAATTCGCATAGAACCTCGTTGCCCTGAATTCGGCACTTGCGGCGGTTGCAAATGGCAACACCTCCCTTATGAGGAGCAACTCAAGTACAAACAACGCGAGGTTGTGAACAACTTAACTCGTCTCGGACATCTCACACTCCCTCAAGAAGAGACTATCTGCGCTTCTGAGAAACAATTTGAGTATCGCAATAAACTGGAATACACATTCTCTAATCGTCGTTGGCTGACAGGCGAAGAGGTAGGTGAGAACAGACGCAGAGCAGAAGCCGGTGAGCCTCAACTCGAGATGCGATGTGCTGGTTTTCACGTCCCTGGATTATTCGACAAAGTAGTCAACATCAGCACTTGCCACCTTCAGCCTTACCCTAGTAATGAAATACGTAATTTCATTCGCGACTGGGGAATGGAGCATAATGTAGATTTTTACGATCTGAGAGAACAACATGGCTTCTTACGTACCCTTATAATTCGTACATCTTCTACAGGTGAGATTATGGTAATACTCACTTTAGGCCACGAGGACAAGAAAAACAGAGAGGCGCTTCTTTCAGAACTTAAAGCAAAGTTCCCAGAGATTACATCACTTCTCTATGTCATTAACGAGAAACACAATGACACAATTACCGATCAGGAGATATGCGTTTTCTCTGGACAGGACTACATAATGGAGCAAATGGGCGATGTTAAGTACAAGGTAGGACCAAAATCTTTCTACCAGACCAACAGTGCTCAAGCTCAACGTCTATATGAGATAACTAGAGAGAAGGCACACCTGACAGGAAATGAAGTCGTATATGACCTTTACACCGGAACCGGAACTATAGCAAATTTCGTAGCTCGCCAATGCAAGAAAGTGGTCGGTATAGAGTATGTGCCAGAAGCTATTGAGGACGCAAAGGTAAACAGCGAGATAAACGATATTAAAAACACAGAGTTCTTCGCCGGCGATATGAAGGATGTACTGACTGCCGATTTCATCGCGAAACATGGACGCCCAGACGTAATGATAGTCGATCCTCCTCGTGCAGGCATGCACCCTGACGTAGTGAAGACAATCCTCGATGCATCTCCTGCCCGTATAGTATACGTAAGCTGCAACTCTGCTACACAAGCTCGAGACCTCCAGATGATGGCTCATGCTTATCGCGTAGTATCATTACGTGCTGTCGACATGTTCCCTCAGACTCACCATGTCGAGAGCGTAGTAGAACTAGAACTCATTCCAGAATCGGAAAGACCTCAAGAATAATCAGATGAATCGCATAATTGCTTTCATAAAGAATTGGACCCTCCCGTTAGCTATGCTGGCGGGAGTGCTCATATACTTAGCATTTGCCCACTTGGACTTTTTACAGCCAACGAAGCCATTCGTACGTGGACTGGATAAGATATTGACCCCTGGTCTCATATTCGCACAGTTGCTGTTGACATTCTGTAAAGTAAACCCTAATGAATTCAGATTTCGCAAGTGGCACTTCGAGTTATTGGCGTTCCAACTTGTAATGGGTCTTATTTGTGCTGCTGCAGCTATATATTGCGACTGGCAACCGTTGCTGTTCCAAGGTGCACTTATATGCTTTATATGCCCTACTGCCACTGCTGCGGCTGTAATCACGGCTAAATTGGGGGGTAACGCAGAGACCCTGATAACGTACACTTTCATGGTCAACATCCTTACAGCTATTTTTGTACCTCTGGTATTCCCATTAGTTTACAACCAATCCGACCTGACTTTCTGGATGGCTTTTTGGATTATCCTTCAGAAGATATTCCCTTTGCTCATATTCCCATTTATACTAGCCCAATTACTGAGATTTTGTTGGAAATCAGCACATAGATTTCTCAAAGAGCATGCCGGCATAGCTTTTTACATCTGGGCAATAGCTCTTGCAATGGTAATGGGAAAAACAGCGAAGAGCATTGTAGACGATTCAGATCAGCTACATATCGTATTCATACTGGCAGGAGTTAGCTTTGTGTGCTGCATAATTCAATTCGCCATTGGAAAAACGCTCGGCACAAGACACAACGACCGACTTAGCGCGGGGCAGGCACTCGGCCAGAAAAATACAGTATTTGCCATATGGATGGCTTACACATATTTACCTCCTATTACATCAGTAGCTCCAGGTGCTTATGTGCTATGGCAAAATATCATCAATTCGTATCAACTTTGGAAATCCCGTAAAAAGAAATGATAGCTTTTGCTAATTGTAAAATAAATCTTGGCCTTAACATTATCAGTAAGCGTCCAGATGGGTATCATAACATAGAGACACTCTTCTTTCCACTTCATCAGGCAGACATCCTTGAGGTTGCTCTACCTGGCAAAGAGTTGGCAGAGGGGCACGACTACCTGTTGAAGCAGACTGGTATTGAGGTCGACTGCGCACCAGAGAAGAACATATTGGTTAAGGCTCTTTACGCTCTCAAAGAGGTACGCGAAATACCATGCGTATACATGCACCTTCATAAGCAAGTACCTATGGGAGCAGGCTTGGGAGGAGGCAGTGCTGACGCCGCTGTTTTAGTAAAGACCCTGAATACCATACTTAACTTAGACATGACTACCGAAGAGATGGAGAGAGTTCTTGCAAAAGTGGGAGCCGACTGTCCGTTCTTTGTCCAAAATAAGCCATCTTTAGCATCTGGCATTGGAGAGATACTACAACCTGTTGAATTTAACGCGCTGAAAGGTAAATACATCCGTCTTATCAAACCTGAAATACACGTATCGACAGCCGAGGCATATGCTGGAGTCACTCCCCAAGAACCTTCCGTACATATTGAGGAGATAATAAAACGCCCAATATCAGAGTGGCAGGGATTACTTGTGAACGATTTTGAGGAATCAGTATTCAAGGCTCATCCTGAGCTAGGCCAAATTAAACAATGGCTACTCGATAAAGGAGCAATATACGCCGCTATGTCAGGCAGCGGTTCAACAATTTTTGGTATATTTGGCGAGCCATTCTACGAAGATTGCGAGATAACAGAAGCGGCTCAATGGCTGGAATATATTGAGTAACTTTCATCAAGCATCTTACGTACGAACTAGAAACAAAAAAAACATTATCGTCCGTGCTATGAAAAAAATAATAGTTCCACTAGACTTCTCTGAGACATCTCTTTGTGCTCTCAAGACAGGCATTACTATAGCCAACAAGCTAAATGCCGACTTGCGCATAGTATATGTAGGCAGCAAAGAGCAGCTCGCCAAGGGCTATGAGATTTTAAGCAATAACGAACCTTCAAGGGCTCAGCTATTGCTCGATAATCTTTTGCTAGAGCACAGACAGTCGTACTACGTCAAAGGTGGTAAGATGGACTACAAGTTGCGCAACGGTATTGTAGCAGATGAGATAATAGGTCAGGCTAAATACGATGACGCTGTAATGATTGTTATGGGTTCTCATGGCGTATCTGGCATTACAAAAAGTTGGATTGGCGGCAATGCGTACAGAGTTATCTGCAATGCGCCATGTCCTGTACTTGTAATTAGACCAGACATGGCATACGATCCTAACTTCAGCCATATTGCTGTACCTATCGAGATAGGAAAATCTTCAAGATACAAAGTACCAGTAGTTGGCGGTATATGCAAGCTGTTTGGCTCGAAGGCGACATTGATAGGTATTCGCCGCTCTGGCTTAGCCTCTATACTTGGTCGCATTACAAGTAGTGTTTCTCAAGTAGAGAAATACCTCACATCATACGGCATTGATGTAGAAAAGACCACCGTAATATCAGGCAGCGATGCTAACGAGCAGTTCCTTGAGGCAGTACAATGCATGGAGGCTGATATGGTAACTCTTGACGTGACTAGCGCGGGATCTTTCCTAATGACACGCTTCCAGTCGTTCCTGATCTCGCTTGTCAACAACTCCAAATGTCCTGTTTTGGCAATTCCTATAAAGGCGTAATAGCATGACGAAACCTCAAACATATTTACACGAATCTATAAGAATGAGACTAGCAATGACTCTGCTTGCGCTAATATTTTGCACATTAGCCCAAGCTCAGAGGGGGGCGGTAGACGTAGAGTTCAGTTCGACACGCCTCGACTCTCTTATATCCATCAATCAAAGGTCTAATTACAACCAGACCACAATAGACGGATATCGCATTCAGATATATTCTGGCTCAGGTGTGTCTGCAAAAAAAGAGGCGCACGAGATACGCGACCGATTTATAGAACTATTTCCTAGAGAGAAAGTATTGGTCCGTTATGACGCCCCATTCTGGCGCGTTAAGGTAGGAGATTATCGTTCTCGCAGCGAGGCTATGGCCCTTTTAGAGACTGTGAAGCGTAGATTTCCTGGAGCTTACACTGTGAAGGACAAAGAGGTCCACAAAAACGCCTTCAAGTAAAAACCAATTAATATCGCAACTCTATGAAATTCATCGGAGCACACGTCAGCGCATCAGGAGGCGTATACAATGCGCCCATCAATGCTAAAGCAATAGACGCCACTGCCTTTGCCCTATTCACGAAGAATCAGCGGCAATGGTTGGCCAAGCCTCTTACAGATACAGAAATAGCAGACTTCAAGCGAGAGTGCGACACAAAAGGCTACAAGCCGGAACAGATTCTTCCACACGATTCGTACCTCATCAATCTAGGCAACCCAGACGATGATGCTGTGCGCAAAAGCATAGACTCTTTTACAGAAGAGATGCACAGATGTGATCAATTAGGGCTAAAGTTGCTCAACTTCCACCCAGGGTCACACCTTAACGGCATAGAAATACCTGCTTGCCTCGGCCGCATCGCTGAGGGAATAAATGAAGCTATTTCTAAAACCAATAACGTAGTAGCGGTAATAGAGAACACAGCTGGACAAGGATCGAACCTTGGCTTTGCGTTATGGCAGCTTGGACATATCGTCAAAGGAATAAACGATAAAAGCCGAGTGGGTATATGCATAGACACCTGTCATGCCTTTGCTGCAGGATATGACATTGCCAGTGAATCAGGGTATGAATCATTCTGGGAGGAATTTGACAGAGAGATAGGCTTAAGCTACTTACGCGGCATGCACTTAAATGATGCCATGAAACCATGCGGTTCTCGAGTAGACCGTCATGCTTCATTGGGTGCTGGATGCATAGGCATTGAGACATTCCAACGCATAATAAAGGATAATAGAACAGACAACATACCGCTTATTCTCGAAACGCCAGATGAAACCATCTGGGCGAAAGAGATTGACACATTGAAAAGTTTTGCGTAAACGTGTATTCTATACCCTATGTCTAATACTGCTATTCGTCTGCTCAGCTAAAGCACAAACAGCAAACGAACCATTGATTGTTCGTGCATTAGTCATAGATGGAGACACAGTGCCATACGTAGTACTAGATGAAGTACGAGCATTTGCACGTCATAAATTCAAAAATAAAAGAGCGGAGATACGATATACAAGACTAGTACGCAACGTAAAGAAAGTACTTCCTTACGCACGTATGTGTGCCGGTGAGATTAACATCATAAATGAAGGATTATCCGAACTCACCACTGACAAAGAGAAAAAAGCATATCTAAAAGTCAAGGAAAAAGAGTTGTTTGAGAAATTTGAGCAACCGCTAAGACACCTCACCATTACCCAAGGTCGCATTTTGATAAAACTCATAGACAGAGAGACTGGCAACACCAGTTTTGAACTGATTCGCACATTAAAAGGCAGATTCTCAGCCTTTATATGGCAAGGTGTGGCACGCTTATTCGGCTCAAACCTTAAGAGTGAATACGATTCAGAAGTCAAAGACGCAGAGATAGAGAACATAATATTACTAATTGACGAAGGTCTGATATAACCAAATTCGCTACATGTCGCCACTCATACTATATCTTATAACATTTATAGCAGGTATATTTTCCGGAGTACAACTTGAGTATTTAGGAGATGGGGCACTATGGGCTTGTATCTCCCTATTGACATGCTCTATAATATGTTCATTATTCATCAGACACAAAAGCATTGCCATTGATTACAGGAGATTCAGAATCACAGCACTAGCAATAACCTTTGCATTTTCATTCTGTTATGGAAATATGAGAGCTACAGATACAGACTACACAGATGAGGAGAGCAGGGGAATTCAAGATGCAAGAACATATATATCCGCAACATTAGCCCAAGAAGGAATAGAGACGAGAAACCTAGCTCTCGTAAACGCCATATTATTGGGCGACAGAAGTCAGCTAGACAAGCAACAAGTCAGCGCCTTCAGAAACACTGGCACTATGCATATTCTAGTTGTCAGCGGCATGCACGTAGCATTGATATACATCGCAATAAAAACAGCATTTGCGCTCATTGGGCTACGCAGGAACAACAGGGTAACACTACTATCAATCGTACTCATCTGGATGTATGCGCTACTAACGGGAGCAGCGCCATCGGTATGTAGAGCTACATTGATGATAACCATTATGACGCTAGTACCTATTATCAACGCCCGTATGGACAGACGAGACGGCATATACATTGCCTTATTCGCGTTGTTACTATACGACCCTAACCTTGTACACTCATATAGTCTTTGGCTCAGTTTCATGGCTGTATTTGCGCTATTTCAGTCGTCCCACGCAATAGCCCAACTAGAGAAAAAGATACCTACACGTATTGGGAAACACATTGTACAAATATGCCTGGCATCATGTGTTTGTCAGGCAGCTACAGCCCCTATCATACTAACATTTAACGATCAATTCCCGACATTCTTTGCTATAAACAACCTTGCGATCGTACCCATACTTACCCCACTTCTAATAACCACATGTGGCATAATAATACTACCACACAGCATAGCGCAATACCTTGCCATTGCTGCCAATACACTCATAAGATGGATGGATGAGTATACGCAATATGCACAGACATGGCACCACGCCACAATACACCTGTCAGGATACACACAAATTGAAACAATAATGATGACATGCTGCGTAGCGCTAGTATTTGCAATAATCGGGACATGGGGAACCAGATATAAGAATATCTGCGGCGGAGCATTATGCATTACGATATCAGCACTAACAGGATTGACAATATACCTTGACACTGAGAGCGAGCAAATGGAAGACAGAGTAATAATATGGCGCAGATACGACAAAACCAATATAAGTCTATACTCCAACAGCGCATTGACACATTACCTTGAAGACGAAAGAGAAGAGTATACATTAAGAGAGTGTGAAAAACTGAAACGAGAATTCAGGGCATACAAGAATAATATTTTGAGAAGAGACAAAGAATTACTAATAACAGCAGGAACTGACAGTATATATATAGGCAGAGATGGTATTGCGAATCGGAAAGATGAGATAATTGACATTCAGTTGATGAACGAACGACGGATAGATATTGCGATAGGAAGTGGAAGTGCTATGAGAGATACAAGAGAGTGTGAGGATAGAGTATCAAAAGATATATGATAGTATTTGGGAAGAGTTCAGAAAGCGGGAGCACTCTATGAGCATTCTTGTTGCTCGCAGTTTTTTGAGACGGAGCACGCTCGGTCTGTACGGTAGGGCTATACTCGGGCTATACTCGGGCTACACTCGGGGAAGACCTTAGTTGCTCGCAATTTTTTATGTATAGACATAAAAAAACAATCTTGCAATGCCTAGACACTACAAGATTGCCATCTTCCGTGTACCGAGTCCCAGGATTGAACTGGGGACCTCATGATTATGAATCATGCGCTCTAACCAGCTGAGCTAACTCGGCATCTTTGGTTTCGCATCAGAGATTGTTTACTTCTCTTTTGCGAGTGCAAAGGTAGGTAGTATTTTATTACTGTGCAAGCGTTATGAGGACTTTTTTTGCTAAAAAGTGCAAATTACTCCCTTACCGCCACACGTTCGCTAAGACTTGTTTCCCGGCGAGAGTTGAGTACTGCGGAGACTCTATAGACATATCTCTCTCTGTCTCTTCTAGATAAAGCGGGATGCAGTTCCCAGACAGTTTTAGAAGTGATACCCATGACATCTTGAGGGCGGATTGGCTCTGCATCATGACCTTTAAGTTGTCTATAGACGATATAATACCTCACATTAGCAGAATCAGCTGGATTATTAAGAGACCAACGGATATGAGAGCCCTGCTTTTCTATTTCAGCGATTTTGACATTAAGAGAATCGGCAGATATAACGGCATCAGGGAGAGCTAAACGATTATACAGACGATTAGAGAGACTATATTGCAATCCATTAAGCTCACGAAGGAACTGGCGGTAGCTAAAAAAGACGCTACCAGACAAGCGATCATTATCTCGAACCTTAACGATCTGATTCTCCATTTCAGATTTTGCTCCCCAGAATTTACCACGTTGAGCATTGATTTTGAATACAGCGTGACCTACATAGACCTTAGTTACATCTGTTGCCAAACCAGCCCACCACTTAGTCAGCACATCGAAATCAGCGGCAGGATTACCCGACTCCCAATAGATTTGAGGTATAACATAATCCACTACCCCACGTTGGATCCAATCATATACATCTGCATACAAGATATCGTAATTAGTGATACCAGCCCTAGTATCTGACCCTCTATCATCATCGGACTTATTACGCCATACGCCGAAAGGAGAGACGCCGAACTTCATCCAATCATTTTGAGACTTTATATAACTATATACATCTGCTATTACGGAAGTCACATTGTTACGACGCCAATCAGCTATAGACAAATCCTTTGGATTATACATATCATAAGAGAGAGAGTCGCCAAAAATCTCATTACCCACAGGATAGGGATAGAAATAGTCGTCGAAATGGATACCATCGACATTATACCTATTAACTATATCCTTGACAACAGACAATACATACTTACGAGCCTCAGGGATACCTGGATCGAGATAGAGTTTACCACCATACGCTATAACCCACTCAGGATGAGACATAAGAATATGATCTCCCATAGCCTTATAATCGGCAGAAGGTGCGACGCGGAAAGGATTCAGCCAAGCATGGAGTTCTATGCCACTTTCATGGCACTTATCAACCCAATAAGAGAGCACATCGAAAGAATCGTACTGGCTCATCAAAGATGCATCAGAGCAGACATACGGGCTCATAGGCTCTATACGACTCTTGTATATAGCATCAGAAGATGGGCGAACCTGCAGAAAAATAGTATTCAGTCCCCATGATTTAGCATCAGCAATAATCTTATCTGCCTCACGTTTAAGAGAAGAGACAGAGAGATTAGGAGAAGAAGGCCAATCGATATTACCCACAGTAGCTACCCATACGCCACGCATTTCACGAGGCATAGAAGACAAATTGGCTGTAGGTTGAGTAAATACTGCTACGGTACAGAAAATGCAGATGACAAGTGTAAGAAACGTTCTCATTATCTGGGCGAAGTTGGTATATTGAGCGAAAAAAGAAAGACTACTGAAGAGTCTGATACTAGTCTGCATTATCCAAATTCTTGCAAACGTCATCTATATAATCAAGGATCTCATTACGTCCGACGCTATGAGCAGAAGATGATATAAAATAATCAGGCATCTCTTCCCATTCTTCAAGCATACGAGACTTATAAACCTCTAGTCTATCAGACAACTGCTTTTCGGACAACTTATCAGCCTTAGTAAAAACTATAGCGAAAGGCACACCATTCTCACCCAAGAAACGCATAAACTCGAGATCGATCTTCTGAGGTTCGTGGCGAGAATCGACCAACACGAACAGCAGCGCCATATTCTGGCGTTCGAGAACATAATTTCGTATTATTTTCTGGAAATCATCCTTGACAGACTTAGACACCTTAGCATAGCCATAACCAGGGAGGTCTACGATATAGAAACGATCATTTATGAGGAAATGATTAATAAGCTGTGTTTTACCAGGTGTAGCAGAAACCTTTGCGAGTGCTACACGATTGCATAGCATATTAATCAAGGAAGATTTACCGACATTACTACGCCCTATGAAAGCGAAGTCCCACCGGCTATCAACAGGGCACTGATTTACCTCTGCGCTACTTTTAACGAATTCTGATTTTGCTACAATCATTGTTATTGTCTTGTGATTCAAAAAAACTACTTGAGCGTGATATTTATAGCCTGTTCACCATTAGGGGCAGTCACGCAACATGCACCATCAGGGGCTAATTTCATGAGTTCACTCATGGAAACATGACGCGAAGGTACAACAATGAATCCAAATATAGGCATATGAAACGACGCAAAAGGAGAATGGAGGTCGATATACAGTCGTTCAACATTGGTAAGAGTAATAAATTCAGGAGTAAGCAGAGCGTAATTACCCGATGATTCTAGATAATAATTCTCATAATCCAACAAGAAATCACGCAACTCAGTACCTTGCCTAATTTCCGATACCCCTTTCAAAAACTCATCAATAGTAGTCATAAACCTATCAGCCAAGTAGTATTATTAAAATCTGACACCAATCATTAAGATATCATCAGTCTGTTCATTCTCATCCATCCACTCTTCGAGATTAGAAAGCAGATAATGTCGCTGTTCTGACATAGAATAAAACCTGTACTTAGACAACATTTCTACCATTCGGGTTCTCTTAAACTTCTTATTCTGAGGGCCACCCAACTGAGACTCATACCCATCGGTAGTCAGGTACAAGCAATCGTCCTGCATGACATCCAATTCTATTTCTTCGAAAGGACGCTTCATAAACTCAGGATCGACGTCACCGATAGATCGTTTAACGCCAGACAAACGAACGACCTCACCAGTGTGGCGAACCATGTAGGCATTGTGACGAGACAAAGCCAAAGTGACCTTGCGAGTCTTTTCATCGATACACAACATAGAAGCATCGACACTATCATTAGCATGAGTATTGTCGTTAGTCATAAGAATAGAACGGATATTCTTATCCAACTCGACCAACAACGACAGAGGCGTAGGGTCGGGCATGGAGTGAGCGATATCATTAAGGATAGTAGAACTCACCATAGCGATAAAAGCACCAGGAATACCATGGCCTGTAGCGTCGCCCACACATATATACTTTTTACTACCAGACTGAGTAGTCCAATAGAAGTCGCCACTAATCATAGCACAAGGGCGATAAATAACGAACATCTCAGAGAAAGACCCACTGCGCAGAGAATCAGAATCTGGCAACATATTAGATTGAATATTGCTAGCATACTTAATCTGTTCCTGGAGCTGGTAATTCTTACGACGAAGTTCGACTTCTCTCTTCTCCAGCATATCCAGCTGATGTTCAACCTCTGCCTTAAGTCTTTGGTTATGCTGTTTAACCTGAGCATTACGCCTCTTGATTCTTATATTACGATAGACTATAACGATAAGGAGTGCTACCAAAGAAGAAATGATTCCGAGGACGATCCATATCTGACGTTGAACCTCCATACCATCCAATTCATTCTGCTGATGTTTGATACGAAGTTGCTGAGACAATATAGTTGCGTCACGTCTATGTTGAAGATCCTTATAGGCCAGATTATGGCTTATACTCTCCTGCCTGAGTGAATCCATAATCATAGTACGTTGTTTAAGAAGGCTATAAGAAGACTTATAATCTTTCACCACATAAGCGAACCATGACTTATATGCAAGATAAATGGTATACTGAATAAGATCTGTATCTCGATAACGCTGTACATCCACCCCCTCAAGGACACGAGTAGCAGAGTCGACCTGCTGTGTAGCAAGCAGATAACGCAGCAAAAGCATCTCCGACTTAAGAGAACGGCGTTCCTTAGGCTCCTGAGACTCCAGGTCATACAACATCTTGAGGTACTTACTAGCGTCCTCCAGTTCATTCTGCTTGATACTATGAAGAGACAATACCTGCAGAGCCTCTACATTATCCTTGAAGCTCAGGCGAGAAGAAGAGATAGCCCTTTGCAATTCGTCGATACACTTACGTTGGACAGAGGCATTTCTGATAGAATCTGAGAGATAATAAAGAGACACATTATACATTGCATTAGCAGTGTAATCATTCTCAGGGAGCAGCTCTTCCATTCTCTTCGTATAGAGCTTGGCCTCCTCGATATCACCGAGTGCGAAATATGCCTTAAACAAACCATTGAGAATCTTCAAACGGTCTAACCCCATGGTTCCCTCCCTATCGCAAAAAGCCAGCAATTCTCTGAGTCCCTCTATTGCCGAAGCATAGCTACCCTTACGATACTCGTACTCGAAGATATACATCTGAGAAGTGATATACTGCTGAACCTCGTGCAACTCCATAGCCAACTTAGCAGAACGCATGTGCAAGCGGAGAGCGTCCTTTACACGAGCATCATCCCCCTCGATAGAAGCCAAGACACCCAGAGCATGAAGTTTCAGATAATTCTCGCGCACACCAGGACTTTGCAAACGATCGACGAAATCTAGTACCTCATGAAGCAATTGTCTGGCACGTTCCTTATCACCCTGACGGTATAAAATATGGGCTCTACGTTCCTTCACACAAGCGCCATGGAAAGGCGACGCTGCTTTATTGCTTGCCATTTCAACAAACACCAAAGCGCTATCATACAAACCGAGGGTTCGGCATTTAGCGGCACTATCCAACAAAGCATAGAAATCACGAGCAATAGGAGACTGCTCATGTTTTGTACAAGCTGACATAGCTACTAAAAGAATAGCTACGACTGGTATCAGATATGTAACGATATTTCTACGCATTATCTTGTTTGCACTATATTGTCACGCCCAACAACAAAACGTCATCAGACTGTACGCTATTACCCTTCCAAAGATTAAGTTCCTGACGAATATAAGAATGACGATTTTCCACTGCCCCCTCGAGAGAGTGCTGGATAATTTCTACAAGACCCGTCATCTTCAACTTATGATTAGTTTCGCCATTCAGCATTGATATAAGGCCATCGGTATAGAAGAAGCAGCTATCGCCCACAGAAAGTTGGCAATACTCATCGCCGAACGACACTTTTCCATTTTTTTCTTCCCTTTTTGTGGCGTATATCGGGATTACATCGTTATCGTGCGTATATACCATGCTCTGAGTAGCAGATGATACATTAAGGACCTTTGATGCCACATCATATATTGCTACAGTAATAGCTACATCGTTTCGCTCATTAAGATTTGGCATCATATTGAGCATACGTTCATAAATCTCATTAAGGACAAACGAAGCTGACCCTGTGGAACCATTACGGTGAGCCACGTCATTTATGAGAGTCAGAGCCACCATCGAGATCATAGCACCGGGGATACCATGACCAGCACCATCGCCGGCACAGAGAATGATACGATCACCTATTTTAGCATACCAATAGAAATCGCCACTTGTAATCTCATAAGGTTTGAAAATAATTAGAGCTGCACTAAACCAACCAGGTTGGAGCAGTTTCTCTCTAGTAGGCAACAGGCCCTGCTGAATACGCTTAGCATAAGTCTGGCTTCGCAAGATATCAGCGTTATGAATACTTATCAGTTCATTCTGCCTACGAAGTTCTATTGTTTGTGACTCGACCTCCTCCTGGAGTTGAGCTTGAAGTTCCATTGCCTTACGTTCATTAGCTCGTTGCATACGGCGTTTATTATAGAAGAACGCTATTAATGCCAGCACAACGACCAATATAGAAAGGAGCATCCAAAATGTGGACTGGTATTTTATACGCTGAGCATTCTCTGACTGCTGCGAAATCTCGGTCTGCTGGCGAATAATAGTAGGATCGCTCTTATAAATATATGCCATATCCTCCTCGCGAGCCTTAGCGTGAGCCATTGCGATGGTATCAGAAAGCAGAGCATGCTGATTGAGCATATAAGAAGCCCTGCGATAATCCTTGACACCGATAAGGGCGCGTTCGTAAGCGGTGAAATATGCATCTGCGAAATCAGGATAGTGCATCAAAGTACGAGTATAAGGTATGGTAGCCAACAAATCCTTAGCCTTCTGATACTCTCCTCTGATAACAAAATTATGAGCGCGAGACAACGTAATGATATGTCTAGTATAGCGGTCATTATTTTCGAACTGACCAGATACCTTCATTACAGATTCGCACTTTTGGGCATAATAATCGCTTTCGTCAGCTCGAAGAAGAAGTGTGGACAATTTGCAACGTTGGAGATAAGCGCGCCAATCGTATATATGAGTAGCAACCAGTTCTCTCATCTGCAAGACCTGATCAGAACAAACTAAAGCCTTTTGGAAATCACGGATAGTCATCAGATGATCGCACTTGATCAGCAGATAAGACATTTTAATATAGTAATTTCGCTCATACACCTTTTCGTCCTCAATCTTCTTCAAATTAAGAGCAGCCATTTCACTAGACTTGAGACGAGAATAGATAATAGCAAGGCTAAATTGAGAGAAGAAGCGTTCTATAGACAATTTAGGGTCGCCTTCGCACTGACGAAGTGCTTCTCGAGCCTTTTGAGCAGACTGAGGCAGCAGCTCGCAATGGGAGAAAGCCTGACTTTGGTATATAAGGCTAAATATATACCTAGAATTATCTCCAATAGACTGAGCTACAGTACCCATCCGCTTAAACATCTGAACGGCACGAGGGCGGGCGAAGAACATATTATAATGGCCAGAAGCATTGAGAGCCATGATAAGGCCCTTAGAAGCGCGGTATGTACCGACCTTTTCGAGATAAGCTATAGCGCTTTGAATATTCTGATCAGAACGGGGACAAAACCCCTTCATAAGTTCTAGGGACTCCTTGATAGAGAGATGATAATAATAAGATGTAGAGTCCTTGATAGCCTTTTGCGCTTGAGAGCACCAATACTCTGCGCCACGGATATCATAACTAAAGTACGACACAGCGGCGGAATCGAGCATTGCATAGCACCAATCTGCCACGACATCTGTACCTTCATCGTAATCGCCTGAAAGGAAGACATCTGGCAACTCTGAAGTAGGCAACTGAGCATTGAGAGGCACACACAACAAACAGAGGCACACAAGCGCTAAAGCCTTGAACCTCTGACAGCAATTCGTTATGTAACCTCGCATATCGTTTCCCATATCAAATATTGGAGTGCACAATATGCCATTTTACTCACGAATGTATTACAATGTTACAAATAAAATGATTATTTAACTGCGATAATTTCTACTTCTACCCTAGCACCTTTAGGAAGTGCGGCGGCGGCAAAAGTAGAACGAGCTGGAGCATCGGAAGGGAAACGTTTGCCATATACCTCGTTAAACATAGAGAACTCATTGATATCAGCCAACAGGCAAGTTGTTTTAACGACATTAGAGAAAGACATACCGGCAGCAGAGAGAATTGCGGATATATTATTCATCACCTGTTCAGTCTGGGCAACAATATCATCTTCCACAAGATTTCCTGTAGTGGGATTGATAGCTATTTGACCTGAAGCATAAAGAGTCTGTTCGCCATCATTATTAGAAACTAATACAGCCTGGCTATACGGGCCGATTGCCGCAGGAGCGGAAGAAGTACTGATGATCTGTTTTTTCATACCTATATCAATTTTTGCTTTGTAAAGATATAATACTTTGAGGAAAAAACCTAATAAGAGGGGAATCGCACACTTGGTCCTCCACAAGACTAGGAGTTTGTGACTATGAACGTATATGATTAGGATGATGGATTTGATTTTTTGAAACGGAGCACGCACCGTCAGCACGGTGTGGCTATACTCGGGCTACACTCGGGCTACACTCGGGGAAGACCTTAGTTGCTCGCAATTTTTTTAGTTTCACCCTGACCTTACTACCCCAAAGAAGGGAACTTACGGCTATGGGGAAGAGTATATTGCTGACGTGAGAAGAAATATTTGACAAACGGTGAAGAATATGAAATGCAGCATAATTCATCTTTATATTAGGCTTTTGTTTCTTGGAGAGAATATTTTGTATATCTTTGGAATTACAACCAAATTACTACATTCACAATAAAAACAGATTATGGTTCGCGTATTTTTCTTTTTATTCAGCCTTGCTTTGTTAGTCGGATGCACAACCAAGAAGCAAATAGAGTACCCATTTCAGGATTCATCACTTAGTATTGATGAGAGAGTAGAAGACCTCATGAGCAGATTGACCCTTGAGGAGAAAGTAGCTCTGATGCAGAATTCATCAGAGGCTATCGAGAGACTTGGCATTGAGGAGTATGACTGGTGGAATGAGGTGCTGCATGGGGTAGCCCGTGCGGGCAATGCTACAGTTTTTCCACAGACAATAGGTATGGCAGCTTCTTTTGACGTACCGCTAGTGCACGATGTATTTACCACCATCAGTGACGAGGCGCGTGTGAAGCACAGACAATTTGTGGCACAAGGCAACCGTGGCAGATATACAGGACTTACGGTATGGACACCAAACATCAACATATTCAGAGATCCACGCTGGGGGCGCGGACAGGAGACATACGGTGAGGACCCATATCTCACAGGAGAGATGGGCAAGGCTGTCGTAACAGGCCTCCAGGATACAGACGAGAACGGCTTTGACAAGCTACACGCATGTGCCAAGCACTTCGCTGTACACTCAGGTCCAGAATGGAACAGACATACTTACAACGCAGAGAACATACCTACACGAGACCTTCATGAGACATATCTCTGGGCATTCAAAGAACTTGTGACAAAAGCCGACGTACGTGAGGTGATGTGTGCTTACAACAGATATGAGGGAGAACCTTGCTGTGGCAGCTCGCGACTTCTTACACGCATACTGCGTGAGGACTGGGGCTATAAAGGCATTGTGGTATCAGACTGCTGGGCTTTGAATGATTTCTACAACCCTGTACCTAAGGGTCATGGCACTGAGCCTGACGCTGAACACACGGCAGCCAAGGCAGTAATGAGCGGCACAGACCTTGAGTGCGGATCGACATTCGGCAATCTTGACGAGGCAGTAGCAGCTGGCCTTGTTAAAGAAGAGAGAGTCAACGCATCAGTAAGACGACTATTGAAGGCTCGCTTCCAGCTTGGCGAATTTGATGACCCTGAGAGAGTCACATGGAACAAATTGAAAGATGAGATACTCTGCTCAGCAGAGCATCATGCACTGGCAAGAAAAATCGCTACAGAGAGCATAGTATTGCTTCAGAATAAGAACAACGTCCTCCCATTATCGACAGACAAGAAGATAGCTGTAGTAGGTCCTAATGCTACAGACTCTGTCACCCTTTGGGCCAACTACAATGGCTTCCCACTACACACAGTAACAATACTTGACGGCATTGAAGCCATGGCAGGCAAGGACAACGTGAAATATATCAAAGGCTGTGATTACGTTACCCGCATGACAATGGAGAGTCAGATCTTCAACTGCAAGCAAGAGAATGGCGAGCAGGGAATCAAAGGCGAATACTGGAACAACAGAAAGATGGAGGGAGACATGGCTACTTCAGTAGTCTACAACAACCCTCTCATATTCTCTACAGCAGGTGCTACTGTATTTGCTCCGGGCGTAAACCTTGAGAACTTCTCAGCTAAGTACACGACAGACTTCATAGGTTCGGAGGACTGTGATGTAGCTGTTGAGGTACAGTCGCAAGGTGCTTACATATTAAGAATCGACGGAGACAGCATTACCATGGGCTACAACCTGCCCGAGCCTACTATTGTCCACACATTCAAGACAAAGAAAGGCGAGAAGCATGCCATAGAACTTGATTTTATCAGCTTCCGTGAGCGCAGCGCATTGAGATTCAACATAGGCAAAGCCGTTGAAACTATGCCTTCCGAAGTAATCAAAGAGATAGAAGGCTACGAGACAGTAGTAATGGTTGGTGGCATCTCTCCAAAACTTGAAGGAGAGGAGATGCCAGTGACCGTTCCAGGCTTCAAGGGCGGAGACAGAGAGAACATACAGCTTCCAAAAGTGCAGAGAGAGCTACTTCAAGAGTTGAAAAAAGCCGGCAAGAAAGTTGTATTCATCAACCTGTCAGGTTCGGCTATCGGACTAGAGCCAGAGACAAAGAGCTGCGATGCCATACTCCAAGCTTGGTATGGAGGTGAGGCTACCGGCGAAGCCGTGGCAGATGTACTATTCGGCAAAGTATCTCCTAGCGGAAGACTCCCTATCACATTCTACAAGAATGTAGATCAGATTCCAGGCTTTGAGGACTATACCATGAAAGGCAGAACCTACCGCTTCATGACAACACAGAAACCATTGTTCCCATTCGGTTATGGTCTGTCTTACACCACATTTGAATATGGCAAGGCCGAGATGGCACAGAGCATCAAAGCAGGAGAAGATCTAAAGATAAGCATCCCTGTAAAGAACACTGGCAAAATGGACGCTGCAGAGGTGGTACAAATTTACCTTGCTAAGCCATCTGACAAAGAGGGTCCGGTGAAGACACTCAGAGGCGTCACAAGAATAGAGGTTCCAGCAGGCGAGACTCGCATGGCAGAGATTACACTTGGTCAGCTTGAACTCTCATGGTACAACGAAACCCTTGAGAAGATGGACGTAATGGCTGGAGAGTATGATGTCTACTATGGTTCAAGCTCGGCAGACGTCAACAAGATAAAACTGACCATTACAGAATAACTAAAGAAAATAAGTTAACTTTGCCCTCAATGAGTATAACAAGCAGAAACAAACGGATAGGCAAGTGGCCATTGATAATAATGGCTGTCATTGCATTGATAGTAATAGTTATAGGCATTGGGGGCTACAAGTTTATCTGTAAGCCTGTCATAGACCTTGGAGAAAAGAAATCAGCGTCGCTCTACATTCCAATGGGAGCGTCGCTTGATGATTTATGTCAGCTATTGGAACTAGACGGATATCTGACAGACAAAGAGAACCTGAAGCTGATGGGCAAGCTGATGAATGCCGGCAACAGCATAAAGAGAGGTCACTACAAGATACAGAACGGCATGACATCTCGTACACTGCTCAATCTTTTGAGAAGCGGCAACCAGAGCGCGGTGAGAGTGACATTCAACAATTGCAGGACACTGGCACAAGTGGCGGGGAAAGTGGCGCATCATCTAGAGGCTGACTCGGTGGAGATTCTACAAGCCATGGAAGACCCCGAAACTATGGAGGAGATGGGATTCAACCCTCAGACCATATACGCGATGTATCTACCAAACTCATACGACGTTTTCTGGACAGCAACAGGCAAAGACTGGGTAGAGAGAATGCATCATGAGTATAAGAAATTCTGGAACGAGAAGAGACTGCACAAAGCAGACAGTCTAGGATTAAAGCCATACGAAGTGGTGACACTTGCCTCTATCATTGAAGAGGAAACAAACAAGGTGAGCGACTACCCCATCATTGCGGGTCTCTACCTAAACAGACTGAGGAAGGGCATGCTGCTACAAGCCTGTCCTACATTGAAATACTGCAAAGGCGACTTTACCATTCGCAGAGTATTGAACTCGGACAAAGAAATTGACCATCCATACAATACCTACAAATACAAAGGATTACCTCCAGGGCCTATACGCATTGCATCTGGTGTAACTATTGATGCGGTATTGAATGCAGACAAGAACGACTACCTCTTCATGTGCGCGAAGCCAGACTACAGTGGTCTACACAATTTTGCCCGTACGGCAGCACAGCACGAGCGCAATGCACGAGAATATCAGGCATGGCTCAACAAACAGAAGATATACAGATAAACATGATTAATTCATGGAACAGAACAACAATATAATAACACTTCAAGGGGCGACAATCATGCAAGAGGACAATATAGTCCTCCGTGATATCAGTCTTACGGTTGCCAAAGGAGAGATGGTATACATAATTGGCCGTGTAGGCAGCGGCAAATCATCTCTTTTAAAGACTCTCTATGGAGAATTGCCATTCAACGGCATAAAAGGCGAGGTACTAGGCATAGACATTGCGTCTCTCAAGACCAAAGACTTACCTACACTAAGAAGGAAGATGGGTATTGTATTTCAGGACTTTCAACTATTAAGCGACAGAACAGTATATGACAATCTTCTCTTTGTGCTTAAAGCTACAGGCTGGAAGAACAAGGCAGATATGGACAAGAGAATACGCGAAGTACTGACACAAGTGGACATGGTGCACAAAGGCTACAAGATGCCATATCAACTTTCGGGAGGAGAGCAACAACGTATAGCCATAGCCAGGGCGCTTCTCAACGAGCCGGAATTGATACTGGCAGATGAGCCTACCGGCAACCTAGACCCAGATACAACAGACCAGTTGATGCACCTCTTAACAAAGATAAATAAAGAGAGTGGCAAAAGCATAGTAATGGCGACACACAATTACAACGTGATACGCCGATTTGAGGCTCGCACGCTAAAATGCGAAAACTCCATGCTAACTGACAACGAACCAGAAACAGTGGAACTAGACTTCTTCTAAAGACGAAAATGAACATTCTAGTAGGCATAACAGGTGGTATAGCTGCATATAAGACAGCCAGCATTATCAGGCTATTAGTAAAGGAAGGTCATGACGTGCGAGCAGTCATGACACCTATGGCGAAGCAATTCATCACACCGCTTACCATTGCTACGCTATGCAAACACCCTATACTAGTAGACTTCTTCTCGCCAGAGAATGGAGAGTGGAACAGCCATGTAAGCTTAGGGTTATGGGCGGACGTTATGCTAATAGCTCCAGCCACAGCCAACACAATGGCAAAGATGGCTAACGGGATAGCAGACAACCTGCTACTTACGACATATCTATCAGCTCGCTGTCCAGTTGCCATTGCACCATCGATGGACCTAGACATGTATAAACATCCGGCAACACAGAAAAACATAGAGACACTCCGTGAGCGAGGAGTAACGATAATAGAGCCAGAAGACGGAGAATTAGCCAGTGGACTCGTTGGCAAAGGGCGCATGGCAGAGCCGGAACAGATAGTAGCAGCGGTGGATGCCATATTAGCCAAGAAATCAAGCAGTACGCTCAACGGCAAGAAGATAATGCTTACAGCGGGTCCGACATACGAAAAGATGGACTCGGTACGCTTTATAGGCAACTATTCATCAGGTAAAATGGGATTTGCCATTGCCGAAGAACTAGCCAACAGAGGAGTTCAAGTAGAGTTAATAGCTGGTCCTGTTCAAATTAAGACATTAAACCCTAATATTCACAGGCACAACGTAGAGTCGGCTGCACAGATGTACGAGAAATGCTGTGAGATATTTCCACAAACAGATGGTGCCATAATGACTGCTGCGGTAGCAGACTTTACGCCCTCGGAGTGTGCGGACCACAAGATAAAAAGGAAAGGTCCTATGACACTTACCCTAAACCCTACGCAAGATATAGCAGGAGCTATGGGCAAGATGAAAAAAAGCGACCAGATGCTTATAGGCTTTGCTTTGGAGACAAACGACGAAGCCTCCAACGCGCAGCACAAACTAGAATCCAAGAACCTTGACTTCATAGTATTAAACTCATTGAACGACAAAGGTGCAGGATTTATGCATGATACTAACAAGGTAACGATAATAGACAGACTTGGCAAGTCGACAAGCTACGAACTAAAAAGCAAGAAAGAGGTAGCAAAAGATATAGTCAACTACATGGAGACATTTGGGGAATGAGACACTGCGCTACATTAATATCATATATAATAGCATTTGTATTTGCTACCAATGCAAACAGTCAGGAATTGATATGTTCCGTCAACGTTCAGTCGGCCTCAATACAAGGCACGAACAAGCAGATATACGAGAACATGCGCAACGCGCTGAATGACTTCATGAGAGAGCAAAAATGGACGAACGACAAATACGAGTCGAATGAGCGTATAGAGTGTTCACTGAACTTCAACATTACGGAACAAATATCAAGTAACGAATTTAAGGGGACATTAACAGTACAATCACGTCGTCCGGTATGGGGCACGGCATATACCACCACGATGCTCAACGTGATGGACAAAGACATACAATTCAGGTACAACGAAGGGCAGCCAATGACATTCAACGAATCGTCATTTGACCAAGACAACCTCATCCCACTTATTGCCTATTACGTATATGTAATACTAGGCATAGACTACGACAGTTTTTCGAGCAACGGAGGAGCAGAATATTGGCAAAAAGCCGAGCAGATATGTAATCAAGCACAAAAATCGACATTCGCGGGGTGGAAATCGTACGATGGCACACAAAACAGATATTGGCTTATCAACAATGCCTTAGACGACAACCACAAAATATTCCACACACAGCTTTACAACTATCATAGGATGGGACTAGACAAAATGTCTGAGAGTGTAGAGAACGGACGTGAACAGATATTGGGGTGCATTGACCAACTAAGAAAAGTAAAGCAGAATGTGAGCCGCAATGCCTACCTACTAGGATTATTCTTCACGGCGAAAAGCGACGAACTAGTGAGTATATTCAGTGAAGCTCCGGACATAGAGAAAAGCAAAGCCATGGAATACCTATCGGCAGCAGACCCAGGAAACATCAACAAATATCAGAAGATTAAGAAATAAAGACAATGCTCCAGAACCTCAATATTTCGAACTACGCACTTATAGAACGAAGCAATATAGAATTTGACGAAGGCATGTCCGTCATTACAGGAGAGACAGGTGCCGGAAAGTCTATTATGTTAGGTGCATTAGGGCTCCTTCTTGGGGGGCGTGCAGATGTTCAAGTACTCCAAAACAAAGAGCAAAAGTGTATAGTAGAGGCTACATTTGACATTGAGAAATATGGACTTGAGTCGATATTTACAGAAGAAGATGTTGACTACGACGACCAAACAATCATAAGGAGAGAGATACTACCCAATGGCAAATCCAGAGCCTTTGTCAACGATCAGCCGGTCAACATATCATTTCTTAAGCAATTAGGCGTTAAACTTATAGACATACATTCTCAGCATCAGAATCTATTATTATCCGATGACTCATTTCACCTCAATATAGTAGACACAGTATCAGAAAGCGAGAAAGAGGTTGCTGACTATCGGGCTGTATACAAAGAATACACTACCCTTCTTGCGAAAGAGAAGAACATGGTAGAGGATAATGAGAAGATGCAGCGAGACTTAGACTACTTGCAATTCCAGTTAAACGAACTAACAGAATTGAAATTAGCAGTAGATGAAGATATTGAGTTAGAGAAAGAACAAGAGAGGCTAGCTAATGCCGAAGATATAAAGACACAGCTGTCAGAATCGATCAACCTACTGGAGGGATCTGACACGTCTGTTATACCAGCATTAAAGCAACTGAACAACTGCATAGGGAAGATAGATAAATTTCTGCCGCAAGACACGACAGCATGTCAACGCATAGAGTCGGCAAGAATAGATATGGAGGATCTGCTGCGAACATTTACAAGTTCGTACGAAGGATTAGATGTAGACCCACAGAGATTAGAATACGTAGAGTCGCGTCTCAACTCGATATACGCGCTTGAAAAGAAGCACAAAGTAGAGAGTGTAAACGACCTTATAGAACTCAGGGAAGATTTGGCGAAAAAAGTCGGTTTAATTACAAACTTTGACGAAGAACTAGAAACGCTAAGAAAAGACATAGAAGAGAAAAAGCAGGAACTGCAACAAGTAGCAGATACGTTGAGCAACAAAAGACAATCTGTATTTACAAAGATACAACAACACGTGGAGACACATCTTCATGACATGGGAATGAAGAATGCTGCATTTGTTGTAGGGCATAATCGTTCTGAGACGTTCCTGAATACGGGAAACGATGAGATAAGATTTCTCTTCGCGGCCAATCTTGGAGGTACACCTACCGACATTTCAAAAGTGGCCAGTGGAGGAGAGATGTCGCGAGTTATGCTCAGCATAAAATCCCTTCTCAGCAAGAGCAAACACCTACCAACTATAATCTTTGACGAGATAGACACTGGAGTATCTGGAGATGTTGCGGACAAGATGGGATGCATTATGAACCAGATGTCTGAAAACATGCAAGTAATAGCCATCACGCACCTGCCACAGGTAGCGGCAAAAGGCGGAAGGCACTATCAGGTATACAAAGAAGACACTGCAGATGCGACAATATCTCACATCAGAATGCTCACTGAAGAAGAGAGAATAACAGAGATTGCAAAGATGCTCAGCGGCTCGCACGTATCTGAAGCAGCTATACAAAATGCGAAAGAACTGATCGGGGCATAAAATATATGAACAAATCTGTAGTAATACTAGGCTCAGGCAATGTAGCGACACATCTAGCAAAGATGTTTCAACAGATGAACTTCTCCATAGAGTGTATTTGGAGCAGGCATATAGAGAATGCGCTTGCGCTTGCGGAGGAGGTTGATGCCTATGCGTACACAGATGACATAGCTTCTATTCCACCATTTGCGGGATTCTATATTATTGCCAGCACTGACAATGCGATAGAAATTATTGTCCGCAGTATACCCAGCCTAAATCCAGATGCCATACTAATGCATACATCTGGATCTACAGATATGGCTATACTAGCGAAAGCTGAGAAATACGGGGTACTCTACCCTTGTCAGACATTCAGCAAAAATATAGCATTTGATTACAACAATATAGATTGGCTTATAGAAGGAGACAAAACAGAAACATTAGCTGAGATAGAACAACTAGCCAAACTCATGCCACATAGAAGCATAACAAAAGCGGACACGACACAACGCAGAACACTACATATGGCTGCTGTCTGGGCGAGCAACTTTACTAACAGAATGATAACGGAGTCATACAACATCATGAAGAGAGCCAATCTGGACTCACATCTACTAGACAGCCTTATAAGACAGACAATAGACAAAGCCATAAACACCGACCCATATGAGTCGCAGACAGGCCCGGCAAGAAGGAAAGACCAAACAACAATGCAAAAACACAAAGAACTGCTAGCAAGCGAACCTGAACTAGCAGCTCTATATGATATAATATCACAAAGAATATCTAATGACTATTAGCGTATTCCACAAACCTTCTTAATTTCGTTAAGTTTATTGAGTGCCTCTATTGGGGTAAGATTATTGATATCTATACCTGCTATTTCATCTCTAACCTGCTTAAGAACAGGATCGTCCAACTGGAATATC
>JAKSLC010000049.1 GCA_024401415.1 Bacteroidales bacterium | reverse complement strand
CGCTGCCTACTGCTTTTTTCCGAAGAAACCTGTAATCAATATAGTCAGAGTCGTTGATAATCAACCTACTCTGTTTTGAATGAATTCGTCGAACTTACGTTAAAATAAATTATATTTTGGATAACTGTGTAAATAAATTTTAATAATTTTGCGCAGTACTTTAATGAAAGATAAAGTGTGCCGCTTAGAGTGTGAAAAGTATAATAGACTGATAATCAGTAGTTTATGCGGGGGGGGGTAATACCGCTCTGCTAAGCGTTTGTATATTAAAGGATTATGGCCTTCTGCCGGTGCCGTGTGCATCAGCGGAAGGCTTTTCTTGTTTATGCAATTAATAATCTAAAACATAAAACTAATGGAAAATAAAGTGTTCAATTTTGGGGGCAAGACATTTGCCGTTGCACTGGTGGCAATGTTTGCCGGCATGACCACCACATCATGTGAAAAAGATGATAATTCACATGAACAAGCCAAACATAGCGAATATTTGAATATGTATTACTATACGGAAGAAGGAACTGATGATAAACCGTTTGTTGATATTTTAAATTATGAGTTTATGAATAATTTGGCTATGCGAGAAGATATTGATAGTATTTTTCTTGTGCCGTGCGGTGAAATATTTACTGGTGGAAGAGCAAAGTCCTATTATTTAAGAGGAACCGGTGAGTTTTATGGATGGGTTTTTGATCTTTCGCCAAAGATTAAGGGGCGTGGACCAATTTATATTAAACCGGGTGAGGCATCGAAGGTGCCAGAAGATAGTATTTTTTGGACACAACACGGTTGTCCGGTTAATCCCAAAAGCCGTTAAGTAAAAATAGGAAAAGACAATCAAGGTTGCAGATGACAATTTTGGGTTTGTAAAACGAGGCTTTACGATTAATGCGAATTTGAAGAAATGACAACAAATAGACGCTGCCGGAGGGCAGCGCCTATTTGTTGTCATTTTCATTTAGAAAAACTCGCTGACTGCATACAGCGGTATGTCGTCGAGCCAGGCTGATTGAGCGTAGTTCGACAGCGATGTGCGTATGGCTCTTTCGGGGTGAAACTGATGGTTGAAACTCCAGAGGCTCTTTGCCTTTAGGTTTACGTTGGCTTTCACCTCCAAAGGAATTATCGTCCCGGTTCGCTGAAGCAGAAAATCCAATTCAGCCTTTCCCTCATCCGACGACCAATAGTAAATCTTGTTTTTGTTGTCGGTCTTTAGCTGCTGATAAACATACTGTTCCGTAATGGCGCCCTTGAATTCCGAGAATATGCGGCTCTTATCGAGCAAAATGCTTTCTGGCAGATCGCAAATGGCTCCCAACAATCCTATGTCAACTACGAAAATCTTGAACGACTTGATGTCGCAATAAGCCGACAGCGGAAGTGCGGGAGTAGACGTGCGCTGGCATTTGTATATTATGCCTGAGTTTTCCAGCCAGAGTAGGGCAAGTTCATAATCCTTTGCCCTCGCGCCATCCTTCACTACGCCGTAAACGAACTTTCTGTTTTCTTTTGTTACTTGCTGGGGGATGGAGTTCCAAAGCATTTTCAGTCTTGGCACAATCTCTTCAGGAGCATGCTTCGAGAAATCGCGCTGATAAGTCTCCAGGATGTTGTTTTGGATAGTGCGTACCTTCTCGATATCCTTGGTCTGCGAATACTCCAGCACGGCCTCAGGCATTCCTCCCACATAAAAATAGTGTTTCAGCTGCTCTACGAAACGTTCTTTGTATTCAGCAATGAAATTCCAGTCTCTCGAATGTAACAAGTCAAGCATTTGCTTGTTGCCAGTAGCCATGAGGAACTCTGGAAACGTGAGAGGGTAGAGGTGCAGAAAATCCACCTTGCCTACAGGAAACGAAGTGTGTTTATGGAGCTCGATGCCCAGCAGCGATCCAGCGCATACAATGTGCAGTTCCGGGGCAAGCTCACAGAAATATTTCAGCGATGTAATGCCTTCGTGCGCTTCTTGAATCTCGTCGAGTATTATCAGGGTGTCGTTGGCAGAAACCTTTTGTTTGGTTGCAAATTCCAGCCTGCTGATGATTCTCTGTACGTCGAAATCATCGTCGAAGATATTCCTTAGCTGTTTGGAAAATTCAAAATTTACATACAGGCAGTTTTTATATTCATTCTTGGCAAAATTCTGCATAAGCCAGGTCTTGCCTACCTGACGGGCACCGTCTATTATCAGCGGTTTTCTGGTTGGTGAATTCTTCCAAGTCAGAAGTTCTTGATATGCAAATCGTTCCATATCTTTTTGTAGATGGTTTTGTCTGCAAAATTAAGACAAAATTACGACTTCGCTACATTTTTTCGTTCCTATTTTTGTTGGAAATTACATTTTTAGGAACGAAAAAATGTAGAGAGTTGCATTTCAGAACGGTATTTTCAACGAAAAAACAGTGCTTTTATGCATACGTTACAAGCTGTTTGTGGAATGTGATTGTGCTTTCGCCTCCGTCAGCCATTCTCAGAAATTTCTCTCGGTTAAGGTACTTGTTACTCCAAATATTTGTGGCATGCCACAGATTTTCGGTGCAAGAATAACTTTTTTCTCGTATTGATGACATAAGAAAGAGAAACTATCCGCACAGTTGCAGTAATTCATTCCGATACTCTGAGGTGTTATCGAAGTTGATGAAATAGAATGTGTTGTCGGTCTTGAATAGTCTCTTTTCGGGCTCTTCTGGAAGAAGCTCTTTCAGTTGGTCGCCATGTTCAAGGAGCAATCTATAATAGAAAGAGACGGCTGCTCTGTAGCCACCCTTGAGCTTATGAGTCTTAGCTAATCGTCTCCAATGTCTGATGCGGTTCCATTTCTGGTAATCGTCCTTAGCGAGACGCTGAGCATCTGCAAAAATATCCCTAGCCCTACGTTGCTTTTCTGTAACGTGGACCATGATTATTTTGAAATTGTTTCCCGGATATCTCTTTATGAAAATGCTCCTGCCATCGATGCGAGCGGTTGAGTCTGTTCTTGCGGCTCTACGAGCAATAGTAATATGTTTGTGTTTGATGGTTGCTGACGCCATATATTGTTTTGGTTTTAGGTTTTGTGTCCTTTTACGGGTGGTCGCGTCAAAAGGTTACATTCCTGCAAATAATGTAGTCGCCTTATTACAACTATACCCGCAAATAACTTTACACTCCTCGTGTGAATAATTCCACGTCCTTCTCGTCGATTGTTCTAAAATAGATAGTGGTTATGAAATAAAGTGATAAGTATATTGGAATCCTTTGCTAGTCATGAGATGCACCCTTGTTCATCGTAAATTTTTAAGCCTCGACCTCAAAGTGAGGGGAGCTTGTGGCTATGGTAGCGTGTGTTTAGTGTCTTTGATTTGACTTTCTGAGGCGGAGTACGCTGAGGCTGTACGGAGGTGGGGAAGTTCTGTACTCGGTGTCCACCTTATGTTCACCTTATGTTCACCTTATGTAGAAGTTCTTTGTTCATCGTAAATTTTATTGACGAACAAAAAAGCGCACCCAAAAGGATGCGCCTTGTGTATTATGTTTTCTTTATTCAGGGATTACTCTACACCCTTCATCATCTTCTTGAGAAGAGGGCAGAGAGCGAAGAGCAACAATGAAGCTGCACCAGCGAGGACTACGAATACCATGAAGAACTCATCCATGGTCTCGATGCTGAACCCGCAGAAAGATTTAGCTGTTGTGCCGTCAGGGTAAAGTGTAGCAAGCTTACCAGCAAGGATATTAGCTGCTGCATTACTCATGAACCATACACCCATAAGGAGAGAAGCCAACTGTGCTGGAGCAAGTTTATTAACCATTGAAAGACCGATTGGAGAAAGGCTCAACTCACCGATAGTGTGGATGAAGTAGAGAGAAATCAACCAGAACATAGATACTTTAATGCCTGGCTCAAGATTCTTTGTTCCAATTGAGATTACAAGGTAGCCGATTGCCAATAATGCGAGGCCAATTGCTTGCTTGACTGGAGATGCTGGCTCGAGTTTCTTCTTGCCGAGGAAGCTCCAGAGAGCAGCCATGATAGGAGCGAAAGAAACCACTACGATAGGGTTGATAGACTGGAACCAAGTAACAGGGACTTCAAACTCGCCGATCATACGGTTAGTCTGTTCCTGAGCGAAATAGGTAAGAGTCATACCAGCCTGTTCGAAAGCCGACCAGAAGAAGATTACGAATACAGCGATGATATAGATAACGCCAATACGCGAAATCTCTGTCTTTGTCAAAGTGCGGTCAGTAATGATAAATACAGGCATCATGATGCTGAGGTCGTAGATAGCTGCAGAGATATAGTCAGTCATGTTCTCAGCGTCGGCAGAGAAGAGCCAGAAGAGAACTACAAGACCAAGTGCGCAGAATACTAAGCGAAGAGGAGAATTCTTTTTAGCAGACTCTGTAGATGCAACTTCAGCATGCTGCTCGTGCTCTTTCTTAGCGCGGAGTGCGCTCTTTGCAGGAGGGAGACCAATATAATCGCCCTCTGGAGTTACGAGATACTTCTTCTTGAGAGATACGAAAACAACTACTGAGAGTATCATGGCAATACCAGCGCAGAGGAAGCCCCACTTGAATGGAGACAAATTGCTCCATGAGCCCTCGCCAAGAGTACCGCAGATAAGAGGAGCGATAAATGCACCTACGTTGATACCCATGTAGAAGATAGTAAATGCAGCATCTTTTCTGCGGTCAGTCTGTTCGTACAAGTCGCCTACCATAGTAGAGATGTTTGGCTTGAAGAAGCCGTTGCCCATGATAAGGCATACTAAGCCGCCAATCATTAAGAAAAGAGGAAGGCCACTGTTAACAGATGTGTCTATTGCACCACCTTCAACTGTAATTGCAGGTTGTACAAAGCAAGCAGAAAGGAACATAAGGAACTGTCCAACTGCCATAGTAAGTCCACCTACGATGATTGAACGGTTATTGCCCCAGTATCTGTCGGCAATATAGCCGCCAAGAAGAGGCGTGAGGTATACGAGTCCGGTATAGCTACCGTACATCTGTGAAGCAAAATCTTTTGAGAAGAAAGCCGCTACCATGAAGAGGGTAAACAAGGCTCTCATTCCATAGTAGGAAAATCTCTCTGCCATCTCTGTTACGAAGAGCAGATAGAGTCCTTTAGGATGTCCGTTATTTGCCATTAGTTTGTTATGATATGTATTAGAGGTTGTATTTTATTATGCGTTGTTACGTGCTTCAGAGAGTTCTGCCTCTGTAGCTGGTCGGCGACCTATCTCACGGTCTTTTACATCATCGTTCTTTGAGAAGTATGGGAAGAAATCCATTATCTTGGTCTCGTCAATGGTGTTTACCTCGAAGTCTGGAGTGTCTCCGCCCATGCACTCAATAGTCTTGTCGTAAGCATCTTTTATGTTTGAAGCCAACATCAATATTGTCTGCGACACACGTTTCTCTTTGCCCGATTTCTCATCTACCAGCAAGAAGGATACTTTTACTTTGTACCAGCGGTCACCTCCCTCTGGTTGGAATAGCTCTGCGTATTTAGCTTTGCGGATAGATGCTATCTGAAATTCGCCGCTGATGTATGAGGCCATCTCCTCATTAGCTCTGGCTTCTGCTTCTGTGTATGTCAGTGCGTCAAAAAGGTATACTTCTGTAATAGGTTTTGACTGTCCGTCAACTTCCTTAGCATACTTCACACGACACTCGTAATATGTTTGCATTGTAACGTTATTGGTTTTAAGAGCTTTACATAAAGCCAGGCAAAGTTACACTTTTTTATTCAACGGAGTATTCTATGTTTGACAAAAGTAACAAAGTGATATTTCTTTGCGTACTCTTAAAAAATATCAAATGGGCGTGATTTAGACTATTTTATAGTATCTTTGCGTCCATGTTGTCATACACTATCAATCATTAGATGATGCAACGGTCAACATACACAACGCTAATTAAATCCATTCGCGTCATTGTTGTGCTTTCGTTCTTAAGCATAACAACAACTATAATTACCTCTGATTTTAACGGTTCTTCTGTCGCGTTTGCTCAAACCAAGGCACAGTTCAGTACTGAACCTACGGAGTTTATCAGCCAATTGGGCGAGTATTTCTCCACATCTTCTACAAAGAAAAAGGCAGAGGAGTATTTCGAAGAGTTTGAGAAGTTCTTTTTGTCACCTCAGGTTTCAGACGATCTACGTAACCGAATAATCCAAGATTGTAATCTTCTCAGAAAGCTAAAGAGCGCTCATCCTCTTCCTGATTACAAGAACCTTATTGAGGTGCTGAAACTTACCGATAATAATCCTAATATCTCGGGCGCTAATTTTACGGTGTGGCACAATCAGCTAGTAAAGAAACTTTCTGTAAAGCCAAATCTCAAGTATATCAATAAGTTTATTCAGTCTACCAATATGTATGCCCAGAATCGTACTTTGGGTTATACATCGGCTATCCAATGGAGAATTGATACAAAGGATGCTGTATTCGTAGAGGGGGAAAAACAGATGGAAATTGAGGTTCCTCAAACACGTCTGGTATGTGCATCTCAGACCGATAGTATAATAATATTCGACACCAAAGGTAAGTATCTCTTCGATGATATGCAGTGGTCGGGTAAAGAGGGACGCATTACATGGGAGAGGGTAGGGTTGCCTGCCGATCAGACCTTTGCTACTTTCGGTGAGTATAATCACGATATGACGAAATCTACCGTTAATATCAAAAAGGCTAAGTTCGTCAATAAGGATTATTTTGCAGAGCCTCTATATGGTGCTGTTGAACATCGCCTCATAAGTGTTCAGTCGCTTCATGGTAAGAATTATCCTAAGTTCGAGACAACAGATGAACGTCGTGAGGTTAAGCAGATCTTTAAGGATATGGACTATCACGGAGGTTTCTCGCAAGAGGGAGCTAAAATGCGAGGCTCTGGAACTGGCGAGAACCCTGCCGAGTTGAGTATCTTTAGAAACGATACTCTATTCCTTGTTGTCAAATCTTTGAGTTTTACACTATACCCTAACCGAATAGAGAGTGCTCAGGCAGCTATATCTGTCAAACTAGATGATAGAGAGATTGTCCACCCAGGTCTGCATTTTACATACTTGGATAAGGGTCGTGTAATCCGTATGATTCGCCTTGGTGAGGGTATAGAACAGACAAAATATTTTGATACCTACCACATGGTCAACATGGATGTTCAGCAGATTCGCTGGCACATGGATCAGCCTTATATGGAGTTAGGTATGATTGATGGTGCAGCTCGTGCGTATGCTACTTTCGAGTCTGTCAATTATTATAGACCAGAGTTCTTCCATCAGTTACAAGGTATGGATCTTACTCACCCCTTCCAGTATATAGCCGATTTCTATCACTATATGGGCGGTATGCCGTTTACGGCAGCAGATTATGCCGATTATCGTGGTATTCAGCGTTCGTCTATCAGAAATGAACTTATCCATTTGTCTTATCAGGGCTTCCTCGATTATGATCAGGCCACAGATATGGTTACCGTCAAGGACCGTTTGCTCGATTACTTGGATTATCAGGTAGGAAAGAAGGATTATGATGTCATCCGCTTCGAGAGTAATCTGGAACTTACGCCAAAAGATAATGTGGCAGTCATGCCTAGTAGCCAGTCGTCGGCTCCTAATGGTATTCTCGACCTTAAGAATTATGATATCCAACTTATAGGTGTGAAGGGTATCGCTGTGTCAGATTACCAGAATGTCGCATTCTTCCCTGAAGGAAATAAGATTCAGCTTAAGCGCAATCGCGATTTCCAGTTCAATGGACGACTTGATGCAGGTATGCTTTCTCTTTATGGTGATGGCTTCTATTTCTCGTATGACGACTTCCGTGTTGAATTAAAGCGCGTGGATCGTATGAGACTCAAGGTAAAGACAGATAAGGTCGATCATGAGGGTAAGCCTATTCAGGAGACAGTTAAGTCTATGGTGAGAGATATTACGGGTTATGTCGAGATTGACAGACCTGATAATAAGTCCAGCCGTAAGATTTATGCTGGTTATCCTAAGATGACTTCCAAGGAGAATTCTAAGGTCTATTATGACGATCAGACTATTCAGAATGGTCGTTATAAGAGAGATGTATTCTATTATACAGTAGATCCATTTACTTTCGAGGATATCAATAATATCCAGCACGATAATACTCAATTTGAAGGTGTGCTTACTACTGGTATCTTCCCTGATATCCGTCACCCGTTGGTTATTCGAGAGGATAATTCTCTTGGTATGATTGTTAAATCGCCTAATGAGGGTTATGCGATCTATGATGGTATAGCAACATTTTATAATGATGTCGATTTGTCATGGGCTGGACTTCTCGGTAATGGTGAGTTGGAGTATATTACTTCAAGAAGCGTCTCTCCTAGGTTCACTTTCTTGCCTGATGTGGTACATGGTAAGACTACCGATTTTACTGTCAAGGAAGCTGTAGATGGTACCAGTTTCCCAGGCGTAGAACTAGGTCAGAAGACTACGGTAATGGTAGATGGAGCCGCCATGAAGGGACAGACGCAGTTGTATTTCTCACCTTTCGCACAGCGTCTTAATGTCAGCGCTACTCGCGGTAAGTTCAATATGTTCCCTACTCAGAAGAGCGAGTCTGGTTTCGAGTGTCAGTTGGCGGGTGCTCTTAATGTTACACCTAAAGGACTATGGGGTACAGGCCGTATAGATATCGATGAAAAGCGCGTTAAGATGGAGGGCGCTTATATGACGTTCGATGATCATTCTGTCTCTGCCGATACTACATTCTTCCGTACTGAGGCTTGGCGAGAAGAACTTCAGCGTTATGTGCCAGACTACGGAGAACTACGTAAGGATATTGTAGTTAAGCATCCTGATACAGACCCTAATGATGCAAAAGGTAAAAGGCGTAAGTTCTATGAGAAGGAGTATCGTTTGGCAGACGCTCACTCTAAGGGTAGGAATGAGGCCCTCAAGGAAAATGCTACATTCGAGACCATTGACCCTGCAGCTCATTCAGCCGTTATGGAGCGACGAATGACTGGCCGTCTGGATTTTGCTACTCGTATAGGTGAATTTAAGTTTACCGTCAAGGGTAATGATATGACCTTTAAGGAGGTCAAGTATGAGACTAATGTCCAATTCTTTACTTGGAATATGGATCATAACGAAATTACTATCGGTCAGCGTGGTTCAACAGGTAACCGTTTCTATCTTACAGCTGAGGGCGATTATGACGATGAAGAGCGTCTTAATTTCCTTGTTCCTGTGGCTACATATACCGGTCAGGAGCTGTTCTGCGAGGAGGTTAAGGAGGTCAATACTGCAGATGCTACTATCATGCTGCTTGATAAGGAGGGTAAACTTACTATTCGTGCATCAAATAAGAACAAAGCCAAGATCGATCAGCTTTCAAATACCAAGATCGTCATAGCTCCAAAAGATTCTGTGGGTAATAGTATCTCATATCATACTATATACAATGCTAAGGCCCGTATCGATGGCTCTCAGACTTATCAGGCATGGGGTGATTTTGATTTCTTCAATGCTCAAAAGAAGAAGTATCAGATATATATGGACTCTATCGGTACAAATGTCGATAGACGTAGTAAGAAGGGTACCACCTATGCATGGGGTCGTGTAGGAGAGGATATTAATTTCGATGCACATTTCGCATATCGTGGTCAGTTGGGTATTCAGGCTGGTCGTCAGTTACTCGAATTCCGTGGCGGCACTCGTATGTTGCAGGAGTCGCCATATCTCACAAAGGGATATGTTCGTTTCCAGTCTGTAGTCGATCCAGAGAATGTCCGTATTCCAATCAATGAACGTACTGTAAATTGGAACATGGGCGAGATAGATCGTGGTTTCTTCCGTACGTACGATTCTACTCACGTCTACAGCGCATTCCTGGAGGTTAAGAAGAGCAAGGGCGATAGGCCTATTGGTAGAGCAGAGGGCGTATTGTACTATAATAAGATTTTCGAGTCGTTCGATATCTTGCCAGAGAAGAAGATTGAGAAACCGGATGTCTTGGGCAATGTCTTGAGGTATACACCTAAGACACACACTGCTATGGTAAGTGGAAACCTCGATTTGCAGACTACTTTGCCTGCCCTCAAGAAGCATGGCTTGGATCTTATTGTTGCTGGTGATGCAGAGCATAATCGCGCTTCAAATGAGGTTAAGATGTCTACAGTCCTGGAGTTCTATTCGGAGATACCTACGGATTTGTCTACTCTAGTGTATAAACAGCTTTTGGCATCTAAGGCTAGAATGTGCGACTCAACGGCTTATCGTTATGAGTCTCGTATGATTATGCTTCATGATACTGCCGAGTTCAATCAGATTAAGCGCGAAAGGTGGACAGGTATGTATGTCGATCCAAAGACTAAGCAGGAGTATTTGCCAGACGATAATTATTCGCCAACTTTTACATTCAGCGATTTTAATCTCTCTTGGTGTACTACTAAGCGCGCTTGGATTTGCGACACGACTGTCAATATCATGATGATGCACAATCGTAATGTCAATCGCACTGTAAGAATCAAGAGCGAAATGCGTATTTTCAAGGATAATACGGATATGGAGATGCATATCTCTTTCGATGAAGATTCGTGGGTTTATATGCGATTCTACAACAAATTATTTATGTATTCTTCCGATCCTGAGTTCAATAAAGCTATCATAGATTTGAAATCTCGACGAGTTAGTCAGGGTAATAAGAAGCAAGTTCAAAAATTCTTGACTAACTTTGGGTGCGATTTCGAGGGTGATGGTAATGATCAACCATCTGAGGATGACGAATCAGAGGGTAATGATGATGCTGTCACAGAGGAGGAAAAAGAGGAATAAATACAGAAAACTTCTTTTATAAACAATGATACAATTCTTCAAGGGCGCAGACGCCCACATTTTGGCAGTTCAGACTGCTACTCCTATCCAGAAGGAGGATCTACCTAAGTTAGAGTGGCTCTTCTCTGGTGCGCAGTATGTTGATGCGCAAGAGGTAACCGGTTATTTCGTTGGCCCACGCCGCGAGATGATTACTCCATGGTCTACTAATGCCGTAGAGATTACACAGAACATGTCTCTCGCTGGCATTACTCGTATCGAGGAGTACTTCCCAGTAAAGGATGAGCATGCAACGTTCGATCCAATGCTCCAAGTTTTGTACAAGGGTCTAGACCAGTCGATTTTCACTATTGACAAGCAGCCAGATCCTATTGTTTATATCACAGATTTCAAGGAGTACAACAAGAAAGAGGGTCTCGCACTCTCTGAGCCAGAGATCGCTTACCTCGAGGGCTTGTCTAAGCGCCTTGGTCGTCCATTGACCGACTCAGAGGTGTTCGGCTTCTCACAGGTCAACTCAGAGCACTGCCGTCATAAGATCTTCGGTGGTACATTTATCATCGATGGCGAGGAGAAGGAACTTAGCCTCTTCAAGCTCATCAAGAAGACTTCTGAGACAAATCCTGGTCTCCTCGTTTCTGCTTATAAGGACAACGTAGCCTTCATCGAGGGCCCTACAGCAATGCAGTTCGCTCCTGAGCGTCCTGACGTTCCTTCGGAGTTTGAGACAAAGGATATTCCTACAGTTCTCTCTCTCAAGGCAGAGACACACAACTTCCCAACAACAGTAGAGCCATTCAACGGCGCTGCTACAGGTTCGGGTGGTGAGATTCGCGACCGTCTCGCTGGTGGTACTGGTTCTCTCCCAATGGCTGGTACAGCAGTATATATGACATCTTATTCTCGTGTCGACGAGGATCGCGTATGGGAGAAGGAGATGGCAGCTCGCAAGTGGCTCTATCAGACACCTGCTCAGATTCTTATCAAGGCATCTAATGGTGCATCAGATTTCGGTAATAAGTTCGGTCAGCCTATGATTTGTGGCTCTCTCCTTACTTTCGAGCACGAAGAGAACGACCGTAAGTATGCATACGATAAGGTTATCATGATGGCTGGCGGTGTCGGCTTCGCTAAGAAGAACGACGCCCTCAAGCAGACTCCAGAGAAGAACCAGAAGGTGGTTGTTCTCGGTGGTGATAACTACCGCATCGGTATGGGTGGTGGCGCAGTATCTTCTGTAAATACAGGTGAGTATGCTGGTGCTATCGAGCTCAACGCTGTTCAGCGTTCTAACCCTGAGATGCAGAAGCGTGTAATGAACGCTATCCGCGGTATGATCGAGACTGATCATAACCCTATCGTTTCTATCCACGACCACGGTGCTGGTGGTCACCTCAACTGTCTCTCGGAGCTCGTAGAGGAGACTGGTGGTAAGATTGATATGAGCCAGCTCCCAGTAGGCGACCCAACTCTCTCTGCTCGCGAGATCGTTGGTAATGAGTCGCAGGAGCGTATGGGTCTCGTTATCCGTCAGAAGGATGTAGAGGAACTTAAGAAGGTTGCCGACCGCGAGCGTGCTCCTATGTACGTCGTAGGTGAGACAACAGGCGATATGCAGTTCTGCTTCGAGCAGAAGGATGGTACAACTCCTATCAACTGGCAGCTCTCTGATATGTTCGGTAACCCACCTAAGACTATCATGAAGGACGAGTCTGCTCAGGCTAAGTATAAGAAGGTCGAGTACGATGAGGCTCAGATCAATGAGTATGTCAACCGCGTCCTCCAAACAGAGGCTGTAGGTTGTAAGGACTGGTTGACAAATAAGGTCGACCGTTCTGTAACAGGTAAGGTAGCTAAGCAGCAGTGTGCTGGTGAACTTCAGTTGCCTTTGAACGACCTCGGTGCTGTAGCTCTCGACTATAATGGCAAGAGCGGTATCGCTACTTCTATCGGTCACGCTCCAGCAGTAGCTCTCGTAGACCCTGCTGCAGGTTCTATCATGTCAGTAGCTGAGGCTCTCACAAACCTTGTTTGGGCTCCTTTGGCTCATGGCTTGCAGGGCGTATCGCTCTCGGCAAACTGGATGTGGCCTTGCCGTCAGAAGGGTGAGGATGCTCGCCTCTATAAGGCTGTTGAGACAATGTCCGACTTCGTTTGCAAGATGGGTATCAATATCCCAACAGGTAAGGACTCTCTCTCAATGACTCAGAAGTATAAGGACGGTCAGGTTGTTCTCGCTCCTGGTACTGTTATCATCTCTGCTATGTCTGAGGTATCTGACGTTCGCAAGATCGTTGAGCCTGTCATGCAGAAGGAGGAGGGCAGCGTATTGATGTATGTCGATATGTCTGGTGTACCTCTCGCTCTCGGTGGTTCTACATTCGCTCAGGTTGTCAACCGTCTTGGTGATGAGGTTCCTACTATTGCTGATGTTGAGAAGTTCAATTATATCTACAAGAATATCCAGTATCTCGTATCTGAGGGCTTGATTCTCGCTGGTCACGATATCTCGGCTGGTGGTATCATCACTACTCTCCTCGAGATGAACTTCGCTAATGCTTCGCATGGTATGCAGCTCGACCTTAGCGACCTCGCTGCTGATGCTGATATCGTTAAGGCTCTCTTCGCTGAGAACCCAGGTGTGGTATTCCAGGTTTCTAAGGCTAACGTCGACCGCGTAGTTAAGGTTCTCGATACTGCTAAGATCAAGTACTCTTACCTCGGTTGCCCTCAGCAGAAACGTGAGCTCTCTATCTCTGTCAATGGTGAGACTCTCAACTTCGATATCGACGCACTCCGCGACGTATGGTACAAGCCTTCATACCTCCTCGACCGCTTGCAGAGCACCGAGGCTAAGGCAGCAGAGCGTTACGCTAACTATAAGAACCAGCCTCTCAACCTCCGCATAGCTGATAGCTTCAGCGGTAAGTTGGCCGATATCGACTGCAAGCTCAGCCGTACCAATAAGACTGGCGTAAAGGCTGCTATCATCCGTGAGAAGGGTGTCAATGGCGACCGTGAGATGGCTTACACATTGTTCTGCGCTGGATTCGATGTTAAGGACGTTCACATGACCGACCTTATCACAGGACGTGAGACTCTCGATGATGTAAACATGATAGTATATTGTGGTGGTTTCTCTAACTCCGACGTACTTGGCTCTGCTAAGGGTTGGGCTGGCGCATTCCTCTACAACCCTAAGGCTAAGGAGGCTCTCGACCGCTTCTACGCTCGTAAGGATACCATGTCTCTCGGTATCTGTAATGGCTGTCAGCTCATGATCGAGCTCGGTCTTATTACACCAAATGATGAGAAGAAGCCTAAGATGCTCCACAATGATTCTCATAAGTTCGAGTCTAACTACGTATCAGTAGAGATCGCTAAGGAGAATAAGAGCATCATGATGCAGTCTCTCGCTGGTCAGCGTCTCGGCGTATGGGTAGCACACGGTGAGGGTAAGTTCTCATTGCCAATGGATATCAACCACTACAACGTAGTAGGTTACTATGGCTACGAGGGCTATCCAGCAAATCCTAACGGTTCAGATCATAATATCGTAGGTATCTACTCAAACGATGGCCGTCACCTCGCTATGATGCCTCACCCAGAGCGCGCAATGTTCCCATGGCAGTGTGCTTACTACCCAGCAGCACGCAAGAACGACGAGGTTACACCTTGGATGGAAGCATTCGTTAATGCTCGCAAGTGGATCGAGTCTATCAAGAAGTAATTCCAATAATTACTAAATAACCGATGAGGCTGTGTCGAAATACCGACACAGCCTCTTTTTTATCCTCATTATTTGAAAAAATTACGATGAACAAAGGACTTCTACATAAGGTGCACATAAGGTGCACACCGAGTACAGAACTTCACCACCACCGTACAGCCTCAGCGTACTCCGTCTCAAAAAATCAAATCAAAGACACTAAACACACGCTACCATAGCCACAAGCTCCCCTAACTTTGAGGTCGAGGCTTAAAAAATTACGATGAACAAAGGTCTTCTATAGGCCTAGTGTAGAAGTAGTATAGGAGATCCATAGGCACAGAGTAAGCCTGTCAAATAATTTCAGAAACGGCTCATTGGGGTGTTTGTTTTTACTTAAATATCAAAGTAAACTCCGTCTTTTTAGCGTCACTGCATGTCAAATCCAGAGCTCCATTATGAGCACACATTATCTGGCGCGAAAGACTGAGGCCTATTCCTGAGCCGTCTTGTTTAGTAGTGAAGAATGGAATGAATATCTGCTCCTGACTCTCCGGTGATATTGGAGCACCGTCATTGCTGACACGGATGATCGTATATTCATTGTCATCTATCTCTGCGGTAATATCTATATGTCGGGCATTCGCCTGAATGGCGTTCTTTATCAAATTGATGAAGATACGACTTATTTGCGATTCGTCTGCATAGATTAGAATATCATCAGTCTTGGGCGTATATGAACATTCTACTCCCGCTTCAGAACATTGCTCTGATGTCAACTCTATTGCCTTGTTTATAAGCAAATCTAACATCAGTGCTTTCATGATAGGTCTGGCTACACCTGCTAGCTCTCTATATGATTCTACAAAGCGAATAAGGTCTTTCGATGACGAGGATATCGTTTCTAGTCCCGCTTGTATATTTGTCTTTTTCTCCTCTTCAGGGCGACTTATTTGTTTGCTCAGTGCTTCGCTTAGTGAGGCTATCGGACTTACGGTGTTCATTATCTCATGTGTAAGAACGCGTATCAGCTTCTCCCACGATTTCTGCTCGTTTTGCTGTCGTTTCCTCTCTAATAGCCATTTGATCCTGTTGAGTGCTTTGTTGAATTTCGTGTTGTCTTTGAACATGAAGTTGTATTCCCCATCCTCAAAGGCATCTAGCATGTACTCTAGTTTCTCTCGGTCTCTCTTTTTCACTAGTAGCGCCACCAGAAAGGCTGTGATGACTATGGTCGTCAATACGATTAAGCCAATCTCCCAATCCTCAAAAGTGTAATATACAACTTGGGTTTCTTCCATCAGATGCCGTATTTCTTGAGTTTGTTGTAAAGGGTCGGACGACTGATTCCTAGTTCTTTGGCAACTAAGCTGAGATTGCCGTTGCATCGTGCAACAACAGCTCGGATAGCTACCTCTTCCGTCTCTTCTAATGTCTGACTGGCAGTAGCTATGTGTTTTGTGGTCTCATTCATCATGAGATCCTTTCCCATAAGTATTTTCCCTTCTGATAGTATTACGGCTTTCTCTATAACGTTCTGCAGTTCTCGTATGTTTCCACTCCAAGGATGACGTGTCAGCTTTTGTGCAGCATCATCTGATATCCTCTCTACTCCTCGCCTGTATTTTTCAGCATACCTCTTCAAGAATCTTTCTGCTAGTGGCAAAACATCTCCAGCTCTCTCCCTTAATGCTGGCAAGTGTATATGCATTGTGTTGATTCTGTAATAGAGATCCTCTCTGAAGCGACCATCGTTTACCATCTGCTCCAAGTCTTTATTGGTAGCACAGATAAGTCGTATGTCTATCGGTGTTTGCTTCTCTGAACCCACTCTTGATACCATCCTGTTCTGAAGAACTCGTAGTAGTTTGGCTTGCAGGTGAAGTGGAATGTTTCCTATCTCGTCAAGAAAGAGGGTCCCTCCATCTGCTTGCTCAAATTTACCTGCATGGTCGGCATGCGCATCTGTAAATGCCCCTTTAACATGCCCAAATAGCTCGCTCTCAAAGAGTGTCTCCGTGATTGCTCCTGCATCTACACAAACTAATGGTTTGTCTTTCCTGTAGCTGGATGTGTGTATCGCACGTGCCAGCAGATCTTTGCCTGTACCGTTTTCTCCAGTTATAAGTACTGTCGCTTCCGTAGGAGCAATCTTTTCTAGGGTGCGATGTATATCTGTCATTTGCCTGCTGTCTCCCCAATACATGTCATCCACAACTTCTGCTTGGGGCTTTTTCGCTGCTCTAGGTGTAGCATCGTAGGCTGCGCAGAGTGTGGCTATCAGTTTTTCATTGTCCCACGGCTTCACAATGAAATCAAAGGCGCCTCGTTTCATGCCCTCTACAGCTAATGTAATGTCAGCGTATGCCGTAAAGAGCACTATCTGAACCTCAGAGTACATCTTCTTAAGTTCTTTCGTCCAGTAGAGTCCTTCGTTTCCTGTGTTGGCGTCAGTATAGAAGTTCATGTCAAGGAGAACAACATCTGGCTTGAAGTTGTCCATTGTCGTTATAAGACTTTTAGGTGATGCAATTGCTACGACCTCTGTAAAATGAGGCGTCAAAAGGAGCGTCAACGCATTGCGAATGCCAATATTGTCATCAACTACAAGTATTTTGCCTTTTTTCATGTTCCTCTGTTACCTGAATGTTCGGCTAATATATATATCAATCGTTGAATAGCGAAATATTTCTATTCATTTTTCCTGTTATTCAGATTTTACTGAGTCAACAGGGTTGCTGTAAACTGTACTCAAACTGCGTATGACAACGATAAAATCGGTAATCGCTAAGACTATGATAAATGCCGCACCAAACACCCACCAACTGATAGTTGTGTGATATGCAAAGTTGCTTAGGTATCTGTTTATTATCATCCAGCTGACTGGTGCTGCTACAATGAAACAGATCATAACTATGATTGAATATTTCTTGCATATCATAAGAAGAACGTCAACTATGCTTGCACCTAGTACTCGCCTTATTGCTATCTCTTTCTTTTTGTGCTGTGTCTCAAAGAGAACCAGCCCGAATACGCCCATGAGTGACAGTATGATAGCAACTGACGTAAAGGCGGTAATCTGCTTGCCTAGCTTTATTTCACTCGTATATTTGCGAGCC
>JAKSLC010000048.1 GCA_024401415.1 Bacteroidales bacterium | reverse complement strand
CAACTCTACTGGAGATGCGATAGTAGGTTGCGTAGCTGTAGGTATGGCTCAGGCTATGACAGTTTACCGCTATCCAGCAAGACCTCAGGGATATCATAGTTACAAATCCAGAAACTACGGTACGCTCTCTATCGACTACGATAAAGAGGATAAATACAACTGGGACTTAATCATTTCAGGTGCAGAAGATAAGAAATATTGCGCTCGTCTTCTCTATCAGTGCGGCGTATCTGTAGATATGGATTACGATAAAGATGGCTCTGGCGTAACTTACATGGGTGTCGTTCCTCGCGCACTAAAAGAGATTTTCGGTTATTCGAACAAGGTTCACAACGAACTGATGGAAAAATACACCGTAGAGAAATGGACTTCCATGCTTAAGGAAGAGTTATCTATGGGTAGACCTTTGATTTATTCTGGTTATAGTACCTCTGGTGGACACTGTTTCAATGTTGATGGATATAACGAGAGTGGCCTTTTCCACTTCAACTGGGGTTGGGCTGGCAGTGGCAATGGCTATTTCGCTATTACAAATCATACATACAATACTGGGCAACGTTGTGTTTTCGACTTCACTCCTCCTACAGGACAACCATTATCTATATCTCTTGACAATAAGGAAGTTGAAGTCGGCAGACCTATTGGCACACCTGTTGCTAACGTCATAATCGACTGCGACCAAGACAATATCAAATGGATTTATGATGTTCAAGGCGCATATAACCCTGTAAAGAAGACTTATGCAGATGCGCCTTTCGAGATAGTCAACAATGTATTGAGGACTACAGAGGTTCTGAAAATGAATACCTCTAAAAGCATCAAATTCACTATTACAGCTACTAATCCACGTAATTTCAAGACAAAAAATGAAGAAATCACTATCTCTCTTAAGGCTTCTACTCCTATCGTAAATATAGAGTCTGACTCCCAAATAATCGTAAATGGAGGTAATGGTTGCCTAACTATAAGCGCTGGTACAGGCGAATACATGGTTGATGTTATATCTGTAAATGGCAGTCTGGTAGCTAAAGCTGAAACATCTGCAACATCTGACACTGTTGTCAACGGATTATCAAGCGGTCTATATATAGTACGCCTGACAAATGGCGAGAATGTTGTATCTCAAATGGTTTCTGTACGATGAAAAAACTGGTAGCCTCAATTCTGTTAATAGCATCGTATGCGGTTTCTGCGATAGGTCAGTCGTACAATCCTACGACTATGTGGCCTTATATCAACAAAGAGTTCGCTCACGGCACTGTTATCTTTTCAGACAACACTAAAAAAGAGGGTGTATTCAACATACACCTTCTTAACTGCGAGTTACATTCCCTTGACAAAAACAATATCATTTCCGTAACAAATAAAGATATTGTTCGCGTCGATATAGCTGACAAAGGATATATCTTCATCGATAATGAATTATGCGAGATAATAGCTGCAACTCCAAAGGCTATAGCTGTTAAAAGGACTAAGGGAGACTTCGATAAATTGCTCACAGGAACTGGCGCTTATGGTTCTTCTCTAAATACCTCAGGAAAAACTGATTTATCTTCAATAGAAATCGGAGGTATGCATAATACTGACCATAATGACATGCGCTCACAACGCGACAATTCCAGATACCTCCCTGTCAAAGTCACAAAATACATAATCTATAATGGGAAAACTGTTGAGGTTACCAAAAAGAACGTATTGTCGCTGATTCCAGAAGAGAAGCAAGCCGAATGGAAGATATACGTCAAAGAGAATAAGATAAAGTATGGCAAGGAAGAGTCTCTTCCTAAAATTATCGACTATTTGACAGCCTTGTAGCATTTTGTCTCCCAAGGCTAATCATTTTCCTAGCAAAAAAAACAAAGCGTCGCCGAGAGGATCTCGTTTGCGACGCTTTTTTATTAGGATATAAAGGTAAATGCACTTTGTGCTACGCCCTATATCCAAAAAAGGTTGCGAGTTCTACACCTTTTCACATTTCACCATCTATCACACTCATTTATCTATTCTCTAAATAAAAATTTGCGAGCAACCAAGGTCTTCCCCGAGTGATCCCCGAGTATAGCCCAACCGTACAAACGGAGCGTACTCCGTCTCAAAAAATCAATAAAAACAAATCCCTCAACACCCACAATTCCCCAACCGCAATCTCCCCTCCCTCTAGGGGAGGGGCCGGGGGTGAGGCTTCGCCCTACTCAAGTAGTAATACTCGACTCGACCAAGATGATTGCAGCTGCCAATCTACATTATGCGTATATGGCAATTCAAGGCCAACCTCCATAAGGTATTTACCCGTAAACATCATTCCTTCAAATGGCAATGGTGTCTTATCTATTCGATTCAGTTCCGTGACTTTGTATGATTTATTTGGATCAAGACCTGCCATAAGAACTCTTGGTAGATGCTGATTCATGAATGTCTCTGTCTTCCACCAATAGAATACTGCTTTCGACTTATCATGTGCCACATACATCAACGAAGCAGCACCCTTCTTATCGTATGGCGACAACAAACGATATATATCACCTTGTTGAACTATTGGTCGTATCTCCTTATACTGAGATATCACCTTTCGACAAAATGCCTTCTCATCTTCTGTCATGTTCTTTGGCTGAATCTCCATTCCCAATCGGCCACTCATTGCAACGTCAGCTCGATATTTTAGAGAAACTACTCTATGCGTATTATGGTTTGGCGATGCTGATATATGAGATGCCATAGCTACAGCAGGGAAGAACATAGATGTACCCCATTGCATATAAACTCTTTGAAGTGCATCAGTATCATCTGACACCCAGAACTCGTCAAAATAAGGCAAAATACCATAATTAGCACGACCTCCTCCACTAGCACATGCCTGAATAGTTAAATCAGGGTATTTGGCTCTTATTCGCTCCATTATCTTAGTGAGTCCTCTGTGATATTCTATATAGAGGTGGCTCTGCTTATCCATTGGCAAGTACTGCGAACCGTAATTCATAATACTCATATTGGCATCCCATTTTATATAGTCAATCTCAGGATATTTTGTCATGAGATCATCTACCAACTTATATATAAAGTCCTGCACCTTAGGATTAGAAAGATCAAGGACTACTTGTGTACCTCCACGACCTTGTACAAGATCTCGCTTTGGTGCCTTAATTACCCAATCCGGATGAGCTTCATACAATTCAGACACCGTATTCGCCATCTCAGGCTCAAGCCAGATACCGAATTTTATTCCATGTTTCTTCGCATCTGCCAGGAGGCCCTCGATACCATTAGGAAGTTTATTCTTGTCAACTACCCAATCACCCAACGACGAGCAATCATCCTTACGTGGATACTTATCTCCAAACCAACCGTCATCCATCACAAAGAGCTCTCCTCCCATTGAGGCGATATCACCCATCATCTGGTCCATTCCAGCTTGATTGATATCAAAATAAACACCCTCCCAAGAATTCAAAAGCACCTTACGCAACTGCTTGCCATGAGCTATTTTGTACTCCCTAGCCCATGAATGAAAATTACGACTCACACCGCTTTTACCCTCTCTCGAATAAGAATAGGCAACCGAAGGTGTGACAAATACCTCATTTGGAGCAAGCGTATAATGGGAATAATCCTCATTCATACCAATGAAGAACTTATGATACTCTGTATCGCCAGTCTCGACACGAATCTTATAGTTACCTCCATAACAAAGAGCCACTCCTATAACGCGTCCATTAAGTTCTTGTGGCTTGCCATCAAGAGAAAGCATAACCTCACTATGTGAGGTATGTGAGTTGCGGACACCATCACGATTTGAAACAACCTTGATACCTGGTTGAAGTTGCTCTTCTACCATATTAGCCTCATTAGCCCACGAACCTGTAAATGAAGTAAACCACACGTCACCTCTTCGTATCGGCATGTATGATGACGCAAACTGCGTCAATTCAATAGCTTTTTTCTCTTGATGTCTGATCTCAGTCCAAGTCTCTATGATATCTACATTGTTATATCCTTTGTAACATACATCAACATAAAAAGGATATACCTTATCCTTCAGAGATACTCGTGTAATCTTATAGTCCGAAGCTGATTCTGTAGAAGTTTTATCTACAACCAAATCTAACGTCAGATTACCATCTACATGCTTACATGCAAGCGCGACGTCACTCGTAGCCTCAAGACCAAATGCTGGGTAAGCATTCATAAGGCCTTGACTCTCGAATCGTTCAATCTTAGCATCTCCTGCGCCCAAAATCGTTTGCTCATCAGCAGATGACAATCTAGTTCCGTAATACACGAATTGAAGAGAACTGCCAGGAGTCGCCTTAACTATAAGCTCTGTATTAGGAGTAGTAACAATTTGCGATTGTGCAGCAACCATACAAGGGAAAAACAACGCTGCCACCGCGACAATAGTAATGTGTAAATGTGCCATAAAAATATTGCTATATGAAAAATTAAAGGAGACCGCTATGCAGTCTCCTCATCCTTAATTTCGTATTGTGACTTTATCGCCGCATATTTTTTAGTATCAAATACTTGGAAATACCCTATTTGAACTATAAACCAACCTACTGAAAAAATCAATCCTAGCATCACTCCCGCAATAGCATGAAGCATAAATTTAGGAGATGATTTCTCGTATGGCATGACGGCAGGTTGTAAAACGGAAAAAACAGGTGTCTCTTCCATAACCTCCAATTTAGCCTCCTCAAGTTGGTTCGCCAAAGTCTTTAATATACTATACGATATCTGATACTGATCAGACAATCTCTGATACTCTATATCTACACGCTCATCAATCATCTTTCTATGAGAATCCTTATAAGCAAAAAACTGCTTTCGCACCTTCTCATAATCATCTTGTGTCTCCTTGTATCTATCCTCAAGGAACCCGAGCGTCAAAGCCGAACGTTTAGTCTTATATTCAGTAATAATCTCCTGAAGAATATCCAATGCAGTGGAAGCAAGAACAACAGCTTGTTCCGGAGACTCACATGTAGCTGATACATTTATAGCGTCTATCTTAGAATCTTCCTCTACAACGACTTCTTCAGAGAGAAGTTTAATAGCAACTCGCTCTTTGAGGGAAAGTACTATATAAGAAGGTATTTTATTGTCTCCATCAGCAAGCAAGGCATCCATCCTTACATCTATCGGAGGACTCATCAAACTTTTAATAGTACTAGGAAGACCTATCGTATATGCCTTTATATAATCCCAAACAGTTTTCTCTTTATTCGTAACATACCTCAATGTAGACATAATGGTATCATTATCCTTCCACTTCAAAGGAACATCCATCAATCTCTTCATAAAAGGGGTTGACGAAGCCACCGCTGGATAAAGGTCTGGAGTTATTACATTAGTCGAAGGACTCTTAATGTTCACTCCTGCCATTGAGGCCAACATACCCATACTTCCAGAAATTCCCGAACTCTGTGATACAGGCAGAATCGAAGCTGTACTAGTATATTGTTTAGGTTTTGACAGATAAACAACCATACTCAAAAGAAGGGTTGCCACAGTAGCATATATGATGGTCTTTCTTTTTGACCATATATAGCGGATTAACCAAACAATATCTATCTCCTCTTCTTCTTGAGGTATATTCTGATTGTTATATTGATCTGCCATAAGATTTTATTGCTTAAGAAGATTAACAACAATTGCCATCATTGTCACTACCGATGACGACATCGACACCAATACAGGAGCTCCAATACGTTCCTTTTTAACTTTTTCAGGAACTACCACCTGCGAGCCTGGCACAACATCAGGATAACGCTTAAACCACAAGAAGCGCTTTGTTGCCACAGCCTTACCATTAGGATATACAACATAAAGCTTACTCTTATATGCATTAGGAGCAAATCCGCCCGCTAATTGAACATATTCTTTAGCGTTAGTCCCCTCAATATATGACAACGATACAGAATTAAGAACTTGCCCTGAAACAGATACAGTCTCCTGCTTCACAGGAACAACCAATTCATCATCTGGACGAATATGAATATTTGAATATCGATTTGGATGAGATATAATCTCACTTAATTCAATAGCAATAAGTTTATACCCATCTTTGATTTCAACATCAACACTTGATTGTTCTCCATCAATCAAGGCCTCTTGATTCTGTTTTAGTATAGCTTTCAACTTATCATCTATGACTTCACGACGATACAGACGGGCACCTTCAATGTCTGCCAAAGGACTAAATCCTCCTGCCCTTTCTATGAGAGATGTTATCGTTTCATCTGCCGAAACAATTGAATATAACCCAGGATATTTAACCTGTCCTGTAACTTTTACCGATCCTTTAATGCTAGAATTAGGATAGGCATGCACTGAAATCACATCAAACGGCATTAGAACGAATTCATTATCCTTTGACCCTATTGCCAGATCTTTCGTTATAGTAACAGTCTTCAATACTCTACTGACCAATGCTGAATTCTCAGACTCTTCATCAGTCAAACGGCGGTATATTTCAACTTTATTAGGAGTCGCAAAGTCTGTAAGACCTCCTGCTAAAACAATAGCATCACCGAGTGTCATATTCTCTCGATATTCTATCGTTATAGGGGTTAATACTTCGCCAGTAATACTTATAGTTCGCTTAGTACGAAGATCTTCATTGGTAGTAATATATACAGCATCTCCATCTTTTAATGGCAGGTCATAAGCACCGTTCACCAATTCCGCAACATTAAAATTCAACGACTCTAATGAACGGTCATCCTTCAAACGGGACACTATTCCGCGACTAAGGAAAGCATTCTCAACTAAACCGCCAGCTTGGCTCACCAACTCTGAGAGTTTCAAGCCGGACTTATATTGATAACTTCCAGGAGCAAAAACTGCACCTGTGACACTCACTTGTCCATTTGTTCTCTCCTCACTTATAGACACAACTTCCAATCGATCTCCATTTGCAACCGGAAGTGCATCGCCAGCCTTGATAGACATAAATTCTTTACCCCTAACTGTAATACGAGTAAATTGTATATTGTCTACATTAGCATCAGGTGCGAACCCTCCTGCAAACGCTATAATATCATCAGATGTTTCTCCCTCTTTTGCCTCGAAATAACCTGTTCGTTTAAACGCTCCATTTACAACTATACGCTTCTGGTACGTAGGGACCATTACGATATCTCCATCTCGCAATGATACATTAACAGAAGCATTACCTTTTATCAAGAAATCGTATACATCCAAATGTGCAACAACCTTTCCATCTCGTAACAACTGGACATCGCGGAAGGAGCCATTAATAGTAGGACCACCACTGAGATGCATGAGATTAAAAAGTGACGTAGCACCAGAAACCGTATATGTTCCAGGTGCAAAGACCTCACCCATAACGCTAACATTTATAGTACGGAGTTTCCCCAACTTTATGGATGCCGACGTTTTTCCACCCAAATCACTATATATGGTGCGTAGCTTTGACGTGATAATCTGACGAGCAGAACTCAAAGTCTGACCACCAACATATATTGGACCAATCAAAGGAATATCAATATTTCCTAGATGAGAAACTAACGCAGTATAAGATTGCTGTGACAAGCCATAAATGTCAATATTAACCTCATCCCCAGGACCTAGCACGTATGCATCTGATACTGGCGCATTAACATTTGGCTCAAACGATAATTTATCATTGTTAAACAACGCATGGCCGAACACCAATTTATCTTCTGCAGAAATCTCATCTTCTTCTACTGAACGTTCTGAAAGGTCATTGTTTTCTACCTTAACTTCGCGCGTTTGGGTACGAGTCTTAGAACCTCCTTGCTGAGCACTGAGAATTCGTTGCTCCAATTCTGCAATTTGAACTTCAGAAGCACCACGGGCTCTTGCCAATTTCTTAGCTTGGTCTAACGAAAGATTCCTGCTGTTCATCTCAGATATAATTTTATTAATCTGAGCATCAGACATCTCTGACACATTAACATTCTGAGGATCCTGCGCAGACGCCAAAGACAAGTTCCCGACGTTACCAATTAAAATTGCAATAGCAATTACTCCTATATTTAAAGTTCTTCTGCCTACGTTCAGCATAACAATTACAGAAATGGTTACTAGAAATTATTTATTTGCCTCTTTTGCCCAGCTATCCTTAAGACCTACCGTCTTATTGAACACCATTTTCTCTGGTGTTGACTTAGGGTCAAGGTTAAAGTATCCTATACGTTGGAACTGGAAATGATCAAGAGGTTTAGCATTCTTGAGGCTAGGTTCCATCTTTGCATTAGAGATAATCTGGAGCGAATTTGGATTCAAATACTCTTTGAAATCATGCCCCTCAGCTTCGTGACCACCTGGCTCTGGGTCGTTGAAGAGACGATCATACACTCTAACCTCTGCATCAAAGCAGTGGCGAGCAGACACCCAATGAAGAGTTCCCTTAACCTTACGGTCGGCTCCTGGCATACCACTCTTTGTATCTGGATCGTATGTTACGTGGATTGCTGTAATATTTCCAGCTGCGTCCTTTTCTACGGATTCGCACTTAACGATATATGCACCTTTGAGTCGTACTTCACCGCCAGGGAATAGACGGAAATACTTCTTAGGAGGATTCTCCATAAAGTCTTCTCTCTCTATGTACAACTCCTTGCAGAATGGGATCTCGCGAGAGCCTTGTGTCTCGTCTTCTGGGTTATTTACCGTCTCCATCATCTCAACCTTGTCTTCAGGATAGTTGTCTACTATAACCTTAACTGGGTCGAGGACTGCGAATACACGAGGAGCAATCTTATTCAAATCTTCGCGAGCGCAAGACTCGAGAAGAGCGAAATCAATAACATTCTCGCGCTTAGCGATACCGACTTTCTCTGCGAAATCGCGTACACTCTTAGGAGTATAACCACGGCGACGGAGGCCACAGATAGTAGGCATACGAGGGTCGTTCCAACCGTCAACAATACCCTCCTTAACAAGTTGGAGAAGCTTACGCTTACTCATTACAGTATAATTGAGATTGAGTCGTGCGAACTCGATCTGACGATTGCGTGTCTTAGGCGCTGGCTGACCTTCGAGAATCTGATCAAGGAACCAATCGTACAATGGGCGATGAACCTCGAACTCGAGAGTACAGATAGAGTGAGTAATACCCTCACAGAAGTCGCTCTGACCATGAGCGAAGTCATAAAGAGGATAGATACACCACTTATCACCAGTGCGATGATGTGCGCGATGGATGATACGATACATATTAGGGTCGCGCATGTGCATATTTGGAGATGCCATATCAATCTTGGCACGGAGAACGCACTCACCCTCTGCGTATTGACCAGAACGCATTTTCTCGAATTCTGCCAAATTTTCTTCTACCGAAGTATTGCGATATGGGCTCTCAGTACCAGGTGTAGTAGGCGTACCCTTTTGTGCTGCGATCTGCTCAGCTGTCTGATGGTCTACGTATGCCTTACCCTTCTTGATGAGCAAGATAGCCCACTCATACAACTGATCGAAATAGTCAGACGCATACTTTGGCTCACCGACCCAGTTGAATCCGAGCCAGTTAATGTCCTCCATAATTGAGTCTACGTACTCTACATCCTCCTTTACAGGATTGGTATCATCAAAACGAAGATTGCAACCACCTTTATAGTCTCTTGCGATACCGAAATTGAGACATAATGACTTGGCGTGACCGATATGCAAATAACCATTTGGCTCTGGTGGGAAACGAGTCAACACTGCGCCACCATTCTTACCTGCAGCAAGATCCTGGTCAATCTCTTGATATATAAAATTCTTAACTTCACCTGATGGAACAGAAACCTCCACCATGTTTTCGTCTGTAGTACTCATTGTAGTAAATGATACAAATGTGATTGATTATGTCAATAATGGGACAAAAGTAATGAAAATACGCTAAAGTTGAGCCGTTTTATATATTTTTGCACTGAGGTTTGCAGTTGTTTAGTATAGTCTGCATACTGGGAGATACAAGGGAGCACAGCGGTTCATCGCAGTTTTTTATTTTGAAGACAATGCATAGACCAATACTAACCCTATGCTAGACCTAAGGAACACCCTTGTTCATCGCAATTTTTCAAACAAACTGAAGAGACGAAGCTATGATAGCTACGATAGAATTAGATAAGATAGAGCTTTGGGCATACCACGGGTGCTACAAGCAGGAGCAGATAGTAGGGAACAGATATGAAATTGACATCAAATTGGATGTTGAGATTGACGCAGCCGTGATGTCCGACAACGTACAAGACGCTCTCAACTATGTCGAGGTGTATGAGATAGTGAAAGAAGAGATGTCAAAGACTCAACATCTTATAGAAACTGTTGCAAAGAACATAGCCATGAGCATAAGAAACCGATATAGCGAAGATGTCTTGAAACGCTTTTCTGTACGAGTTGCGAAGATGGCTCCTCCGGTAGGTGGAAAAATGAAAGATGTGGCCGTAAATCTCACTTTTTAACCATTATGTTACGTATGGGAAAAGTTTTGAACATCATTTAACCATACACGCAAATAAATCACCCAAAATCGAAAAAAAATCCCCATGAGGCTTCAATTCTTTTGTCTAACTTTGTAGCGTGATGGGAAAGAGAGTTACCATATCGAAATTATTCAAATCGAAGGAGAACCTTTCGGACTCCGACCAACTTAAAAAGAAGATATTTTTATATTCGTTGGCCGAAGTCGGATTGATAGCTCTTTTATTTATTTTCTCGTTTTTCTTATTCCGAGTTCTTGTTGGTTAGGATAATTTAGAGTCTATCTCTGTCATTATCTTTTCAGTAGCACCACACATTGAAGCTACATATTCCCCAGCTTTCTTGCCGGCGCTTGATAGTTCATTGGCATCATTAAGCCACTTATCTAACATTTCCTTTACAGCTTCTTTGGACGATACGCAGTATCCGCCACCACATTGAATCAGATCTACTGCCTCTTTGAACCTCTTGTAATTTGGTCCGAACAAAACTGGCATAGAATATGTGGCAGCCTCGAGTGTATTATGGATACCGACGCCAAAGCCACCGCCGATATAACCGATATGGCCATACTTATATATAGTGGACAAAAGACCAATAGTATTCACTACAAGCACTTGGCAATTCTTCAAATCAGCATCTGGCTCTGTAAACAAAGATGCCTTAACTTTCAATCTACTCAAAAGACCCTTAACTCGCTCTGCGTGTATCTCGTGAGGAGCGACGATCAACTTCACATCCTTAGGAGCCTCATTAATATAAGGGAATACGACCTCATCATCAGGAGGCCAAGCACTACCCATAACAATAACCTTTGAGGCATTATTTACGAATCGTGCAACGACATCCACATCAGGTGCGTTAGCGGCGATTTGGCTAACACGGTCGAATCTGGTATCACCAGCCACTACATACTTATCGTCTGCTATGCCAATAGACTTCAATAGATCTGCAGACAAAGCATCCTGGACATACAATCGAGTATACTTATGGAGCATATCTCGGAACCAACCGCCCCAAGACTGGAAGAATGGCTGAGCCTCTCTAAAGATAACAGATACGCCATACAAGGCGATACCACGACGAGAAATCTCGTTGATGTAGTGATGCCAAAACTCGTACTTAACAAAAAACGCCACTTCTGGATTGACTGCGTCAATAAAACGTTTTGCATTTGACGCTCTATCTGAAGGTAAATAGCAAACCAAATCAGCCTCCTTATAATTCTTTCTTACCTCATACCCTGAAGGAGAATAGAAAGTAAGCACAATTTTCTTATTAGGATATTTTGCTCTTATAGCCTCAATAATAGGACGTCCCTGTTCGAACTCACCCAAAGAAGCAGCATGAACCCACACACAAGGAGTAGTATTATCATACTTAGCTAACTTATTCCACGTTTCTTTTCTACCATTAACCAAGAGCTTTGCCTTCTTGTGACCAAACATTGCCACTATACGCAATACCAAACTATAAAATGGCATTCCAACGGCATACAAAAAAGAAATAATTAGTTTCATCTGAAATCGCACGGGATTTATAGTTCCCAAATTTAAAATATTATTTATCGATGGTCTTTATTCCAAGGTTCAAAACCAACGATACTGATATCATCGGTCTGTTCATTTACACCCTTCCAGTCTTCAAGGCGCTGATGCAAAATCACCTTTTGGTCTCGAGCCGGCATCTTATGAATATTAAGGAGCAAATGTTTAAAACGTCTATGTTTAAACTTCTTCTGTTCAGGTCCGCCGAACTGATCAACGTAGCCATCAGAGAACATATAGAACATATCACCCCTCTTGTAATCAATTCTATAGTTCTTATAGATAGGAATAACTTCTTGATCAGGGACAATAGACGTATTAGTACCTACGGTAAATCTATTACCCTTATAGGTAATGATTTCATTATCGCGAATCATGTACAAATCGTTCATTGCTCCAGCGAAATCAAGATAAGACTCGTCATGGTGAACCACGCAGATAGTCATATCCATACCCTCATTGAAATTATGCCTACTTGAGCTATGTTTAAATACGGTAGCATACGTTTCCTGGTGCAAAGCAGTCAATATCTTACCTGCATCATCAATCTTCTGCTTCATAATTATATTGAACAAGTGGTCCATTCCCAATATTGAAATAAACGCACCTGACACGCCATGGCCAGTACAATCGGCAGCAATGACAAACGTTATGTTATCTCTATGATAGAAACAGCAGAAATCGCCCGAAACAATATCCTTCGGCTTATACAATACAAATAGTTTATTAAAGAGATGAGCTACAGAATCAGCCTTAGGCATAATACCCTCTTGAATATGCTTTGCATAACTGATACTATCAGTCTGCTCCTTGTGGAGTTTTGCCAATCGGTTTCTCTGCTCTTCTATAGCCTTCTTACCTCTCATTTCCTCAGCCAACAAGCGCATCTTACGATTAACATGCCTGAACCTGAGGTTAAGCAAAAGCCACAGCAAAACCATAGCCACGATAATATAGAATATCAGTGCGCCTGTTGAGGCCCACATAGGAGGAATGATATTTACTTGGAAAGTACTATAAGAATCAGTCCACTGCACATCGCTATTTGTTGAACGGACATCTATCTTATATTCTCCAGGCATCAAACCAGAGAGAATAATCTCATTACTATTTCCGAGATATATCCACTCAGCACTATTATCTATTCTATATGCATACTGGTTTCTAGCAGGAATACTCATATCTGACGATGCCAGCAATATTCTGAGACCCGCCTTCATCAAATACTTGACATTATATACAGAATCAGGAGTCATGTACTGATATTGCTCTTCACCGGACTGGCCATAAAGCAACTGACTGACAGTAGTTTGAGCCAACACCTCATTAAGTCGCACCTTTGAAACATTCATTGTACTTATCGAAGTTGCATTGCCGAAGAATACATAATCATCGACTTTGGTAAACTTATTACATTCGTTACCAAGGTGCTGCAAACCATCGTAATGGTCAAACTTATATTCAAAACCAAAATTGCCATCCACATAACCCACACCTGAACTTGTACTTAACCACAACACTTCATTGCCATCTGTAGTTATGCTATAGACATTGGTATTATCAAACTTCTTATTAAAATATGCGGTTGACACTTTAGAGGTTTTCTTATCATAGCTCAATACGCCAGATGCTGTACCTATAAGCACCTGGTCTCTGAACTCACAAAAACAGTGAGTAAGATTATTTGACCCCTTATTAATTTTGTATGCTTCTGTAGATACAAACAATGAATCTTGAGAGCTTTTCACAAAAGAACCTAAGCTACCACCGCACCATATTCTTCCATCGCTATCCTCATATACACAATTAACCAACTTACCCCAGAAAGGTTGGTTTTTCATAGGCTCGCACTTATATCCATCATATCTGAACAAACCCCTCTGTGTTGCTATCCAAATATTACCCAGGCAGTCCTCACAAATATCCTTCGTTTCCACGGTAGACATATTCTCTTCTCCAGAAGAAACCGGGAATGGAACAATCTTATACGGAGAAGACGCTTCTCTGCTATATATTCGGATATCCTGCTCCGTACATACGAACACGTCTCCATTTCGTCTCTGATAAACTTGACAAGCAGGATAGACATCAGAATAAGGCAACAAATGAGAAGTACCCTTATCGACATCAATAGTCAGGACACCATTCACGCCACAAGCAGCATACATTTCAGATCTATCCAGACCATGAATATTCATTGTGGAATAATTACCCTTGATATTCGTCTGGATAGTCAACGTTCTTATCTTAGGTACCTTTGTATCAAGTTTAACGACGCCCTTATTAGACGTTATTATCCACAACAAAGCATTCTTATCCTCATAAAGATCACCTACAGAAACTAATCCATTCAAAAAAGAACTAGCATTATTAATACGATTACAGGTACGCGTATCCGGATTCCACTTGAGTATTTCTGAATTATCATGCGCTACCCAATATCCATTGGTTCTGGCCTTTGATACTGATTGCACACTACGTACACCTTTTATCTCCTGCTTATATAGGGTTCTATCGTAGATATTATACACGAACAATCCGCTTGTAGTCGCGACAAAAAAATTGGCGCTATCGATTGGGCATACATCATTAATAAACTCTCTGTTCTGAGAAGTCTTTAGCGCAATCTCTCTAATAGTATTCAGTCGAGTATCCAAAATACCCAAACTAACGCCAAGACCATTTGCTCCATTAAGAACGACAATAAAATAATCACTATTATTTATCATTCTTTCCATCAGAGCTCCATAATAATAACCTCGGAACTGAATCAAGACCTCAGATTCTCCGGTTTTATTATTAACCTTCTCTATACGATCGTCAAGCGATATGTATGTATAGTCGCCATAGATAAGCATTCCACAAGTGGTATCGCTACCATCTTCAGAGCCCTCTTCAGAGACTACTTCTGCATTACCTTCATTAACGTTTTCTCCAGAATGGAACTCATTTTCCAACTTATCATAAACGGCGATACCGCCATCTGCTAGAAGGATGCGGAGATACCTATTACCTATTCTAGAGATACCCCTTACATCTTTACCTAGAATAGCCCTTGGATTGTCGCGCTCAGGAAGGAAAATCTTAAAATCGTGACCATCATATCGACAAAGGCCATCATTAGTTCCGAACCACATTATGCCATCGACATCGCGGCATAAGCAATTGACGTTATTTGATGACAAGCCATTATCGGTATCATATATTGAGTAGTTAAATACTTTAAGGACATATCCCTCCCGTATTTTTTCAAGAGGAACAACCTTAGAGTCCTTTGCTATTACGCGCATAGGGGCACATGCCCAAAGCATAAATAATATAACAAAGACTCTTATTGCCATTTTTACTAAACTTATACGGAACCTCTACTCTCGCAAAAATAATGAAAGATTCTACATTATGCCTATCTATGAGACAAAATTTCAGTAGCGATTGCGCGGCATTCCGCATCAGACTGCATATAATCATCCAAAGTAGGATTCTCCACGAAAGAAGCTCTAGACATAGTCTCGCGAATGAGTTCTGGCATCTTCAAGAAAGACACCTCGCCTTGCAAGAATGCCTTTACTGCGATTTCATTAGCTGCATTCATAGCGCAAGGCGCATTACCGCCTCTTTCCATAGCATCGAATGCTATCTGCAGATTTTCAAAGACCTTTCTATCTGGATATTCGAATGTCAGATTGGAATGAGCAGCGAAATCCAATGGAGCAGCGGGACAAGCCAATCTATCAGGGAAAGTGAGAGCATACTGAATAGGGAGTCTCATATCAGGCATACCCAACTGAGCCTTTATGCTATTATCCTCAAATTCCACCATAGAGTGTATAATAGACTGAGGATGGACAACGATTTTAAGTTTTGAAGGAGGGCACGAGAATAACCAACGTGCTTCGATACTCTCCAACCCCTTATTCATAAGAGACGCTGAGTCTATAGTAACTTTAGCTCCCATACTCCAGTTAGGGTGCTTTAGGGCCTGCTGAGGTGTGACAGATTCCAACTGCTCTCTAGTCCACCCTCTGAAAGGGCCACCCGAAGCTGTAAGAATTATGGACTTCGGTGTAAGATGGCGTTCACCATTAAGACATTGGAATATTGCAGAATGCTCGCTATCGACGGGAAGAATAGGGACTCCATTCAAAGCGGCCTGCTGCATAACTAACTGACCGGCCACCACAAGTGTCTCCTTATTTGCCAACGCTATAGGCTTATGTGCCTTTATAGCTGCCAAAGTAGGACGCAGACCGGCGAAACCCACCATAGCTGCTACGACGATATCAACACAATCGAGCATAACGACCTCTTCGATAGCCTTAGCACCGGCATAAACCTTGATAGGCAAAGATTCCAAAGCCGAACGGAGAAAATCCAACTTAGACTCATCTGCAATGACGACGACATTAGGATTAAACTCCTTTGCTTGAGCAACCAACAAATCGGCATTAGAGCCAGCAACCAAAACTTCGGCGGCGAATATATCTTGGTGCATACGCACTATATCGAGAGTCTGACAGCCAATAGACCCTGTCGAACCCAATATTGCTATTCTCTTCATGAAATCAACCTCAACTTTTATTCAAATGAAATATAATTCTCCGGATTAAGAGGAGCGCCTTGATACCACAACTCGAAATGCAGATGAGGAGCTGTAGACAACTCTCCCGAATTACCCGTCAGAGCAATAGCTTCTCCCGCTGTCACTCGCATACCTTGTTTCTTTAGGAGTTTGCTATTATGCTTATATACCGACATCAAATGATTATCATGTTGTATTTGGATTACATTTCCAGTCTCAACTGTCCACTCTGCGAAAATGACAGTACCATCGAGAACGGAAGCGACACGAGCGCCCTCGACAGCAGCAATATCTACGCCATAATGGCCCTCAAATTCACCAAACTTATTAGTCACGACACCCTTCAGTGGAGTATTCATAAACAATACCTCGAGACGAGTGTCTGCCAAATTAGACTGTCCTTCAGAGACATTATACATTTCCTGAGCTTCGACCTCTACACGGAACAAGCTATCAGCTTCGGACTTAGTAAACTCAATATGCTGCTGGCTAGTTCTATGAACATTTGCGACCGAATCTTTGTCCCATTCATCTATAGGAAGACGTTCAGAAAGGACAATCCTCATATCATTTATCAAGTGGTCTCTCAATGAAATCTCTCCCAACAAAGAATCGGCACGCTGCAGATTATCCATTATCATTCTGCGTTCAGCGCCTGTAGGATAACCAGGGATATACTCTCGCAATCCAGTGAAAGCGATTAAAACCGTCACACCAGCAATGAGCAAAATGCCCAACAGAGCCACTGTAAATAATGCACTGAAGGGAGTAAGATGCAATGAAAACAACTGCTCAAAAGAGGCATCTGTAAACACTGCTATATGCAGCTTTTTCCACAAACGGGACTGTTTCTTTTTCTTGGCCATGAAGAATTGTATATACGAGGCACAAAGGTATAAATTTAATGACAAGAATACTAATGCGCAAGCATTATTAGAGATACACGGGATATAGTGAGTATAACCTCGCTACTATATATGGGCACGCTACGTCTGTACGGTGGGGCTATACTCGGGCTACACTCGGGGAAGACTCGGGTTGCTCGCAAATTTTCTATTTCACGATACTGCTTCAAGCATCGTTATTCATGCTGGAATAAACTTGAAAACACTTATATTTGCACCAATATAATTCTTACATAAATGACATTAAAACAATGGACTAACCGGTCCATCATAGCGATCGTTATACTTTTTGGTGCAGCACTTATCAGTGGA